>NZ_JAMYKV010000001.1:0-304965 GCF_040317535.1 Mesorhizobium sp. M1409
GGCTCGACACCAAATCTTCTCAGACAGGGGCCTCCTCAGGCCAGACCCGCGCATCAGCTACCGCGGCAGCGGTTTAGTTCAATCAAATTCCAACCGATTTGGGAATCCCTTATCGACTCACCGTAATTTCATCCCGCTCTAGGCGGCGTGATCGACTGGACTTACCCGCTCTGCTAGCATCGATCATAGTGCGAAGGGGGATGATCGATGCGTGCATTCAAGACGATAGCCATGGCGTTTTTCTGGGCGGGGTTTGTTCTCGCGCTGACATTGCGGTTGGCCGCTGCCGACGCGACGGTGCCGACCGCCGATATCGAGGGCGCCGCCGACAACCATCTCGCCAAGCGCTACGAAGGCTCATTCATCGTCTCCTATGAGAAACTGGCCTTCACCGATTTCAGCGTGCCGCTGTCGCCGCTGAAGCCGAGCGCCGACCCGGACGCGCGTGATGCTATGAACAACCGTGTCTTCGCACCCGACAAGAAGGCCGAGGTCGAGGGCGCCTTGACCCGCATTGCCTATGTGCTGCCGGCCGAGCGCTCGCCGCTCGAAGTGCTGCGCAACTATCAGGATGTGATTGCGGCGGCCGGCGGCGAAACCTTGTTCGAATGCAAGAAGGAGGAATGCGGCGGTGCCGCTGACCGTTCGTCGAGTGGTGGCGGCGGCGATATGAGCCTGACGATGTATTCCTTACCATGAGAGCGATTTGAAGGACGCGGCATTCTCCAATGGCGCCTGCGCGCTGACCTCCGGCATCAACGACCAGCGCTATTTCTCGGCCAAGGTGCCGCAGGACGGTGGCGACGCCTATGTGACCGTGCAGACCTATTCGATGACCGACGATCTCTACTGCAAGGAGCTCAACGGCCGCACCGTTGCCATCGTCCAGGTGCTGGAACCCAAGGCGCGCGACAAGAAGATGGTGGTCGTCGAGGCAGCCAAGATGGCGGATTCGCTCTCGGCCACCGGCAGCATTTCGCTCTACGGCATCTTCTTCGACACCGACAAGGCCGACATCAAGCCGGAGTCGGAACCGACGCTGAAGGAAATTTCGACGCTGCTGGCCAACGACCCGAAGATGGCGGTGATCGTCGTCGGCCACACCGACAATCGGGGCGCCTTCGACTACAATCTCGACCTGTCGTCGCGACGAGCGCAATCGGTCAAGGCGGCACTTGTGTCGAAATACGGCATCGACGGGGGGCGGCTGACCGCTGCCGGCGCCGGCATGATGGCGCCTGTCGCCAGCAATGACGATGACGCGGGCCGCGCCAAGAACCGCCGTGTGGTTCTGGTCAAGCTGAACTGAGCGAGCCTTCCCAACGAGGACGCATTCTAGCTGGCCTTGCGGCGCAGCTTCTGCGCCGGATCGCCCCATGAATCGGTGACGGTGTCTGCGACCGGCGCGACGCCTTGGCAGAGCAATACCGTTGAAGCGTCAAATGGCCGAGGCTTCGCGATCGCATAGCCCTGGGCATAATCGACGCCGATCTTTTTCAGTGCGGCAATGATGCCGTCGCTTTCGACGAACTCAGCAATGGTGCGCTTGCCCGTGACCTTGCCGATGTGATGGATCATCTCGACCATGGCGTGGTCGATTCGGTCTTCCAGCATATCCTTGACGAAGCTGCCGTCGATCTTGAGGTAGTCGACCTGCAGGTGCTTCAGATAGGCGAAGGACGACATGCCGGAGCCGAAATCGTCGAGCGCGAAGCGGCAGCCCAGGCCGTGCAGATCGGCGATGAACCGCATGGCATTGTTGAGATTGGCAATGGCGCTGGTTTCGGTGATCTCCAGGCAGATCATGGCGGGCGAAATGCGATGGGCGAGGAATTGCTCGCGCAGGAAGCACAGGAATGTCTCGTCACCGAAAGTGGCACCGGAAAGATTGATGGCGCAGGTGGAGATCGGAGCCGTGCGCGGATCGGCCTGCCGCGCGGCCAGGATGGCGAACGTGTTGCGGACTACCCAGCGGTCGATCGACGGCATCAGGCCGTAACGCTCTGCCGCGGGAATGAAGCTTTGCGGAGTGACGAAGCCGCCGTCTTCGTCGGTCAGCCGCAACAGGATCTCGATATGTGCACCTGCCTCGGCGTCGTCGTCGTTGAGTGGCCAGATTTCCTGGGCATGAAGCCTGAAGCGGTTTTCTTCGAGGGCGGCGTGCAGGCGTTGCACCCAGGCCATCTCGCCGAAGCGCTCCTGCAAGGCCATGTCGCCATCGCTGTGGATCTGGACGCGGTTGCGGCCCTTTTCCTTGGCCATGTAACAGGCGACGTCGGCGGCCCTAAGCGTTTCCTCGATCGTCACTTGCGCATCGGCGATCTGCACCATGCCGATGCTGACGCTGGTGTTGAAGGGTCTGCCGTCCCAGGCGAAATGCAGGTCTTGCACGGCGGCGCGCAACCGTTCGGCGATGTCGGCCGCACTGTCGGCATCGCAGTCGACGAGCAGCACGCCGAACTCGTCGCCGCCCAGCCGGGCCAGCACATCGCCTGGCCGCAATTCATTGGTCAGCAGCGCTGAAATCCGGCGCAGCAGCTGGTCGCCCGCGGCATGGCCGCAGGTGTCGTTGACCAGCTTGAACTGGTCGAGGTCGAGATACATCAGCGCGTGCTGGCGGGGCTGGTCAGCCAAGTCCGCGATCGTTCTTTCCAGCTGGCTTTCGAAGTCGCGCCGGTTGGCCAGTCCGGTCAACGCATCATGCGATGCCTGCCATGAGAGCCGTTCGATATAGTCCTCTTCGCGCGTCATGTCGTGGAAGGCGAGCACCGCGCCGACGACGTGACCGGAAACGAGCAGCGGCGCGCCGGTCACCGCGACGGGAACAACCGAGCCGTCCGGCCGCTGCAGCAATTGCGGACGCGCGCTGGAACGGCGCGGCTCACCGGCCAGCAGGCGCTCGATCAGCCTGATATCCTCGTCGCTGGTGTCCTTGTCCACAAGGCGAAATAACGACTCGATCGGCTTGCCCCTGGCGACACCGAGCGGACATGCCAGCAATCTTTCGGCGACCGCGTTCATGTAGTCCAGCCGTCCGTCGGCGCCGGTGCTGATCACGGCCTGTCCGATCGAAGCCAGGGTGATCTGCGCGCGCTCACGCTCGGCATTGAGCGCCAACTGGAACGCCTGACGCTGCGCCAGGAGCTTGCGCGTCCGCCACACGGCTAGCAGGATCAGCAAGGTGGCGGTGACAAGATTGGCAAAGGTAAGCAGCATCTTGATGAAGCGCGACCCCTCACCGAGGCTGTCCGAGAAGGCCTTGGAAAGCGGGTTGATCCGATGATCGATCTGATGGATCTCCGCCTTCCAGGCGCTGATCTCGGCCGCTGATGCCGGCCCTTTGCCCAGCGTCTCGTGCATAGCGTCGCCGAGCCGCTGGATGGCGAGGATCATGGTATCGGCAGCCGTCCAGTGCCGGATGGCGGCATCGAGATAGCTGAAGCCGCGGAAATTCTGGAACAGCCAGATCATCCCCGTCACGTCGTCGGGATGGTTTCCGCCCCGCAGGAAGCCGGTGCGCGCCGCGTTGGTGTCGGGCTCGGGCTGCTCAAGCGCCAGGCGTGCCGAACGATCGGCCAGCGGAACGGCGATCGCTCCAAGATACTCGCTGAGGAATTCCGCGTTGCCGGTGCCGGCATAGAGGCTGAGAAAATAGATGGCGTGTTTCTGTCCCTTGGACCACTGGCTTTCGCCGCCGACATAGGCGCGAACCGCCGACAGCGTGTAGAGGCTGAGGCTGGCAACCAGGGCCTGAACAAGAACGACGGCGATGAAAGGCCAGACGAGCCCGAGAAGACGGGGGCTTGCATACATCGATGCCAGCTTCATCGAATTTCCATGGATTTGCCATGATCCCTGTCAGCACGTCTGTCCGATTGTTTCATTCGTCGGTTGAGACTGCGTTCGCCCTCATGTCGCTCAGCTGGCGACAACGGTCCAGTTATCATGGGGCACTTAACAGCGAATAAAGACTTCAACTATTTGGCGAGCGATTCTTGCAGTGCACGGCTGAATATTACGCAGCGTCACGCAACTGCTTCAAATTGAATCGGATTGTGTTCAGAACTCAGGGGGCGGATTGGTGCTAGGGCTCCGCCGCGAGGCTCATCCCGGCGCCGCAGCTCTATGCCGGCATTTTGCTGTTCGCCACGGTCGGGCACCTATGGCATTTCGCAATCGCCCATCGACCTCGTCATACTCTATCTGCTGGGGGCCGCCGGCTCCCTGATGCGGCGCTTCGATTTTCCGACCGCGCCCGTCATCATCGGCATGATCCTGGGGCAACTCGCCGAAACCCAGTTCCGCCGGGCGATGACCATCTCGAATGGCGATTGGTCGGTGTTTTACACCCACAAGCTTTCGCTGACGCTGCTGACGCTCGCCTTCATCGTCATCTATGGCGAACTCGGCTTTCCGCCGCCGCTGACGCGCGGGCTTTTCGTTCTGTCGCGCTCGGTCGGCATCCTGGCGCATGCCTGGGAGCAGTCGCAGCAAACCGAGCGGAACAAGGGGCCGCTGCCGCGCGAGTGGTTGTGGGCCTATACCGGTACGCCGGCGCGACCGTTTCCCGAAGGGGATGACACCGGCGAGTGAGGCCTGACCCTAGTCTGGAGTGACCGGCGCAGGCTGGGGGAGATTCAAGGTCTTCACCAATGTCGAAAGTTCGGGCTCATCGATGAGCATGGCCGCGTCGGCCGGCGCCAGCCAGGCCCGTTGGCGTCGTTTGGCTTCCTGCCAGTCGGCCAGTTCCTCGGTCACCTCAAGCAAATAGACGATGACGTCGACGCGGACAAAGCGGTTGGCCAGCCGTTTCCAGTAGGAATAAGTGCCCGCCGGCTGCTTCAGTGTCTTGCCGAGCACGCCGGCTTCCTCCTGCGCCTCGATGGTGGCCGCCTTGCGTCCGCTCTTGCCCGTCATCGGCCATCCCTTGGGGACGATGAAACGTCTGGTGGTTCGCGACGTCACCAGCATCACCTCGATATCGCCGCGCGCGTTCAGCCGAAAGGGAATAGCCGCCACCTGGCGGATCCTCTCGCCCTTCTTTGCCTTGCGTACGGCCTTTTTCTTGGTGGCTGCCATTTCGTCGATCCAGTCGATGCAATGCCGCATAGCGCGACAAGGCATCGTTGCAAAACCAAAACTTTCGCGTGTGCCGAAAGGCACCCCGAATACATAAGTCGGCTAAATAAATGAAAAACGCCTGGATGTCAGCGGCAATTGCTCACGGCGGTGGTGCCGATTATCTGCATCTGGCAGCCTGGCTTGAGTTGCTGCACGACTGTCGGCGGCTGCCGAACGATCTGACGGTCCTGGGCACGATACTGCTGCTGTTGCTGCTGGTATTGCTGCCGCTGAACCCTGTTTTGCAGGATTTGCAGGTCGTTCTGCCGGATCAGCGCGTTGTCGCCGGTGGCGGAATTGAGGGCTTGCGCGGAAGTGGGCAGGCGAGCGCCCACCAGCATTGCCGTGGCCACCATTGCCGATGTGAAAATCGTTGATGGTCGAAGCGCCGACATTCGCTCATTCCCACGTAATGAATCCTGGTCTCAATATAGGGACGTCGGTCCGGCCGTGCCATATCCAAGCGTTGATCGAGACGAAATCGGCCTGTCGACCGCCGAATGGCGGCGGCCTAGAATCTGCCTGGCAACCTCGCATTGAACTTGACGGAAGCCGTCGATTCGCCGCTCTATCGGGTCGGCGCCGGCCTTGAGCCGAACGGCGTCAACGGCGTCGGCATGTCCATCAGGTATAATGGCGCCTTCGGCGAAACATTAAACGGAACGCGATCAGCGCGTCTCTCAAGGTCAGCTTCCAGCTGGCCCGAGGCAGAGCCGGGCGGGAGGGATCTTTATGAGGAAGTACGCGTATCTCGTGGCGATGCTGGGTGTTGCCTGCACCATCGGCGTGCCGGCCGTGGCGGCGCAGGGCGACAAGGTCACCGCGCCGCCCGCCGCCGTCGATGCGCCGCAGCTACCTGGTGGCGCGTCGGCACTGTCCGAAACCCATGGCGATTGGACGGTCAATTGCCAGATATCAGGCACGACCAAGACCTGCAGCCTGTCGCATCAGCAATTCAACAAGCAAAGTAACCAGCGCCTGCTGGCGATCGAGTTGTCGAGCAAGACCGGCGAGGATGCCACGGGAACGCTTGCGCTGCCGTTCGGCCTGGCGTTGGCCAAAGGGGTCAGCCTGACCATCGACGATCAGAAACTGGACGGCAGCCTGGCATTCAACACCTGCCAGGTCGTCGGCTGTCTGGTGCCGGTGGCGTTCGATGCGACTGTCACGCCGCTGCTGAAGTCGGGTACCACCCTGAAGATCGATGCCTTCGCGGCCGACACCGGACAAGCGGTGAGCTTTTCCATTCCGCTCAACGGCTTCGCCGGCGCGCTTGCCCGAACCGCGGAGCTTTTGACCAATTGACCGCAAAGCTCATGTGGACCCGCAGGACCTGAAGCGCGCGCTTGAACGCGGTGCGTCACCGCAGCGAACGTGGCGGCAGGACGTCTTTGCGTCGGCTCAAACGACGATCGTTTTCAACCGTTCGGCGATCAGGGCGGCGAGCCGCGCCGCCACTTCGTCCTTGCTCATCTCGGGCCATTCCTCGACGCCGGCCTTCGATACGATCCGCACCCGATTGCGATCACCGCCCATCACGCCCGAAGGACCGACGCCGCTTTCCTGCGACACGTCGTTGGCAACGATGAAATCGGCGCCCTTCTTTCTGAGTTTGGCCTCGGCGTTGCGCAACAGATCCTGTGTCTCGGCGGCGAAGCCGATCACAAGCCCGGGTCGCTGGCTGTGATGGCCAATCCCGGCGAGAATGTCGGGGTTCTCGACCATGCGCAGCACCGGCGGCCCTTCGCCCGCAACCTTCTTGATCTTCTCACCGGCCGAATTTTCGCTGCGCCAGTCGGCAACGGCGGCGACGAACACCGCCGCGTCGGCGGGCAGAAGCTGTTCCACCGCATCGCGCATCTCTTGCGCACGTTCGACATGGATGGTCTTCACCCCGGCGGGATCGGCAATGCCGACCGGGCCGGAGACGAGACGCACATCGGCGCCGAGTCTCGCCAGTGCCGCGGCGATGGCATGGCCCTGCTTGCCGGACGAACGGTTGGCGATGTAGCGAACCGGGTCGATCGGCTCATGCGTCGGGCCGGAGGTGACGATGATCTTGCGCCCCGACAGCGGCTTGGGGCCGATATCGAGCAGCGCCTCGATGGCGGCGACGATCTCCAGCGGCTCGGCCATGCGGCCTTCGCCCGCCTCGTTGCTTTCGGCCATCTCGCCTTTGGCCGGGCCGACGAAGGCAATGCCGTCCTTCCGTAGCGCCGCACGGTTGCGGCGGGTGGCCGGATGCGCCCACATTCTGGGGTTCATGGCAGGCGCCATCAACACCGGCTTGTCGGTGGCGATGAGCACGGTGGAGGCAAGATCGTTGGCGTGGCCATTGGCAAGCTTGGCCATCAGGTCGGCAGTGGCGGGCGCCACCACCAGAAGGTCGGCCTCGCGCGACAACCTGATATGACCGACATCGTGCTCGTCCTGGCGGTCGAACAGGTCGGTGAAGACATGGTCGGCCGAGAGCGCGCCGACCGATAGCGTGGTGACGAATTCCTGCGCGGCCGATGTCATCACCACCCGAACCGCAGCACCGCGCTCGCGCAGCCGGCGGATGAGATCGAGCGCCTTGTAGGCGGCAATGCCTCCACCGATGATGAGCAGGATGCGCTTGCCGGAGAGGCCGCGCGAAAGCCTCTTGCCTGCCGGGGCGGTAGCCGGGGTCGCCGCGCCGTGCACGCTGGTCAACTCGCGCAGCGTTTTCTCGATCTGGTCGATGCGGCCCACTGGGCCGATCTGCCCGTCAACGGCGGCCCGGATCATGACCCGCGCCTGCTCTTCCATGGAGCGGTCGTTCTCCGCCGCCAATCGGCGCAGCAACTCCTTGACCTCATCGTCAAGGTTGCGGATCGTGATGCTGGCCATGTGATTGCACTCGGATGGGATTGCCGAGCGCAATGATAGCAATGCAATCAGACTGCCGCAAGTTGCGGACTCGGAGTCTGAGGCGACTGGAATGCTAGACGATCTTCCAGGCGATATAGACCAGCGTCAGTGCGATCACCCACAGGGCCAGGCGGCCGGAGCGGCTGTAATGCGCCTCGGCCTTGCCTATGGCGCGTGCGGTGGTCTCGTCGAAGCGCAGGCCGTGCTCGGCCATCAGATCGATCTCGCGCGACAGCCGATCGGTGCGCGCCGCAAGCTCGGGCGCCTGGCGGGCCAGCGTCAGCAGCGCCTTGGCGCCGTCGCGCGCGTCGAGCATCATGCCACGCGGCCCAAGGTTGCCGGCGATCCAGCCGCTTACCACCGGTTCGGCCGTCTTCCACATGTTGAAAGCCGGGTCGAGCGTGCGCGCGACGCCCTCGACCACCACCATGGTCTTCTGCAGCAGGATCAGTTCCGGCCGCGTCGCCATGTCGAAGAGTTCGGTCACCTCGAATAGCAGCGTCAAAAGCTTGGCCATCGAAATGGTCTCGGCCGGCTGGCCATGGATCGGCTCACCGATCGCCCGGATCGCTTGCGCGAAGGCCGCGACGTTGTGCTGGCGCGGCACGTAGCCGGCTTCGAAATGCACCTCGGCGACGCGCAGATAGTCGCGCACGATGAAGCCGTAGAGGATTTCGGCGAGGAAACGGCGCTCCTTCTTGCCGAGACGTCCGGCAATGCCGAGATCGACGGCGACGATGGTGCCGTTTGCCTCGACGAAGAGGTTGCCCGGATGCATGTCGGCGTGGAAGAACCCGTCACGCAGCGTGTGGCGCAGGAACGACTGAATAAGGTTCGCGGCGATCGCCTTCAGATCATGGCCGGCGGCTTCGAGGCCAGCAATGTCGTTCATCTTGACGCCGTCGACCCATTCCATGGTCAGCACATCACGGCCGGTGCGCTCCCAGTCGACGGATGGCACACGAAAACCGGGGTCGTTCTTGGTGCTTTCGCCGAGTTCCGAAAGCGCCGCCGCCTCGAGGCGAAGATCCATCTCGATTTTGGTGGTCTGCGCCAGCGTCTCGGTGACCTCGACCGGCCGCAGACGACGGGACGACGGAATGTATTTTTCCTGCAGGCGAGCGGCGAGGAAATAGCTTTCGAGATCCTGGAAGAAGCGGCGGCGCACTCCCGGCCGAATCACCTTGACCGCCACTTTGGTGGCAACGCCGTCGTGGATCGCGTCGGCGGCATGGACCTGGGCGATGGAGGCGGCAGCGACCGGGTCGCCAAAATGCGAATAGAGATCGCCGATCTTGCGCCCGAGCGAAGCCTCGATAGCCGCAACCGCCTCGATCTTCGGGAAGGTGTGCATCTTGTCCTGCAACATGGCGAGATCGAGCGCCATGTCGTTGCCGACGACGTCGGGCCGCGTCGCGAGGAACTGGCCGAGCTTGACATAGGAGGGACCGAGCCGGACGACCGCCTTGGCCAGCCGGTCGCTGCGCTCATAGGCAAGCGCGCGGCGGCGGGTGAACAGCCGTGCCAGCCGCCAGCCAAATTTCGGCAGGCCGGACAGTTCGTCGCCTGGCAAGGCGGCAACGACGCCCTCGCGCATAAGCACCCAGCCGGCGCGCATAAGCCGAAATCCAGCGCTGGCGGTGCTCATGGCCGCGCCCGTTCTGCCGGCTCTTCGAACCGGCATAGCGCATGTCGAACGTGAAAAATGCCCCCCGGCCTCAAAGCTTCCAGCCCGAATGAAGCGCGGCAATACCGCCGGAATAGTTGCGGAAGGAAACGCGATCGAAGCCGGCGCGGGAAATCATCGTCGCGAAATTCTGCTGGTTGGGAAACCTTGCGATCGATTCGACCAGATAGGAATAGGGCTCGCCGTCGCCGGTCACCATCTTGCCTATCTTCGGAATGGCGTTGAACGACCAGGCTTCGTAGACCTTATCGAGCAGCGGCATCTCGACCTCGGAAAATTCAAGGCACAGGAAGCGCCCTCCCGGCTTCAACACGCGGAACGCTTCACCGAGTGCGACATCGATGCGCGGCACGTTGCGGATGCCGAAAGCGATGGTGTAGGCGTCGAATGTGGCGTCGGGGAAGGGCAGTTCCTCGGCATTGGCCTCGACGAAATCGGTGTTGCCGGACAGGCCTTTCTTTTCGGCGCGTTCGCGGCCGACGGCCAGCATCGAGCCATTGATGTCGAGCACCGTGGCATGGGCATTGCCGTGGCTGGCATCGACGATGCGAAAGGCGATGTCGCCGGTGCCGCCGGCAACGTCGAGCACGCGCCAGCCGGTCCTTTTTGGAGGATTGAGCCATGTCACCATGGCATCCTTCCACAGCCGGTGCAGGCCGGCCGACATCAGATCGTTCATCAGGTCGTAGCGGTTGGCCACCTTGTGGAAAACATCGTTGACCAGGGACTGCTTGTCGCCAGCCCCAACACGCTTGAAACCATAAGAGGTTTCCATGCCGCTCGCGGCCGTGGTTCTCTCAACTGACATTTTTTTGATCCGTCATAAAACCGGCGGGACCATAGCCGATCGATGGTGCGGGCGCTATTGTTTAAGGCGCGGTGTTCGGCCGCGCTTCCAGGTGGCGGTTTTCAAGACCTGGACTGACCGACGGGATGATTGAATGCCTTTGAAAGCGGAACTGCACTGCCACATCGAAGGGGCAGCGGCGCCTGAACTCGTCATCCGCCAGGCGCAGAAATACGGCAAGGACACCTCGCCTTATATCCAGAACGGTTCGTTCGTCTGGCACGATTTCACGTCCTTCCTCGCGGCTTACGACTTTTCCTCCGATCTGTTCCGGACCGAGGAGGACTATGCGCGGCTGGCCGATCATTATCTGACCAGCCTTGCCCGCGACGGGGCTATCTATTCCGAGATATTCACTTCGCCGGACCACGCCAGGAAGGCCGGGCTTTCGCCCAAGGCCTATACCGATGCGCTTGGCGAAGGCATGGCGCGCGCCAAGGCCAAGACCGGCATCGAGGGCCGCATGATCGTTACCGGCGTGCGCCATGTCGGCGTCGAGTCGATCGAGCAGGCGGCGCGTTTCGCGGCGCGCTGCGGGCACCCGCTGGTCACCGGTTTCGGCGTCGCCGGCGATGAGCGCATCGGCGAGATGGAAGACTATGTCAGGGCTTTCGAGATCGCCCGCGAGGCCGGGCTCGGCATCACCATCCATGCCGGCGAACTGACAGGCTGGGAGACCGTCCAGGCGGCGCTCGACCACATCCGTCCGTCCCGCATCGGCCATGGCGTGCGTGCCATCGAGAACCCGGACCTTGTTCGGCGCATCGCCGACGAGGGCGTCGTGCTGGAATGTTGCCCCGGCTCCAACATCGCGCTCAAGGTGTTCGACAGTTTTGCCGACCATCCGTTTCCGGCCCTGCAGACGGCTGGCTGCAAGGTGACGCTCAATTCCGACGATCCGCCTTATTTCTGGACCTCGCTGAAGCGCGAATACGACATCGCCGCCGAGCATTTCGCGATGAACGAAAAGGCGCTGGTCGCCGTGACCCGGACCGCCATCGAAGCCGCTTTCGTCGACAAAAAGACCAAGTCAGCACTTCTTGCCCGGTTGAACAGCGCGGCACGCTGATTTCTGCCGACAAAGCTGTGGTCGGGTCGGGCTAGGCGGTTCCTTGGCCGCCGCATTGTCGCTAGGGTTCGCTCAAGCAGCTTGGAGCGCGGCGCGTCCGAAAGGACCATGCGCACTTTCGGTCGCAGGCATCAGGAGAACACCATGAAGGGCGTCACCGTCATCGACCATCCGCTTGTCCAGCACAAGCTGACCATCATGCGCAAGAAGGAGACCTCGACGGCCGGCTTCCGCCGGCTGCTGCGCGAAATCTCGCTGCTGCTTGGCTACGAGGTCACCCGCAACCTCGAACTGACGACGACGACGATCGAAACGCCGATGGAAACCATGGAGGCGCCGACGCTGGAGGGCAAGAAGCTGGTCTTCGCCTCGGTGCTGCGCGCCGGCAACGGCTTGCTGGAAGGCCTGCTCGACCTGGTGCCGGCGGCCCGCGTCGCCCATGTCGGTCTCTACCGCGATCACGAAACACTGGAAGCGGTGGAATATTTCTTCAAGGCGCCGAGCGACCTCGCCGACCGTCTGGTGATCGTCGTCGATCCGATGCTGGCGACCGCCAATTCGGCGATCGCGGCGATCGACAAGCTGAAGGAGCGCGGCGCCACCAACATCCGTTTCCTTTGCCTGCTGGCAGCGCCCGAAGGCATCGAGCGCTTCACCAAGGCGCATCCGGACGTTCCCGTCTTCACGGCATCCATCGACCGCCAGCTCAACGAGAAGGGCTACATCATGCCCGGCCTCGGCGATGCCGGCGACCGCATGTACGGGACCAAATAGTACCAGGCAAAGTTGCCTGGTACTATTTACCGAATATTTACGCAAAGGCGCGGTTTTGGCGCCCGTTAAAGCGGCAAACACCATCCGGGCTTAAGGATCGGCCCTCAACTACAGCGCCGCGCGTCCATTCGGACGCGCAAAGGACGCTGTAGCGCTTTGATTTTGCGCATGATCCTTTCCGAAAATCGATCCCGATTTTCGGGGTCATGCGGCGAGGCCGATCCATGCTGCGCAAACTTCTCATCCTTGGCGTTTTCGCCGGCACGTCGGCATCGATACCGATTGTGTATCAGTCGAATCCGCAATTCGTTGAAAACCTGCTGAAATCCACGGTGACGAGCAAACAAGCGGTCGAAGCCCAATCCGACGTCAATTTGGCATCGGTCCCCGACAAGCCGGTGGCGCCGCTGCCGATGGGCCGCAAGGTCGTCGTTGCGGCAGACGAGCGCGGACACTTCTCGTCGGCCTTCAAACTCAACGGACGTCAGATCGACGGCATGATCGACACCGGCGCCACACTGGTCGCCATCAACATTTCAACGGCGCGCAAGATCGGCCTGTCGCTGAACCCTTCCGACTTCAGTCACGAGGTCAGCACCGCCAACGGCACCATCAAGGCAGCCGTGGCAATGATCGGCCGCCTGCAGATCGGCAACATCACGGTCAACGACGTCCAGACCATCGTGCTCGAAGATAGGGCGCTGCGCACCAATCTGATCGGCATGAGTTTCCTTAATCGGCTCGATAAATACCAGGTCGAGGACGGCACGCTGCTGCTCGTTCAGTAAAGTCCTATTCGTTTTCCGCAATTCCCAAGGGAAAGCGCTATGCGCTTTTCCCGGGAAAACCGTTACACATTTTTCCTGGAATTGCTCAGCCGCGCGGCAGGATCCGCCGGATGACCGACTTGTCGGCGGCCGGCTTCGAAGCGCCGACCGTATAGGCCGAAAGCACGGCGGCGGCGGCAGCCTCGGCATTGGCCGATGAGCGGGCATGGACCAGCGCCAGCGGCTCGCCGACCCTGACCTCCGCGCCGATAGGCAACAGCCTGGTGATGCCGACCGCAGGGTCGACCTTGTCGTCCGGCCGCGTGCGTCCGCCTCCCAGGCTAACCACGGCGAGCCCAATGTCTCGGGTGGCGATGCCGGTGACGAAGCCGTTTTCGGTCGCCCTGACGGCAAATTCGGTCGCCGCCACTGGCAGATATTTTTCCGGCTTCTCGATGAAATCGGCCGGACCGCCAAGCGCGGCCACCATGCGCGAGAAGGTGGCGGCGGCGCGGCCGCTGGCGAGCGTCTCGGTGGCGCGCCGCATGCCATCCTGGTTGGACGACACCAGTCCCGCCGACTGCAGCATTTCGGCGGCCAGCGCCAGCGTCACGTCCTCCAGCCGATGGTCGCGAAACCGGCCAGTGAGGAAATCGACGGCATTGCGCACCTCGACGGCGTTGCCGGCGGCCGATGCCAGCGGCTCGTTCATGCCGGTGATCAACGCCGAGGCCTTCAGCCCGGCACCATTGGCGATCTCGACCAGGCTGTTGGCGAGTGCGGTTGCGTCGCGCGACTTCTCCATGAAGGCGCCGTTGCCGACCTTGACATCGAGCACCAGCGATTGCAGCCCGGCAGCCAGCTTCTTCGACAGGATCGAGGCGGTGATCAGCGGCACCGATTCGACGGTTCCGGTGACGTCGCGGATCGCATAGAGCCGTCGATCGGCGGGCGCGAGGTCGGCGGTCTGGCCGATGATGGCGCAGCCGGTTTCAAGAACGGCCTTGCGAAACAGCGCGATATCGGGCTGGCTCACATAGCCGGGGATCGCATCCATCTTGTCCAGCGTGCCGCCGGTGTGGCCAAGGCCACGGCCTGATATCATCGGCACATAGGCGCCACAGGCGGCGACGATCGGCGCCAGCATGAGCGAGACATTGTCGCCGACCCCGCCGGTCGAATGCTTGTCGGTGACCGGACCGGGCAGGTCCGACCAGTCGAGCACGTCACCGGAATCGCGCATCGCGAGCGTCAGCGCCACCGCCTCGTCGCGGCTCATGCCGTTGAAGAACACCGCCATGGCGAAGGCACCGACCTGACCGTCCGAAACGGCCCCATCGGTCACGCCCTCGACGAAGCCGGCGATCTCCTGCTCCGACAGCCTCAGGCCGTCGCGCTTGCGGCGGATGATTTCCTGCGGAAGCATCAGCTCTCCAGCAGTCCGTCGCGGAACACGCGCTGCAGGATGGTTGCCAGCCGCGCGCCGCCTATCGGTGCCATGTCCTTGGTCTCCTGGTGCGAAAGCTCGGCACCGGTCATGCCGGCCGCCAGATTGGTGATGACCGAACAGGCGGCGACGCGCAGCCCGAGGAAACGGGCGAGAATGACCTCCGGTACGGTCGACATGCCGACCGCGTTGGCGCCCATGATGCGCGCCATGCGGATTTCAGCGGGTGTTTCGAAGCACGGCCCCGAGAACCACATGTAGACGCCCTTGTGCAGCGCGGTGCCGGTCGCTTTCGCCGCCCGTTCGATCGCCTTGCGGATGCCGGCATCATAGGCTTCGGTGAGACCAACGAAGCGGCGGTCGCTGGGCTCCCCGATGAGTGGGTTGGTGCCCGAGAAATTGATGTGGTCCGATATCAGCATCACCGAGCCCGGCGGCATATCCGGATCGACCGAGCCGGCTGCATTGGTGAGGATCAGTTTCGTGATGCCGATGCCGGCAAGCACCTCCAGCACCGGACGCATCGCCGCAGCAACGCCGTGCTCATAGTAGTGGGCGCGGCCCGACAGCATCAGCACCGGCACGCCGGCGAACAGCCCCGCCACCACCTCACCGGCATGGCCGGTGACGCCGCTTCTGGGAAAGCCCGGCAACTCGGCATAGGAGATGCGGATCGGATCCTCGATCTGGTCGACAAGACCGCCCAGGCCCGAACCCAGCACAAGCGCCGTCAACGGTGCGAGACCGTCCAGCCTTTCGATGAGATGATCCAGCGCCTTTTCCGTCATTTCAGCCAATTCCGAGTCAGGTCTTCATTGCAAGATGTCGCCGCGGAAACCATAGGGCAGCATGTCGCCCATGGTCACGGTTTCGGCCACGCCGGCATTGTCGCAGAGATAGAGCTTGGTTTCGGGCCGGCAGAATTCGGCCAGCCGCTGCCGGCAGCCACCGCAAGGCGAGCATTTCGCCATGCGCTCGGCAAGAACGGCGATCTCCACGATCTTGCCGCCCCCGCCCATGATGTAGTGACCGAGCGCTGTGGTCTCCGCGCACCAGCCTTCCGGATAGGAGGCGACCTCGATATTGGCGCCGGTAAAGATACGCCCGTCCTCGGTGCGCAAGGCAGCGCCCACTGGAAACTTCGAATAGGGCGCATAGGCCTTGGCCATGGCAGCCTTGGCGGCCTCGAACAGATCATGCGACATTCAGGTGTTCTCTCCGATGATCATGTCCAAAAACCGGCACTAAGCCGCCCCGTTGCTCCCGCTCAGCGTTCCTTGACATATGGTACGCCGCCGGCGCGTGGCGGAATGGCCTTGCCGATGAAGCCGGCGAGCAGGATGACGGTGAGGATGTAGGGCAGCGCCTGCATGAACTGCACCGGCACCTTGCCGATGATGGGCAGCGGCGAGCCTTGCAGACGGATCGACAGCGCATCGAGGAAGCCGAACAGCAGGCAGGCGAACATGGCGTTGACCGGCTTCCACTTGGCGAAGATCAGCGCGGCCAGCGCGATATAGCCCTTGCCGGCGGTCATGTCCTTCACGAAGCCGCCATTCTGCACCATCGACAGATAGGCGCCGGCGATGCCGGTGAGGATGCCCGTGCAGATCAGTGCCCGGTAGCGCAGCCAGGCGACCGAGATGCCGGCGGTATCGACGGCGGCCGGGTTCTCGCCGACGGCGCGCAGGCGCAGGCCGAACCGGGTGCGAAACAGCACCCACCAGGTGAACGGCACCATCGCGAAAGCGAGATAGACCAGGATCGAGTGGCCCGACAGCAGTTCGGCATAGATCGGCCCGATGATCGGCACGTCGTGCAGGGCGGCGGCACCAGGCCAAATGATGGCCTCGAAGCGCTCGCCCGGTTGCAGCGCCGGCGTGCGCCCGCCTTGCTGGAACCAGGCTTGGCCGAGGATGATGGTCGATCCGGCGGCAATGAAATTGATTGCCACGCCGGAGACGATCTGGTTGCCGCGATGGGTGATCGAGGCGAAGCCGTGGATCATGGCAAACCCGACCGAGATCAGGATGGCCATGCCGAGGCCGAGAAAGGCCGAATGGAACACGGAAGCCGCCGCCGCTCCGGCGAAGGCGCCGACCAGCATCTTACCCTCGAGACCAATGTCGAAGATGCCGGCGCGTTCCGAATAGAGGCCGGCGAGGCATGCCAGCAGCAGCGGCACCGAGAGGCGGATGGTCGAGTCCAGTGTCTGGACGATTGCGTTGAACACATCCATCTCAGGCACCCTTACTCTTGATCGCTTCCATGCCGACCGACCTCGGATTGAACGAGGCGAACAGCGCCTGGATGTAAGGCCTGAACATGTGCTCGAGCGCGCCGGCAAACAGGATGACGAGACCCTGGATGATGACGATCATGTCGCGGCTGATCGCCGGCATTTCGAAGGCAAGCTCGGCGCCACCCTGGTAAAGCATGCCGAACAGGATCGCCGCCAGCACGATGCCGGCCGGGTGCAGGCGGCCCATCAGCGCCACGGCGATGCCGACGAAACCGGCGCCGGAAACGAAATCGATCGCGACATTGTGCTGGTCGCCCATCACCGGATTGAGCGCCATCATGCCGGCGAGCGCGCCCGAGATCATCATGGCGGTGATGATGATGCGAGTTTCCGAAATGCCGGCATAGCGTGCCGCCTTCGGGCTGTGACCGTAGGTGCGCATCTCATAGCCGAGCTTGGTGCGCCAGATCAGCAGCCAGACCAGGAAGGCCATGGCCAGTGCCAGCAGGAAGGAAATGTTGAGCGGCGCCGAACGGATCTTGGCGCCGGACAGTTCGATGATCCAGTTGAGCTTCGGCAATTCCGCTCCGGCGAAGAAGTTGCGCGTCTGCGGCGCTTGCGAGGCTGCCGGCTTCAACGGGCCAACCAGCAGGTAAACCATGATCGAGGCGGCGATGAAGTTGAACATTATGGTGGTGATGACGATGTGTGAACCGCGCTTGGCCTGCAGATAGGCGGGGATCAGAGCCCACAACGCGCCCACGATCGCTGCCGCGACGATGGCCAGCGGAAAGGTCAACCACCATGGCAGCGTCGTGTCGAAGCTGAGGCAGACGACGGCTATGCCGAGGCCGGCGATGTAGGCCTGTCCTTCGGTGCCGATGTTGAACAGGCCACAATGTGCCGCCACGGCCACCGAAAGCCCGGTGAAGATGAACGTGGTGGCATAGAAGAGGGTGAAGGCAATGCCTGAGCCCTTGCCGAAGGCGCCCTCGACCAGGATGACGGCGGCGCGCAAGGGGTTTTCGCCGACCAGAAGCACGACGAAGCCGGCGACGACGAAGGCGACGAACAGATTGATCACCGGGATCAGGCCGTAGTCTGCCCAGGCCGGCAGCTTGGCGTAAGGCGTGCTCATTCCGCGGCCTCCTGGTGCTCGACGCCGGCCATCAGCAGGCCAAGTTCGCCTTCGTTCGCCTCCGGGCCGCGCTCGCCGACGATGCGGCCGGCAAACATCACCAGGATGCGGTCGGAGAGTGAACGGATCTCATCCAGCTCGACCGACACCACCAGCACTGCCTTGCCCTGGTCGCGCATGGCGATCAGGCGCTTGTGGATGAATTCGATGGCGCCGACATCGACGCCGCGCGTCGGCTGGCCGACAATCAGCACGCCGGGATCCTGTTCCATTTCGCGCGCGAGCACGATCTTCTGCTGGTTGCCGCCGGAAAAATTGGCGGTCTTGAGCCGGCAGTCCGTGGGGCGGATATCGTATTTAGCGATCTTGTCCTTGGCATCGTTGCGGATGGCATCGATGTTGAGGAACGGCCCATTCAGATAGCGGGGATCGTCGTGATAGCCGAGGATGGAGTTCTCGTTCTCCTCGAAGGCCAGCACCAACCCGACGTGATGGCGATCTTCCGGCACGTGCGCCAGGCCGCGGTCGCGCAATTCTCCGGGGTCGGCGGCACCGGTCAGGTCGATCGGCTTGCCGTCGAGCATGACTGAGCCCGAGACCGCGCGCCTGATGCCGGAAATCGCCTCGAGCAGTTCGGATTGTCCGTTGCCGGCGACACCGGCGATGCCGACGATCTCGCCGGCCCTGATATCGAAGGAGATGTCGTCGACCATGGTGACGCCGCGTGTATCCTTGACCGTCAGGTTCTTGACCGCGAGCTTGACGCCGCCGGCTTCCGCCTCGCCCTTTTCGACCCTCAAGAGCACGCGCCGTCCGACCATCAGCTCAGCCAGTTCCTCGACTGTGGTCCTGGCGGTCTCGCGCGTCGCCACCATCGTTCCCTGACGCATGACCGACACGGTGTCGGTGATATCCATGATCTCGCGCAGTTTGTGAGTGATCAGCACCACCGTCTTGCCCTGGTCCTTCAGCTGCCTGAGGATGCGGAACAGATGGTCGGCCTCTGCCGGTGTCAACACGCCCGTCGGTTCGTCGAGGATCAGGATCTCGGCGCCGCGATAGAGCGCCTTGAGGATCTCGACACGCTGCTGCAGGCCGACCGGCAGTTCCTCGATGATCGCATCGGGATCGACTTCCAGCCCGTATTCGCGCTCCAACCGCTCGAGTTCGGAGCGCGCCTTGGCGATGCTCTTCTTCAGTAGCGCATCGCTCTCGGCGCCGAGGATGACGTTTTCCAGCACCGAGAAGTTGTCGACCAGCATGAAGTGCTGGTGCACCATGCCGATGCCGAGCGCGATAGCGTCGTTGGGCGTCTTGATCGCCGTCGGCTGGCCGCCGACTCGGATCTCGCCGCTATCGGCCTGGTAGAAGCCATAGAGGATCGACATCAGCGTCGACTTGCCCGCGCCGTTCTCGCCGACGATGCCGTGGATGGTGCCGCGCGCGATCTCCAGATTGATGTCCCGGTTGGCGCGCACGGCGCCAAAACTCTTGTCGATGCCGATCAACTCGATTGCGGCTTGCGCCATGCAGCCTGTCCCACTCTTATTTTTTTATCGCTTGGTCAAAACGCCTAGCATGACGCTCCGCCCGTGCCAATTGGCCGGAGCAGGGCCACTCTCGACAAATCCCGGTGCGCTTGTCAATTTCCAACGTGGCCGGGGCCTTCACATTCGCTAATATGGCGAGGCCGAAATGCGCATCACGGCGCAAAGGCCGTACGCTGCAAGACTGGGGATTTTGAATGACCGTGCTCGCCAACCGGCTGACGACGCTGGAGATCCGCGCCGCCGAACAGGAGAAGACCATCGAGGAACTGTCCGGCCAGATCGCCGAACAGTGGAAGGTGATCGAGCGCATGCAGCGCAAGCTCGATGCGCTGACCGATCGGTTCCTGGCACTGGAGGAGCAGACAGGAGATGAAGTGCCTGTAACCAAGCCGCCGCACTGGTGAGGAAAAGGGGCGCGCCCGCCATGGCCGGTGAAAGCGATCGTATCGCGCGGGCCGGCGACTATGTGCTCGGCCTGATGAACGACATGGAACGCGAACGGGCCGAGCGCGATCTGGAATTCGACCCGGCCTTCCGCGATGCGGTCGTGCGGCTAGCCGAACGCACGCATGTCTTCGACCATGCCGAACCGGCCGATGGCGAAGAGCGCTGGAAGCAGATCACGCAGCGCATCGGAGACCTGCCGCAGATGCGCAGCTCCGGGCTGGGCGATGCCGGGTCGCCAGCCGTGATCGAACGCCTGTCGCGGCGGCCGCACGGCATCGGCTTGCACGCGCTTGGCGGCCGGCGCGGATTTGCCGTGTCCGTCGGCCTGATCGTGGCCTTCGCGCTGGGGTATCTGGCGGGTAAATTATAGGCCACGCAAAACCGCCGGGCTTGCGCCCGGCGGTTTGCAGATCATGGCCGAATATTTGTGCCGCTCAATAGGGGCAGGCGTTGTCGGCGGTGTAGTCGTGCACCTGGATCTTGCCGGAGATGATGTCGGCCTTGGCCTTTTCGACGGCCGCCTTCATCTCGTCGGTCACCAGCGCCTTGTTGTTCTCGTCCATGGCGTAGTCGACGCCGCCTTCCTTCAGGCCGAGGTTTTGCAGGCCGCCCTTGAAGGTGCCGTTCTTGCCGTCCATGAAGGCGTTGTAGACGGCAACGTCGACGCGCTTCATCATCGAGGTCAGCACTTTGCCGGGCTGCAGGCCGTTCTGGTTGGAATCGACGCCGATGCCAAGCTTGCCGGCATCAGCCGCCGCCTGCAGCACGCCGACGCCGGTGCCGCCGGCCGCGGCGTAGACCACGTCGGAGCCCTGGTCGATCTGCGTCTTGGCGATCTCGCCGCCCTTGGCCGGGTCGTTCCAGGCAGCCGGCGTGTCACCGGTCATGTTCTGGATGACGTCCGTCGCGCCGGCCGACTTGGCGCCGCCGACATAGCCGCATTCGAACTTGCGGATCAGCGGAATGTCCATGCCGCCGATGAAGGAGACCTTCTTCGACTTCGAAGCCATCGCCGCCAGGATGCCGACCAGATAGGAGCCTTCATTCTCCTTGAATACCAGCGAGCGGACATTGGGCAGATCGACGGCATCGTCGATGATGGCGAAGTTGAGGTCAGGATATTCGGCCGCGACCTTCTTCAGCGCGTCCTCCCAGGCAAAGCCGGCCATGACGATCGGGTTGCGGCCATCCTCGGCAAAGCGGCGCAGCGCCTGCTCGCGCTGCGAGGCGTTGGAGACCTCGAATTCGACATAGGCCGTGCCGGTCTCGGTCTTGAATTTTTCGGCGCCGTGGTAGGCTGCCTCGTTGAAGGATTTGTCGAACTTGCCGCCGAGATCATAGAGAAGCGCCGGCTGGACATCCGCGGCGAAAGCCGGAAGAACCATTGCGGTTGCGGCCAGGAGGCCGAGAACGATACGTTTCATGTGATCCACACCCTGTCGGTTATTTTTTCCGTTATGCACCGCATACCGGCCCGGTTCTCCGGCAGGCATGCGACGTCAGCCAGGAGTGTATTCCCCTCCCGCTCGGCGGCAATCTGGCACGGCCCGAAACAAAATTCACGCGGAATTTTGACCTTTTGGAAAAGCATGGCGCGGGCAAGCCGCGCGGAAGCTTGATCCCTGCGCCAAAGGCGTCAGGCGGAGGCGGCGGCCGGAATGTCGTAAGCGACGCCCGTGCCTTTCAAGTTGCAAGTGCCGTAAGGGTTCTTCGCCAGATATTGCTGGTGATCGCCTTCGGCGAAGTAGAATTCGGTCGCCGGCGCGATCTCGGTGGTGATCCTGCCGTGGCCGGCGCCGCGCAGCGAAGCCTCATAGGCATCGCGCGAGGCGCTCGCCGCCTGCAATTGCGCATCACCGATCGCGTAGATCGCGGAGCGGTAGGTGGTGCCGATATCATTGCCCTGGCGCATGCCTTGTGTCGGGTCATGGCTTTCCCAGAACAGCTTCAGAAGCGCGGCATAGGAGACGATCTTGGGGTCATGGACGACCAGCACCACTTCGGCATGGCCGGTAAGCCCGGTGCAGGTTTCCTGGTAGGTCGGATTGGGCGTGATGCCGCCGGCGTAGCCGACCGCCGTGACCCAGACGCCTTCCCTCCGCCAGAACAGCCGCTCCGCACCCCAGAAACAGCCGAGCCCGAACATCGCCGTCTCCAGCCCCTCGGGATAGGGACCCTTGAGCGGTCTTTTCAAGACCTTGTGCCGTGGTGCGGTCGGGATCGCCCTGGCGCGGCCCGGCAGGGCCTCGGACGGCTTCGGCAGATTGAGCTTCTTGTTCAGCATGTCGCTGAGAAAGAACATGCACGGCTTTCCTCTCTGGGTGAAACGCGGAAGGGGATCAGTTCGCGGCGAACCGTCCGCGCGGTTGCCGCCTGTAGCCGATCGCATAGAGCAGGAAGGCCAGCGCCGCGAACACGGCGAAGCCCGGCTGGTTGAGCGCCCAGGCGACGGCGCCGTCCCACAGCAGAGGGCCGGCCTTGGCCCGAACGAAGGTCTCGAAGGCGGCCCGAGTGTCCGGCGAGACCGCCAGCCAGCTGGTGTTGAGCGGTGTCAGCACCAGCACTGAGGCCGCCACGGTGCGCGTCGCGTCGAGCACCGCCATGATGACGGAAATCGACAGGGCGACCATGGCGGCAAGACGGAAGACGAAGCGAAACATCAGAGACCTTCCTCCCGGGCCAGTCCTCAAGCTCCTCCCGAGGGCCTTCCGGCACATTTCGAAACGAGAGATAGAATGGCCCTGCCCACTTCGCAATCGGCCTACGCGAATTTGAAGTCCGCGCTTTCTCCGGTCGGCCCTAAGCCACCGGCTTGCGTTTGCGCCATTGGACACGCCAGACGGCGAAAATGCCGCCGCCGATGGCGCCGATCACCAGCCCGGCCAAGCCGATGAACACGGCAAAAAAGCCGCAGGCGCCTTCGAAGCAGCTCATGTCGGTGGTGTCGGCAATGATCGAGCCGGCGAAGAAGCCGGCGAGGGCGCCGATGACGGCGCCGAGGATGATGCCGAGCAGGGCAGCGACGATTGGTCTTTGCGTCACTCGACAGATGGCCAGAGGCGAAGTCAAGCAAGGCCAGCCGTGCGGTGTTGCCTGTGCACATCATTCGGCCGGCGGTACCTCAAAAAGGGCGCGCAGGCGGCTTCGCGAACGCTGTGTGGCCGGCAAAGCGAATAGACTGCCGTTATGGCTTGGCATTCGGCCCCGGATCGACTAGATGAGCCCCGCGCCTGTTGCTTCGACGGCTCAGGTGCAGGGGAAGGGCGTTCGCTGGTTGGCGACGCCGGCGCGGAATACCGCGCCACCGCCCCAAGGGAGGTGCATCTCCCCAACCCGCGCGGCGAAACCGGCCGGCGCGACATGCATGGACGGAGAGGTGGCCGAGTGGTTGAAGGCGCACGCCTGGAAAGTGTGTTTACGGGAGACCGTAACGCGGGTTCGAATCCCGCTCTCTCCGCCAAAGATTTTCTATAACGTATTGATTTAGCTATATTTTCTGCTGCGACGCAGAATTGGCTTGCACCGTTACTTGCACCTTCAGCGCGTGATTGATGCGTGTGTGGAGCCGTTCCGTAGTGAGCCCTGCCGCACCCTAGGGGCGGTTAGCTCCGCTTGAATGCGCCCTATTCAGATAGCGCGGCTTCCGCCTGTTCGATGGTGTCGTACACTCCACCCAGAGTGGGATCGTCGTGCTGAAACGAGGCGTAACCGGCGATCTGGCCTTCCAGCCTGATCGGAACAATCCAGACAGGCCACACGCTATCCGCGCCAGCCTCCACTTGCTGGTCACAGTAGGCACGCCGCCATTCTGCAAATTCCACAGGAGTCAGGTCTCCGCCCTCATCGATCTGCGTAACGCGCTCCGGCTTCCACGCGAGATTTAGTCCCTCAAGATCGCCGTCGAACGCCTCAACCTCAGGAAATGGGCAGAAGAAATAGCCCACTGTGCCTGCCGTCTTAAAGGCCGCCCAACCAACTGGTGGAAGCATGCGCTGCCCTATGCCGGTGAGCGGCGGTATGGTGCGCCACTAGCGTCGCCGCTTCTGGAGGGTGAGACTGAGGCGGAATACCTAAAGCGGCACGGGCTGCCGCTTAAGGGAGAGAAGGTGTGAATGTCGGGTGGCCAACATGCGCAGTCGATGTCGGCTACCTTTTTCGCTGGCGGCTCGCCTTGCACAACTGTGGATTTTCATCTCACTATGGCCCATGCGAAATATCTTGTGCCTAGTTCTTTTACTAAACACTACGGCAGTCCTTGCGGACGACTTTAGTGAAAGCGTCCACGCCTTCGACCGCTGCTATGTTCGGCAACTGGATTTGTTCAGGAAACTTTGCGAACCAGCTGATCAGGTGGCGATTGCCATAGTGAGCGGGTGCCCTGACGAAATGGGCGATTTCATTACGGCGGCGGCCAGAACCATGGGACCCGAGAAGGCCCATGAACTCAGCCGACAACTCAGTCAGAAGCGCCAGGAACAGGCGATAGCTGCACTCATGCGCGAGCGGTTAGTAGATCCTTGTCCAAAGTGACGCGGTGCCTGTGGAATGCTGAGGATTCGGCGGAGAAATATTTTAGGCGATCATTTCCGGCTAGGTCGGGATTTTCGCAATTTCGGCTCGCCAATAGCCCATGGCTTTCCCGATAACGTCATCCACGTAGTGCCGCGTCTGGTCATCCTCGATCACAACAAGCGCAGGCTCACCTACGTCGAAGGCGGGACTGATCGCCTCTGCAGAGAAGCCCCCACCGCGCTGAGCTTGGGTTGGCTTTTGGCCCTGCGTAATCATCGCTGACTTCCTGCCGAGCGCCCCATGCTTGTGAGTGTCGTGTGTGTCCCGCGCGATGGCCAACTGATGCACTGCCGAGCCGAGAGCATCCCGCGCCGCACTGATTTCTGGGGCGATGGGATTGGTGTGCAAAATGAAGTGCTCGGCGAGATTATCGATTTCACACAATGCCAAGATCGCGTGCCGGATGCTCAAGGGCTGGGACACCCAATCGCCGACAGCGGCCTCAACGTAGTCCGAAGAAATTGACGCGGATGCATGGGACGGCGTGCTCAGGCTTCGGCTTCTGTCGCGCGTCGTGTCGCCTTTTGATTTGGCTTTTCGACAGGCGGCAAGGCCAAGACGGGATCACCTTCCATCGCAGGAAATACAAGTGCGTCCGCCACCCTCTTCAGATCTTGGAATTGAATATTTGCAGATGCCGCACCGTGGTCGCCATCCTCAATCGTTGGCGGGAGGAGCCGTATCTCCACAGTCATGCCGCGCTCAACGCGTGCTAGCATCGACTCCAGTGCCCATTTCAGGTCTGAAGTCTGCTCGTGCTTTCGACCATCTTTCCCCGCGACGTTCGCCAACAACTCTTCGACCTTCGAGTTGACCGATTCCTCGACTACCTTGTTGATTTTCGCATCGAATAACTCAGCTATTGGATCATCCTTGAAGGCCGAGATTTTTTCGGTTTCTGCGCGTATTTTGCGAATGTCTTCAACCTGTCTCCACGTGCTTATTGCCCAAGTCGCAGTTAGGCCGAGCAGTGTGATCGTGGCCGTGGAAAGGCCGAAAAAAAATTGGGGATCACTAGTCGAAATTTGGCGAACCTCGATTGGTTCGGCAGATCCGGTGGCAGCCTCGGAGAAAGCCCGGATTGCTCTTTTTACGAACCGAAGTTCGTCAATAAGTTTATCCAACTGATTGTTGAACAAATCGCGTGGCAAGAGGAAGCCCACTTCAGCTTGACCGGGCTCCAGTTCGTCATTTTTAATGCCGACAAATGCTAGTGACGTCCTAAGATTTCTGAGTTGCGTGACGAAAGCGGTTCGCCGCTTAAGGAACTTGGCTAGCTTATCCTGAGCCACTGCTGGTGTTGCGGGACCCTCAGATACCCAATCACGAATGTCGTTTACAATATCGTCTAGAAAGTACTTACCCGCACCAATATCATAAAGTAGATTTATCTGGGCAGGCTGGAACAATTGTAAAAATACGTCCAGTGATTCGTTAAGTTTGTCCAGCGCTTCAGAAAATGCCTGTTGATAAGATGGCTCGGCGGGTGACGCGACAAGCTGACCCAAGGCTGTGGATAAACCGGCGAAGCGAGATTCTGTCGCAGCCTGGTCTTCTCCGTCCAACAGTAGGCCGACAATCTCGAGTAATCTCGAAGCGTTCAATTTCTACTCCCCCAACTTCCAATAGCTGCACGACAAAGCTAGTAACGCATAGCTCTATCCGTAACACTTACTTTAAACAACATGCGCCCCACCGGGCCGCCCTTTCATTATTTCCAACAGCAGGCCCCGTAACACACAACGCGCCTCGGCGCGATCGTATAACCGGCGCTACGGTTCGGAGAGGGGCTCTGGAGCGCGACCACATTGTCTGCCGACAAAATGTATTCGCTCCCGCAGTCGCTCTTCGCGTCTATTGCTGGCCGGTTGAGGCTCCTGAAAACCGAAAGTACGCAGCGTGATGGGCCCCACAAATCCCACGCCCCGCAGCGCGATCGCTGGTTGGGCCGCTTTAGGAGTTGTCGTCCCAGTGAATATGATGTTGCTCACCGTCCGATCAACCGGCTATGTGATCTACACTTGCGATAGATTCGAGAGAGAGATGCAACCCAAAAAGACTGCGCTAATCACCGACTTGGATAACACGCTTTTTGATTGGGTCGAGCTTTGGCTGAATTGCTTCTCACCCATGCTCGACGAGATCGCGGAAATCAGCGGTATTACAAAAGACAGACTAATTCCAGAAATACGTGAGGTCCATCGGAGGCACGGGACTTCAGAATATTCGTTTTTGATCGAGGAGCTTCCCTCCATTCAAAGGTTTCTGTCAGGTCGCGAGGCAACCAAGGTATTTGGAACTGCAATCGATATTTATCGCCGCCAACGCCGTGACTATCTAAGGCTCTTTCCAACGGTAGGAGAGACCTTGCTGACGATAAAGGGAGCGGGAACTCTGATCATTGGATACACCGAGTCGATGTCATTCTATTCAAACTACCGCCTCCGGCGCTTGGGACTAGACGGAGTGCTGGACCACGTCTTTTGTCCGGAAGACCACTTGTTGCCGGAAGGGCTTTCTCAAGAGGATCTGCGGAAGTACCCATCTGAACATTTCAAGCTTAATTTCACCAAACAGCACTTCACCCCAAAGGGATCAAAAAAGCCAGATACCGCAGTTCTCAACGCCATCGTGTCGGATTTGGGACTCAACAAGGCCGATTGCGTTTACGTCGGGGACAACTTGATGAAAGACGTCGCTATGGCACTCGACGGCGGGATTGAGGACGCGTGGGCAAAATATGGGCAGGCCCACAAGCGCCCTGAATATAAGCTCCTGCAGGACGTAACCCATTGGACTCTGGAAGAGGTTGAACGAGAGCAGAAGATTAAGGAGCGCGAGCACGTGGAACCAACCCACACACTTGATAGCTCATTTTCGGAAATCCTACCGCTGTTTGACTTTTGCGAATTCAAACAGGCGAAGTGATAAGCATGAAAGAAGCGCGGCGAAATGAAGTGATCGAAATTTGGAAGTCGATTATCGAAGTTCAACGGCATTTCAACGACGTTAGCATGCGCATCCGTGGTATGTTTGTGACGATCCTACTCGGATTCTTTGCGGCACTCGGATTTCTACTCGATCAAAATCTCAGCATCGAAATCGGTGACCTTCGCATTAAGTTCTCCACCCTGGTTCCAATGTTTGGATTGTTCGCCACGTGGCTGCTGTATTTCATAGACCGCTATTGGTATCACAGACTGCTCGTAGGTTCCGTAAAGCACGGAATAGCAATCGAACAGCAGTACAAAGATGAGATTCCAGAGCTATCGCTGAGCGCCAAAATTGGAGAAGAGAGCCCGTTTACGCCCCGGTGGCCATTGAGTTGGATAGCGAATCTACTCGTTTCCCATGACAAATTTCGACAGGAAGGCAGATTGCATTCCGACGGTAAGATTGAGCTTTTTTATAAGTCCGTCATGCTAGTACTGTTTTTAACGATGGCAGTCCTCTCTGTAGGGGGCGGCATTACTTTTTTCGACCACAATGCAACCGTCGCTCCCAAGGGTCCATTGTGTCCGCAAGCACTTCAGTCTTTGTGCGAAACAGTCTCAACGTTGGAAGAATTAATAGGTACCGGCAAGGGCAATTAAGCGACCGGTGACGGGCACAGCATCGAAAAGACACGTCGCGAGCCTCGCTCCTGGCAGCGTTGGGCAAGCGTATTGCAGGTGACACGCTAGCGTTTTCTCTCATGGTAGAAAGCCTTGAAACCCGAAAGGACGCCGAGACATGGGGCCCCACATTCGCCCCACCCCCGGCCTTCGGGCAAACCCCTGCGGGCCAGGTCGGGGTGGTCCAGCTGCCGTACCGGCTACCAGCGCGAGCCGAGCGATGTCCGCAGCATTGTGGTTTCGTCTCGCTGCTAGCCATGCTCGCGATGCGGCCAGACCTTCGCCAGCTTTGGGATCGCCCGGTGTTCGTTCGCCCATGCAATGGCCGCCATCCAGCTGGGCGCGACGTGCTTCAGCGTGTCGGAGGCGTAGTGCCAGATTTCGACGCGTGGGTCGCGACCGCCGGGGCGTTTGGTGTCGGTGGCGCGGGCGCGCTGCATTAGCGTGTAGCCGGCGACATCGCGCATCGAGGTGGGTTTCTGCGGGACGTAAGTCATGTGGCAGGCCTGTTCCTCACTCAGCAGCGGGGAGGTGACGGTGCAGGCGGCTGAAGTCGACCGTCAGCACCGGGAGCGGGCCCGCTGCACCTATCTGGCCGCAGCAAGAGCAGGAAGCAGCCGGAACGACTTCCGGTAGCCGGGGTTGGTCGGCTCGAACGTCTTGGTGATGACCTTGTCGGCGAGCTTCACGAACTCCGCCAGCGTCATCTCGACGTGGCCGCCGTTCGCGGTGTTGTCGATGACGACGATGTTCTGGGTACCGTTCCAGTCGAGGCGGTGCTTCACGGCCATCAGTATTTTCCCCTTGTGCGGTCGCTAAGACCGCGTGTGTATTAATTCAGCGAGATTAGCTGCCGGTGAAATCTTAGTATGAGACGGATTGATCGGCTGAGCCAATGCTGGCCTTGTCCATGCTCTGCTGGCAGGCAAGTAGCGAACGGACGGCCCGTTTGGTGTAAGCAAGGCTATACCGCCCCATCGAGTTTCCGTAGAACGAAATCCCGAAAGCATCCTTCAGGGCGAAGTCAACGATGAACGCCGGAGTTACGCTAAAAAAGAGTGCGCCATCGTCTGTGGCATAGCCGGTCAAGATCTCCGGACGACTATCAAGTTCTAGCGCAACAGCGTACTTCCCTCCCTTGAAGAAGTCATCTTTCCAGAGGTTATTGGTGACCAACAACCCGGCAGTTCCGTCATTCTTGACCGACATGCCGATAAAAGTACCACCATCGAAGTCTGAACCTGCAACGCACACGCTCGTGTTTTTACTGACTGTGATGGTCCAGTTTCCGATATTTTCCCAGTGTATTTGCTGGTCCGGATCATCACCAGCATTCGCAATTGCGGGGATAAGTATCGACAGTGCGGCGATCAGGATTTTTCTCATTTTGATTATCCCTTCGGTGCCTACCATTTCGGTGGCGGCCTTAGCCCGCGAAACCGGCGGCAAACACAAACTGTAGTGGACAGGCTCAGGCCTGTCGTTAGCGCCGAGTTTGGGAAATTGCCCCGCCGTCCATTTCTTATTGGCTTGTCAATCGGGGCGCGGCTTAAATGGATATTTTTGCCGCTTCGGATGCCGATACAGGTGAAGAGTGCGGCCTCGGTAGCCTTGCCGCCAATCCCACAAAGAGCTTTTAAGAAAGCGAAAACGTGCGGATTATAGAGGCCCCACATCGTGCCCCGCTCCCGGCCTTCGGGCAAACCGCCCCCGGGCGGTGCCGGGGGGACCACCACCAAGAAATGCGCAGCACACCGCTGCCGCGCTCAATCGACTTCTCCGTGGCGCATGTGCCCAACTCGATGAAGTCGTGCTACATGTGCGGCTCTCCGCCATGGGAGCATCACATGTACAAGAACCGTTTTTCCGCTCAGCGGCGGCGCATCCATGCCTTCGCCAGGGCATGGGCCAAAGCTTATCTGGGACCGGGCCCGCATCGCCCGCCGTCCATCGCCGTCGGGGCGCACGTCGTGACCGACTACGCCGTCAACTGGCTGGCCGAGCACGGCGAGATGCCCAACGGCATCCACACTGCTCGGGCAACGCGCAGCATCCCCGGTTTCTACACCACATATCCTGCACTGGAGGTCGACTTCAGCCCTCTGCATCGTCTGGCCTCCTCTGGGTCAGGAAATGCAGCCGCAGAAGGCAACGGGCCATGAAGCTTTGACGTCATGTTGGTGCGACAAGCGCAGAAGGATCAACGGCCCCTGCCTTGGCGAAAACTCTCTCTATCACCGCCGCAACCATCGCGTCTCATCATGGGGGCGCGATCAGCAAAGCAAGTTTTCAAGGGGCTTCCGTAAGTACGCGCAGTTCTCGGCGTCCAAAGCTTCGCGGCAAATCTGACGGGCCGGGAGGTAGGGCCACATTGCCATCAATCTTCGGCAGTCAATCAGCTAGGGTGTGTGTCCTGTTGGAGCCCCGAGCCAGCGGCGGCAGCTGTTCCATCTGCTGTATCCGACGGCGCTCGCCGATCAGGTTATCTCCCGAAAATAGCGATCCAACTCAGCTTTGAGGATTAACGTGCGCCTGTCTGATTTGTTCGGCGCGTCGCGACAGACGGATCGATCTGACAAGCTAGCTGCGATATGACGTAAAAGCCCGGCTTGGGAGGCAGGTACTGTGAAAACGACGGCCTAGGTCGCCTGCAATTTGCGGCGATGAAGCAAGCGGGCTTCATTGTAGACTTTCTGCAGCCTGAGCCTCGGAAAAAGCGCCGTGTGGCATTGCAGGATGCCCGCCATCACCCCGGCCTGAAACTTAGCAATTCCGGGGGCACTGGCATCGGCCACGACACGATCGAGATAAGTGCCGAACTCTTCGTACGGGAACTCGTCGGCTGGCATTTTCATCTCGATCATCATCTGCACCTGCTCGTTGACAATCATGGTCTTGATGATGCGGAAGACTAACGTGTCGACGACCGTGCGATAAACCCAAAAGAGAACACAAAAAGCATACCACCCGACGTAGATGCCGAAGAAGGTGTGCCAGAAGCTGGGGGTGAAGCTGCCGGTAAACAAGTTGGCGAGAAGTAAGATGGCCGACGCTTCGAAACCAATGCGCAGGAGCCATGCGATCGTGGTTGCCTTTGTCATCCTAATACTCGGCTCTCGGTTCTATTCAAGTCGGAGCGATCTTGAACGCCTGCCAAAGTCAAATCAACGCCCCTTTCCAGACCTCCCGGTAATTTGAGTCCAAGAACGTTCCAAATATTTAATTGTAGCTCATGACGCAGACAAACAGCGCGAGGAGCACGACCATCCGGCGGACTAGGCCATCCAAAACTCAAAGCGCGCGCCAGAACATGGGGCCCGGCCTTCGGGTGGAACCGGGAGGGTACCCGTGGCCCTCTAGAGGCCTCACTAGGCCACCCGGGCTCGGGCCGGCTAAGCGCCGCCGTCTGCACCAGACGATCCATCAGCGCCGCATGATCGAGTGCAGGATGGCCTGCACGTGCTCTTGCAAATCGAGTTCGCCACGCGCTTCGACGGCGAGCAGATATTTCGCCTTGGCCCGGCAGTCGTCCCGACTGACCGGAGGATAGGAGCAGACGGCCAGCAGCGCCTCCTGCTCGACCCCGTCGGCCCGCTCGCGGTCATCCCTGCTGCTCCCCGCTCGATGAACAACACGGTGGAACGCGGCATAGGCCGCCTCATGGGCCGCGATCAGTGCCTCCAGCTGCGGCGACGTCTTTACGTCAGCGCACACTGGGTCGACGACAACCGCTGCGCCGGTCAGCGCGAGAAGAGTGCGACGGGTGATCGCGGGCATGGATTATGTCCTCCTGGCTGCCGATCATGCCGACCATAGCATCGCCGTGCCAGGCCGCAGAGATGGTCAGATGCTATCTGCTGACAATACGGTCAGTTGGCCATTGGAACCCAGAAGGTGTGGTGAAGTGGGCACATAAACGCCCTGAGCCATCAAGTTGGGCGTTCTGGAGATGCGAGTTCAGGGAAATTGGTCCAAAGCTTGCCGATGAGCCGAGGCAGTTGCTCCGTTGGCCGCCGTTGATCAGGACACCTCCCGCAAGTACCGCTCCAACTCGGTCGCGAGGACTAAGGTGCGCCCACCTGCCTTGCTCCGTTGCAATTTCCCCTCCTTAAACAAGCTGTAAAATTTTGCCCTTGAAAGACCCGTGGCCTCGCTCGCTTCTCGCAGCGTATAGGCAAGTTTCTTGTTCAGGCGAACGTTGTCAACTTCAGGAGGGGTTACCCTGTTCTGCTGCAGTAATTCCAGAATGTGGGCCACGTCATCTTCGATGCGCCTCAATCGACGATCAAAATCGTCCACGAACGCAGCCATTCCCTCAAATGCATTGTTCAATGGTTCAGCCTCGGTCTCCGATCAGAAATCGATAACACGGTGAATTGCCGACCCGCAAACAGCAGTGGTCAGATTGGAGGAGGGCGCGCCGCTGTTTCGGCTCTGCGCGCCGGAACATGGGGCCCCCAAAGCCACCCCACCCCCGCTGCCGACAAACCCGGGCGGGGCGGGTACCGGGTGGTCCAGCCGCCCGTACTCGGTGTGTTCTTGCGTAACTCAACTCAGCGAGCCCGACGGCTAGGCAGTGACCGAGGAGAGCGGCGAGATATGAGCAACATAGCTCTCGGGATAGTCTGGATCATTGCGCAGGCGAGTGAAGTCGACCGTGCGCTCGGGACCAACAGTGAAGCCCGGCGACCGGGCCACGGTTGCTGGCACGACATGCGTACCTGAGGGCAGTTCATCATGGTCGTCGAGCCACTGCCGCATGTAAGCCCAAAGGTGGTACGCGCAGACACCCGGCCCCACGTCGCCACGTTCGTGCTGTGCGTGCCCCGGTAGTAGTTGTCAGCATAGCGCCGGGCGAGCTTTCGGATTTGCTGCTTTCTGTTCATCCTGAACGTGTAGCACGCTACCAGCGCGAGCCGAGCGGCGTCCGAGAGCCGGGCTCAGCAACCTCTGCAGCTTCATCTTGCAGCGCCGTCGCGATTGGCTGGCGCGGACTGGACTTCATACGAGCATCGCGATTGACGATGTCTGTCACCTGAACCGCAGTCCACGTCCCGCCGCGCGCGGTGGCGATGCCGCGCGCATTTAGTGCCGCCGCGATCTGCCTCAGGGATTTGACCCCGCTCGCTTGGATGTCGCGGATAATCGGGAGGAGGTTGGTCGCGAAAGCGTCGGCCTGTGTCATACGAACCTCCCGTGACCTTTGCTGAGCGAGGGAAAGGTCGGGGCTGCCGAGCACGGTGCCGCGCGCCCTTGCCGCCGCCAGAGCCTCCTTGGTGCGCCTGCTGATCACCGCGCGCTCCTGCTCGGCGACCGCCGCATAGATGTGCAACATGAAGGTCTCGACCTTGGGGCCAAGCTCGGCGACGATGAACGGCACCTTCTTCGACATCAGGTCGCTGATAAACGCCACATCGCGCGAAAGCCTGTCCAGCTTGGCGACGACCACCGGGCAACCGCCGTTGCGCTTGGCTGCCGCCAACGCTGCCGAAAGCCGTGGCCGTTTGGCGAGCGCATCGGCTCCCTTGCCAGTTTCGACCTCGACAAACTCGCCGACGACTTCGAACCCCTCGGCCTCGACGAAGCGGGCGATTGACTGGCGCTGGGCATCGAGGCCGAGGCCGCTCTTGCCCTGACGGTCGGTCGAGACGCGAAGATAGGCGATTGCGGGCTTCATAGGCGACATCCGTGTGTGTAAGGAATGTATACGCTCGTATTCAAACTTTACAAGGTCATCAGAGGGTCGGAAGAAGAGGTTGCACCGGGGTTCAGCGGGCAGTGACGTTGACTCTGCCGGGCGGCCCGTAGAACGGCGCAAGGTCCTTCGGGAGGTAGGAACTCCGCCCGGCCCCGAGCGGGCCTCTATGGCCGCACGAGGTGCCTTTGCGGGGGTGTCCTCGGCGACGTTAAGTCGAACCCGACTTCGCCTGTATGGCCGCCTTGGCCCGCCGGATGGTTTCGATGATCCCGATCTCCTCCTCCGGCTCCGTCTTCTCCGGTTCAGCGGCGGGCTTGCCGTTACCCAGCTGCGTTGCGGAGGTCTTCGGCCTGAACCGCTCCTCCCACTCCTGCAGCGACATTTGTCGGACCGCGCCAGGCTCGCGCATCGGACGACGGACTGCGGTCTCGATTTCGGCCTTGTCAGTAATCAGCCCGAGCAATTTGGCCTTGCCAAGGATTGCGCCAGCTGCTGCCGAGTATTGCCTTGCCGCCATTGCGCCAATGCGAGCTTGCTCCAATTCTTCGACGAGGCCGTCAACAGTGACGTCCGAGCGTATTGCAGCCTCAGCCTGCAACTCGGCAACACGGGCGGCCACCTTAGGCATCCTGACCAGTTTCGACGCCTCCACCTCAGCAGCATTGCCGCGCGCCGCATAGCCTGCCTCGATGTAGGCGCGGGACTGGGGGAGGCCCTCGGCAAGGGCGTGGCAGAAACGCTCGTGCCTTATGTTCAGTTTGGACTTTGGCATGGTGGTGTCAGAATACCGCAGTCACCCGATTGACGCCACAGCGATTAACACCGGCGGTGCCCTCGCCGCGTTGTCAGTGGCTGTATCGATAAACCCGTGCCAACTGGTTCGGTACCGTCAGAAGCTCGTCTACCCGCTCGAAACCAGCCTCGCGCCCCATTGCCATCCATGTCGCCGAAGTCTCGGCATAATCCGACGCGCGACAGTGGCTATCAAACGCGGCAAATTCCTCGTCAGTGACCATCGACCATTCCGGTCGCAGCCGCCCGAACCTTTTGAACCATCCTTCCCGATCTTCGCCCTCAAGACAGGTTGGCTCCCAGATCAGGAACAGCCCGGTGCACGGCAGCACAGATCGAACCCGCTGCATCAAGGCCTGCTTTTCACTTGGGTAACGGAGATGGTGAAGGGACTGGCCAATCCACACGACATCGACAGGTTCGTCCCACGCGTCGAACGCCTCAACGAAATCCTGACAGCGGAGATCAACCGGACAGCGTAGGTCGCTTAGCGCTTTCCGGGCCACGTCGAGCGATGGCTGTGAAATGTCGATCCCAATGTAGCGCCCGACATTGGTGCCCTTCAGTGCCTCTGCCGAGGCAGTGGCGGTGCCGCAGGCGACGTCTAGAAACACGAACTGATCAGGAGCTTCGGTCAACAGAACCTGCCGCAGGATGTCATAGACCTCCTTGTGCGCCATGTAATTCAAGCTCACGACCTTTTTGTAGGCTGCCAACCCTTTCGCGAAGAGTTCCTGATCGGACGGCATGTGCACCTCCTCTTGCGTGTGGAAGCTTACCTCAACGGCGTGGCTGCCGCCACGGTCTTGCGCGCCGTCGCATTAAGGCGCTGGCCCGCGTGCCGACGCGGCGCGCAACAAATTGGCGCGCTTGATGGCTCGCATGGCATCCGGAGCGGAGGGCTTGAATTGCTTCATTAGGGTCGGCAAGGTATTTTCTACGCTTCCGACAGGCTGCTTTGCGAGCCAGTGGGCAGCCCGCTCGACCGGCGTGAGGGACGGGGTGGTGATCTCCGGCATGGTCTGTCCTCCTCCTAGCTTGCCTCCTCCCAGCTTCGCCTATCAAGACCTGCCGTGATCGGACGGGCAAGATTGATAACGCAGGACAACCCTTTTGTCGGAAGCCTCGGCCAATGGGCTATTCAGGCGGGCGAACAGATGCATCAAGAGGTCATCCGGGACATGCGGCGCGTCTAATGATGGCCACAGGCGGGTTGCCGGATGGTTGCCACCGATTGCCGCCTCGAACGCATCGAGCAGCACGTTGGCGACCCGCACCGCCTGCACCTGCTGATCCTTCGACATGCCCGCCTCTTCGGCGGCCTGCCGCTGGGTGGTGGGGGCACCCCCACCATCCTTGGAAAACTGGTTGCGGCCCTTGCCGTCGAACTCCTTGAGCAGTTCACCGGCCCGCCTGACCGCCCGTGCCTTCACCCGCATGGCGTAATCCAGCAGCGTGTCGTCGTCGGCCTGCCGGGCGTAGGAGGCCAGCGCCTCGGCCTTGTCGGCAGGGTTCCAAGGGGTCGGCTCATCCGACAGTGCTGGCACTGGTGGCAGTGATCTGTCATTTCAGCGGATTTGTACCGCCGCGTACAAAACATGCGAGTTGGAGAACCAGTGCCACCAGTGCCAACAGTGCTAGGCTTCGCCGCTGCTGTAGAGGTCCATTGCCGCATCAAGCCGGGCTCTTTCCGACAGGGATCGGAGACCGTACACGACCTGCCTGCGCTGATTGATTTTCCATAGGTGATTATTGGTGTGCGGGTTCTGCACCCGCACGTATCCGATCTTTTCGAGAATTACCGGGACAATCCGCCGATTCTTCTGGTCTCGCACCCATGTAGCGAGCGGCTCCGGCAGGTGCGCGGTAAGCTTGTCGGTACTGAAGGCGATCGGCGGCCTTCCCCCATTGCCTTCGGTCATCTTGTCGATGGCGTCCGAAAATTCGCTCTCTCCTGAACTCCGGTTTGCATCGACGATTTCCCAGAACGCGGCAGTCTTCGGCGGTGGTGCCTTGGCATTGAAGTCAGATAGATCAAATTCCCTCAGGTAGGCAGCGACATGCCCGTTGCCGCCGCCCTCGTCGTACCAACGATAGAGCCTCTGGAAGTAGTCGCTGTCGAGCGCTCCCGGCTCGCCAGCGGCAGGCAGTTTGGACCAGGCGACATAGTGCCGTCGGTCATCAGGGGGCAGATAACAGCCGTCAGTCAGATAGTTCGACGTAATGATGACGCCGACGACATTCAGGACGCTATGCTCACGAATGTTCTTCTCATCGCAGCGCAGCACCTCCGGCGGAGCCGCTGTCAGCGGCTTGCAGTGCTCATAAAAGGCGAAGCGGTCTATCTCGCCGAGATCGCGGGCCTCATTGACCCGCAGGATGACGCTCTTGAAGAAGCCATTGAAACGGCCCAGCAATTGCGGCGGCGACACCTCGGCAAAATTCCATGCGCCAACGGCATGGACGACTGGGTGCAGAAGAGTGTCCTTGCCGATGCCAGGCGGCCCCCCGAGCAGCAACGCGTGATTGATCTTCTCGCCCGGCTTCTGCACGCGGTGCGCAAGCCAGCGGATTATGTGCTCGGCGTTGTCAGGATAGACCGCTCGGACGTGCTCGAGCCACGGACCTGCAAGTTCTGGTCGCCCCGGCAGCAATCCGGGTGGCCTGTATAAGTTGAAGATGGTCGAGCCGCTGCGGTCAATGAACCCGCCTTCAGCGACCAGCTTGTCGCGGATAATCATCGGCTCGCCGGGAAACCATGTTAGTTGCTCTACCGGCTGGTGGCGGTCAAGCCATGCGGATGCGCTTAGTTTCTCTCCATTCTCCATCATCGGCGGCAGACGAGAGTTTACGCTTGATGCCGGCCACAACTCGCGGGTCGGGGCGAAGATGAAGCGGTGTTGCGGCATGTAAGCGAAGAAATCTTCAAGCCTCACCCCTTGCGGGCTCTCAATCTCCCATGGCTGCAACTCGTCTTGATCCCAGAAATCCTCGTCGGCGTCACGTGTCATCAGTAGCTCCTGCCGTGCCGGTGGCGATATTCGACAGCCGCGCGGACCATGTGCTCGGGAACGGGTTGGGGCCTGCGCCCAGCCCAATCGGCGACAAGGCCTGCACAGTCACAGTAGAGGTGGTCGAGCGCCGCGCAGGTGTACCCAGCGTCATCGAGCTTCAGCGTTGCCGCGTGCAGAGCATTGCGCGCAAACCGCAAAAGCCGCACAGCTTCCATCACGTCGGTGTCGGGCGGCTTGAAATCGATCATTGCCGCGTCTCCGGCTCGATGACATCGACCTCGCCCTCCGTGTCGGCCACGACAACGGTGCCGCCGAGCATTGTTGCGACGTCGCGCAAGAAATCCGCCCGCGCGTCTCGATAGGCGTCAAGGAAGCGACGGCCCGCGCGATGCGAGCGGAACACAGGACGGGCCGGGTACCACTTGCGGCTCAGGCCGGAGGAGCCAAAGGCGAACTCGACCTCGTAGCCGTGAGGGAGAGTGACGCGGCGGCGAAACGGCGGCAACTCTGTGAGCGGCAACGGTGCAGGCATTGGACGCCTCCTTGGTCAGGAGCCGGGCAGTTGACCTGCGCTTCAAATGGGGGGTAGTTTCGGACCGTCTCACCAGCCTGAAAACAACCTTGATCCGCCGCGCATGGGTAACTGCCGGCGGGTCTAGGCTGCCTTGTGGTTGAGTTCCTTCAGGATCAGCGTCCTGCCCCGGCTGCGGACCGCCGGAAGGCTGCCGTCGGCGATGCGCCGCAAAACCGTCCTCTGGCTCAGGCCGGTCATGTCCGCAACCTCCTTGATCGAATAGGCAAGTCGGTTGTCGGACAGCTTCGAAAGGAGGTCCACGATGGGATCAGTACGCTCGACCCCTGCAGTGGTGTTCATGGCTGGCACTCCTCGAAAGGGATAGACAGCCCATGACAGCACTATTGAAATCGCTTTGCAAAACAACGATTTGGCAGTTTCACGACGATTTCGAAGGCCGATTCGACCCTCTTTTCGTCATGACCATGTGATCGCGTCGCCAAACAGCAGAAGCTCGTCGCAGTGCTCCTCAAAGCAGTCGCGCACTACGTTCTCGCTGACGCCGAAGTATGAGGCCGTTTCAGCGACCGCTTTCCTCAACTTGCGCCGTCGCAGGGAGCGCCGCCGTTCGTCCGCGTCGAAGATCGCCGCCAGGGCGAGCTTTGGGGGCTTGGGGTCGGGGACAAGGCGATGGAAAACCGAAAGTGCGATCTCGTTGCGGGGAACCTCGCACTCCCGGGGCTCTCCGGTCGGCGTCCTTTTGCATTTGACCGGGCCAGCCGGCCTGCCGGTCTTCGCCTTTGCCGCTGCGGGGAAGGTGCCCGTTCTGCAGTACCTGAGCAAAAGTCGGGCTGCCATCCGCTGCTCGGGATCGTCGGACCTCCAGAGCATTCTCACGATATGGGCGAAGACGCCGGTCTCGTCGCCCTCGTCGGCCATCGCCTTCAGATAAGCCGCGCGGATGGCCATGTGGCTGTCGGACCCCATGCGCGGCTACTTTCTCGCCACCTTGCGCCGCCCATCAAGCGGGATCACCTTGTCCTTGCCATCGCCGCTGGCGAGGAAGTCGGCCCACGCCGTCATCAGCTTGCGGCGACGCTCCAATGCCGTTCCGCGCCGGTAGGCCTGCTCGGCCTTGTCGCCTATAACATGCGCAAGCGCGGCCTCTGCCACCTCTCGCGGAAAGTCGGTGCAGTCGCCGACCCAGTCGCGGAAAGAGGACCTAAAGCCGTGGATGGTCGTTTGGTCCTTAAGTTCCCATCGGCGCAGCAGCATCTCCATCGAGGCTGCCGAGATCGGTTTCCCCTTTCTCTGACCGGGGAAGACATACGGGTTGTCGTTGCGCTTCGGCACCAAGCGCAGGAGCGCAACAGCGCGTGGCGACAGCGGCACCTCGTGCCTGCGCCCGGCCTTGATGCGGCTTGCCGGGACCGTCCAGACCTTCTGCTCGAAATCGATCTCATCCCATGTAGCGCCAACCGTTTCGCCCGACCGCGCAGCCGTCAGGATCGTAAACTCCAACGCCTTCGCATCCATGCCGCTGGCCTCGCGCAGGCGCTGCATGAAGGCTGGCACGCTCCCATACGCCATCGCGCGATGATGGCCGCGCCGCTTCAGCTTTTCAGGCTTCGGCAGGATCGAATCGAGATGGCCGCGCCAAAGCGCCGGGTTCTCGCCGGAACGCCATCCCTTCCCCTTGGCAAATGACAACACTCGCTCGATACGGCCACGCAATCGGCTTGCCGTCTCGGGCTTTGCTGACCAGATGGGCTTCAGAACCTTCAGTACATCTTCGGTGCCGATTGTCGAAACCCGCATCGGCCTGAGATGCTTGCAATAGGCGTCGCCAAGCGTCATCTCCCATTGGGCCCGGTGCTTCGAGTTCCTCCACGAGGCTTTCCGATCCTCATCGAGGAACAAGTCGACGCACTCGGAGAAGGTCTTGTCGGCCTCCTCGCGCTCCGCCTCTTGACGCACCTGCAGCAAGGGATCACGGCCAGCAGCGAGGTTCTTGCGAGCCGCTTCAGCCTTACCGCGCGCGTCGCCTAGGCCGTTATCGGGATAACGTCCCAGCCCCATCGCTGTGCGCTTACCGTCACGCTTCCACATGAAGACCCAAGATTTTGACCCGCCCGGCTCAACCTGAAGGTAGAGGCCGCCGCCATCGCTGTGGCGTCCCGGCCTTGCTTCGAACTTGACCTCCTGAGCGGAGAGCTTGTTGGTGGGGCGCGCCATTTCACTTGCACCTTTCCTTGCACCTCTATGGTGTCATTGGAAGGTAGTATATGTCAGCGCGCGACCCGTTGGAATGGGCAAATTCGTTGTATTTGCAGGGATTTTCAGTTAGCCATGCCACCGTGCGTCACCCTATGTCACTCCACCTTTGGCGGACGCTCTCTCCGCCAGCCCACAAAAAATGGTAGAACCCTCTGATATCGTTGCGTCTCGTAAGGGCGCCAGAAGGATCACGCGTGAACGCCCACGAGCCGATTTTGGAATTGTTACGTGATCTGGTAGTGGTGATCCAATCACAGGAGACGGCATGCCAAACGATGTAATCGTGCGCGACAGCAACGGCGCTCAATTGAATGACGGCGATTCCGTCACGCTGATCAAGGACCTCAAAGTCAAAGGCTCCTCGGAGACGATCAAGCGGGGTACGCTGGTGAAGAACATTCGCCTCAACGGCAATCCCGGCGAGATCGAATGCAACACCAAGCAAGTGAAGGGCCTGGTGCTCAAAACCGAGTTCGTGAAGAAGGCGTGACCCTCAAGGCTGCAATCAAGATGCAGCTTCGGTAAATATCAACCGTCTCGTCCTTGCCAAAGAGCGCACAAGGCCAGTGATTGTTGCGGCGTATAGTTCTCGGCCCGCAGCGCGACCAGGCTTGTGAAAGTTTTATCCGCATTTTAACCAATGAAGCTCATCGTCCTAAATGGTGAGGTATCGACTCGCGAGGGCGGGGTGGAATGACTGACCTGGATGACGAGGCTGACGTCGCAAAACCCAGCCCATCCAAACGCTGCCGAACAATAGTTCTGAAGACAGTCCAGTTTGTCTCGCCTGCCATTTCGATAGGATGTGCCGCCACGGTCGGCTATTTCGCCTATATGGACGCCAACCAAAAACCGCCGGCCGATATGGCAGCGCTGGCGGTGTCGATCCTCAAGTCCAGCGATGCTTCCCCGGAAATGCGGGAATGGGCCTCGGATGCCATAGGAATACAAAACGATATTGGAATGCCGGCCAAATCCATTCAGCAATGAATGCACCTCCCATCGTCATGGGTGAAAGCCACACCCCGACCACAGAAGCCCGGCTCGGCCCCCCAGCCGGGCTTTTCGCTTTTTCGGCGTTCCGGGCCGGCTGCACGATGACGTCCCGCATGGCCGGCATGACGGCCAGCCGGTAGGGCGTGCGCGACGCACCGACCGCGACCCCTGGGATGGTCGCCAGGCCAAAACCTTTATGAAATTCCTATTTCTTTCCGCCCCGTCCCGTCTCGAACCTTTATGGCGATCGGGTCCATATTCCCCTTGAGAAAACACAACCGGTTCCGTCAGCGGCAAAAAATGCGGCGGGCCATGGCGTCGCGAATCTTCGTCGAGGGCGCAAAGTACAAGTGAGCAAAAGGAACAAACATAATGGACGGCATTGTTCTTGGGATCGGGGTTTTGTTTTTCGCCCTGTTCTTCACCTATGTCAAAGCCTGCGACAGAATTTGAGCTGAGGATAGGACCATGCTTTTCGATTACATCCTCGGTGGTGGCGTGACCTTGTTCCTGCTCGCCTACCTGACCTACGCGCTCGTTCGTCCAGAACGCTTCTGAAGGCACGGAAAGCACAGCCATGACCCTGAACGGTTGGATACAGATCCTGGTTTATTGCGGGATCATCATTTTGCTCGTGAAACCGCTCGGCGGCTACATGCACCGCGTCTTCAACGGCGACCGCACGCTGCTCTCGCCAATCTTCGGCCCGATCGAGCGCGGGCTCTATCGCATTTGCGGAACCAGCGAACGCGAGGAGCAGCACTGGACCACCTATGCGGTGGCGCTGCTGCTGTTCAACCTTGCCGGCTTCCTTGTGCTCTATGTCCTGCAGCGCCTGCAGGGAAGCCTGCCCTACAACCCCGCCGGCATGACCGCGGTTGAGCCAGGACTGGCCTTCAACACCGCCGCCAGCTTCATGACCAACACCAACTGGCAGAACTACGGCGGCGAGAGCACGCTGTCCTACCTCGTGCAGATGGCCGGCCTGACGGTGCAGAACTTCGTTTCGGCGGCCACCGGCATAGCCATCGCCATCGCTTTGATCCGCGGTTTTGCCCGCGCTTCCGGCAAGTCGATCGGCAATTTCTGGGTCGATATGACCCGCTCAACACTCTATCTGCTGTTGCCGTTCTGCATCGTGCTGACTCTGGTCTATGTCTGGCTCGGCATGCCGCAGACGCTTGGCGCCTACGTCGAGGCCACGACGCTCGAAGGCGCGAGGCAGACCATCGCCGTCGGCCCGGTCGCTTCGCAGGTGGCCATCAAGATGCTCGGCACCAATGGCGGCGGCTTCTTCAACGCCAATGCCGCGCATCCCTTCGAAAACCCTGACGCGATCTCCAACCTGATCCAAATGGTGTCGATCTTCGCCATCGGCGCTGCCTTGACCAACGTCTTCGGCCGCATGGTCGGCAACCAGCGCCAGGGCTGGGCGATCCTGTCGGCCATGGGCGTCATGTTCATCGGCGGCGTCATCGTCTGCTACTGGGCGGAAGCCGCCGGCAACCCGCTGGTGCATGCGCTAGGCATCGACGGCGGCAACATGGAAGGCAAGGAGACACGCTTCGGCATCGCCTTGTCGGCGCTGTTTGCCGTCATCACCACCGCCGCCTCCTGCGGCGCCGTCAATGCCATGCACGGCTCGTTCACCGCGCTCGGCGGCATGATCCCGATCATCAACATGCAGCTTGGCGAAGTCATCGTCGGCGGTGTCGGCGCCGGGCTCTACGGTATCCTGACGTACATCGTCGTCGCTGTCTTCGTCGCCGGCCTGATGGTCGGCCGCACCCCCGAATATCTCGGCAAGAAGATCGAGGCCAAGGAGGTCAAGATGGCGATGCTGGCCATCCTGTGCCTGCCGCTGGCGATGCTGATCTTCACCGCCATCGCGGTCGTGCTGCCGACCGGTGTGGCGTCGATGGGCAATGCCGGCCCGCACGGCTTTTCCGAGGTTCTCTACGCCTACACGTCGGGTGCGGCGAACAATGGCTCGGCCTTCGGCGGCCTCAGCGGCAACACGCCCTGGTACAACATCACCATCGGCATCGGAATGTTGATGGGCCGCTTCCTGGTCATCATCCCGGCGCTGGCCATCGCCGGCTCGCTGGTGGCGAAGAAGACGGTTCCGGCTTCCGCCGGCACCTTCCCGACCGATGGCCCGCTGTTCGTCGGGCTGCTGGTCGGCGTCATCCTGATCGTCGGTGGTCTGACCTTCTTCCCGGCGCTCGCCGTCGGGCCGATCATCGAGCACCTGGCTGGCATTCACGGGCAGACCTTCTGAGGCTGTCATGCCCTGGTTCAACTCCATGCGTCGCAAGATCAGCCACGGTGGCGATCACGGGAAGGAGGAGAGACCTCCTCCTTTCCCGACCCTGTCGACGTTTCTCGGTCTTGCGGCAGTCATGCTCGTCCTCTGGTTGCTGGCCTACGGGCCGCCACACTTCTTTTCGGCAACCGATCGTTCGGTGCCATCCAACAACACCGAAGCCGGAGCTTCAAAATGAGCCGCTCGAAATCAGCAAGCATCATGGATGCCCGCATCCTGCTTCCCGCCATTGGCGGCGCCTTCCGCAAGCTCGACCCGCGCACGCTGGCCAGGAACCCGGTGATGTTCGTCGTCGCCGTCGTCTCGGCCCTCACCACGGTGCTGTTCGTCAAGGACCTAGTCACCGGCGGCGGCAATCTCGGCTTCACGCTGCAGATCATCATCTGGCTGTGGTTCACCGTGCTGTTCGCCAATTTCGCCGAAGCGGTCGCCGAAGGCCGCGGAAAGGCACAGGCGGATTCGCTGCGCAAGGCGCGCACCGAGACCCAGGCCAAGCTTTTGACCGGCGAAGACCGCACCAGATACAAACTCGTGCCCGGCACCAGCCTCAAGGTCGGCGATGCGGTGCTGGTCGAGGCTGGCGACATCATCCCGTCCGACGGCGAGGTGATCGAGGGCGTCGCTTCGGTCAACGAAGCAGCAATCACCGGCGAATCCGCACCGGTCATTCGCGAATCCGGTGGCGACCGTTCGGCGGTCACCGGCGGCACGCAGGTTTTGTCCGACTGGATCCGCGTGCGCATCACGGCCGCGTCCGGCCACACCTTCCTCGACCGCATGATCTCGCTGGTCGAAGGCGCTGAGCGCCAGAAGACGCCGAACGAGATCGCACTCAACATCCTGCTCGTCGGCATGACGCTGATCTTCGTTCTGGCCACCGCAACGATCCCGAGTTTTGCGACTTATTCGGGTGGCTATATCTCGGTCACCGTGCTCGTCGCCCTGTTCGTCACCTTGATCCCGACCACCATCGGCGCGCTGCTGTCGGCCATCGGCATTGCCGGCATGGACCGCCTGGTGCGCTTCAATGTGCTGGCTACGTCGGGCCGCGCCGTCGAGGCTGCCGGCGACGTCGACACGCTGCTGCTCGACAAGACCGGCACGATCACGCTCGGCAACCGCCAGGCGACCGAGTTCCGTCCGGTCAAGGGCGTCACCGAGCAGGAGCTGGCCGACGCGGCGCAACTCGCGTCGCTTGCCGATGAGACGCCGGAAGGCCGCTCGATCGTCGTGCTGGCCAAGGAGAAATACGCCATCCGCGCCCGCGACATGGCCACGTTGCATGCCACCTTCGTGCCCTTCACCGCGCAGACCCGCATGAGCGGCGTCGACATTGACGGCTCTTCGGTGCGCAAGGGTGCGGTCGATTCCGTGCTTGCCCATGTCAGCCAGTCGACGGTCGCCGCCCACGCGACGCGGCCCGGCAGCGATACCGTCCGTGACCTGCAGGCGATCGCCGACGAGATCGCCAAGTCGGGCGGCACGCCGCTGGCTGTCGAGCGCGACGGGCGCCTGCTCGGCGTCGTCCACCTCAAGGACATCGTCAAGGGCGGCATCAGGGAGCGCTTTGCCGAACTGCGCAAGATGGGCATCCGCACGGTGATGATCACCGGCGACAATCCGATGACGGCGGCGGCCATTGCCGCGGAGGCCGGCGTCGACGACTTCCTCGCCCAGGCGACGCCCGAGGACAAGCTCAAGCTGATCCGCGACGAGCAGGCCAAGGGCAAGCTGGTCGCCATGTGCGGCGACGGCACCAACGATGCGCCGGCCCTTGCCCAGGCCGATGTCGGCGTCGCCATGAACACCGGCACGGTCGCCGCCCGCGAGGCCGGCAACATGGTCGACCTCGACAGCGATCCGACCAAGCTGATCGAGATCGTCGAAATCGGCAAGGCGCTGCTGATGACGCGCGGCTCGCTGACGACTTTCTCCATCGCCAACGACGTCGCCAAATATTTCGCCATCATCCCGGCGATGTTCGCGGCCTTCTACATCGCGCCGGGGCAGACCACGGGCCCGTTACAGGCACTCAATGTCATGCATCTGGCGACGCCGCAGAGTGCTATCCTGTCAGCCATCATCTTCAACGCGCTGATCATCATCGCACTGATCCCGCTGTCGCTGAAAGGCGTCAAATACCGTGCCATCGGCGCCGGCGCGCTGCTCAGCCGCAACCTGCTCGTCTACGGTCTCGGCGGCATCATCGTCCCGTTCGTCGGCATCAAGGCGATCGACATGATCGTCACCTCACTCGGCCTCGCTTAACTCTGTGTTTTAACGCAATTCCCTAGGGAAAGCGCTACGCACTTTTCCTGGAATTGCTCTGAGGAATATGTCCATGCTCACCCAGATAAGACCCGCGATCGTCATGATCGTCTTCTTCACGGTGCTGACCGGCCTGATCTATCCGTTGGGCATGACCGGAATCGCCCAGGCGCTGTTCCCGCGCCAGGCCAATGGCAGCCTGATCGAGAAGGACGGCAAGGTCATCGGCTCCGAACTGATCGGCCAGGCCTTTGCCAGCGACCGCTATTTCCATGGTCGCCCCTCGGCTGCCGGCGACGGCTACAATGCCGCCGCCTCGAGCGGCAGCAATTTAGGTCCGACCAACCCCAAGCTGATCGACCGCATCAAGGGCGACGCGGAAAAGCTGAAGGCGGAGAATCCGAACCAGCCCGTCCCGATCGATCTGGTCACCACTTCCGGCAGTGGCCTCGATCCTGATATCAGTCCCGAAGCGGCCTACTTCCAGGTTGCCCGGGTGGCGAAGGCCAGGGGGATCGATGAAGCCAAGGTCAAGGCGCTTGTCGACCGCCAGGTCGAGGGCAGGGAACTCGGCTTCATGGGCGAACCGGCGGTCAATGTGCTTGGTCTCAATCTTGCGCTGGACGCCGCGAAATAGGGAATGGCGGCGGCCAGGGATCGACAGTATCCCCGGCGCCATCCATGATCGAACCTGATGCCGGACGACAGAAGCAACGATACCAGACCCTCTCCCGACGCGCTGCTCGATCATGCCGAGCGGGAGGGACGCGGCCGTTTGCGGATATTCCTCGGCGCCGCGCCGGGCGTCGGCAAAACCTACGAAATGCTGATGTCGGGCCGCGCCCGACTGGCCGACGGCGTCGACGTGGTGATCGGCATCGTCGAGACGCATGGCCGCAAGGAAACGCTGGCCCTGGTCGAGGACTATGAGGTCATTCCGCGCCGCAAGGTCGACTACAAAGGGCGCATCCTTGACGAGATGGATATCGACGCCATCCTTGCCCGGCGTCCGGCGCTGGTTCTCGTCGACGAGCTCGCCCATACCAACGCGCCCGGCAGCCGCCATCCCAAGCGCTATCTCGACGTTCAGGAAATCCTGACGCACGGCATCGACGTCTACACGACGCTCAACATCCAGCATGTCGAAAGCCTGAACGACGTCGTCGCCCAGATCACCAAGGTCAGGGTGCGCGAAACGGTTCCCGATTCCATCATCGACCAGGCCGACGATGTCGAGATCATCGATCTTACCCCCGACGACCTGATCAAACGGCTCGAGGAAGGCAAGGTCTATTTCCCCAACACCGCCCAGCGCGCGATCGAGAACTACTTCTCGCCCGGCAACCTGACGGCGCTCAGAGAGCTGGCGCTGCGCCGAACCGCACAGCGCGTCGACGACCAGTTGCTGATCCATATGCAGGCCCATGCTATTCCCGGACCATGGGCTGCCGGGGAAAGGGTTCTCGTCTGCCTCGACGCGCGTCCGGGAGGAGCGGCCCGCGTCCGCTATGCGCGCAGGCTGGCCGACCGGCTGCGTGCCCCCTGGACGGCGCTGCATGTCGATAGCCCGCGCTCGGCCAGTATGCCCGAAGAGGATAAGGACCGGCTCGCAAACAACCTGCGCCTCGCCCAGCAGCTTGGCGCCGAGGTAACGACCATTCCGGGGCAGAATGTAGCGCAGGACATCGTGCGTTACGCGACGGCGAACAACTTCACCCATATCGTGGTCGGCAGGCCGACCCGGTCGCGCTGGCGGGAATTGATCGAAGGCTCGCTCACCTATGATCTCATCCGCAATGCCGGCGACATCAGCGTCCATGTCATTTCGGGAAACGAACGCGGCACGGAGGCGGCGTCGAGGAGCGTCAGGGCGGCGGACGAGCAGTGGCAGTTCGAGATCTGGCCCTATCTAAAGGCCACGGCATTTGTCGTGGGCTCGCTCGCCTTCGCCATGCTTCTCGACCAGTTTCTCGACGTTCGCAATCTGGCGATCATCTTTCTCATCGCGGTGCTGGCATCGGCGGTGACCGGTGGCCTGTGGCCGGCTCTGTATGCCTGTTTCGTCAGCGCCCTTGCCTTCAACTATTTCTTCCTGGAACCGCGCTACACGCTGACCATCCGGGATCCGGAAAGCATTGTCGCGCTCGGCGTGTTCCTGGTTGTCGCCGTTATCGCCAGCAATCTGACGGCGCGCGTGCAGCGCCAGGCGGTCGCCGCCCGCTCACGGGCGCGGGCGACGGAGGACATCTACCTCTTTTCGAAGAAGCTTGCCGGTGCCGGCACGCTCGACGACGTTCTCTGGGCCACCGCTTTCCAGATCGCCTCGATGCTGAAGCTGCGGGTGGTGCTGCTTTTGCCGGAAGACGGAACGATCACCGTCAAGGCCGGCTATCCGCCTGACGACACGCTGGCCGAAGCCGACATCGCCGCCGCCCGCTGGGCGTGGGAGCACAACCGTGCCGCGGGTCGCGGCGCCGACACGCTTCCCGGCGCCAAGCGCCTCTACCTTCCCTTGCGAACCGGGCGCACGGCGATCGGCGTCGTCGGCCTCGACAATGACAAGCAGGGACCGCTGCTGACGCCCGAACAACAGCGCCTGCTCGACGCGCTGGCCGACCAGGCGGCTGTCGCCATCGAGCGCATCCAGCTGGTCGCCGACGTCGACCGCGCCAAGCTCGCGGCCGAGGCGGACCGGCTGCGCTCGGCGCTGCTCACCTCGATCTCGCATGACTTGAAGACGCCGCTCGCCGCCATCATGGGTGCGGCCGGCACGCTGCGGGAATTCGCGCCGACACTTCCCGAACAGGACCGGGTGGAGCTTTTGTCGACCGTGCTCGACGAATCCGAGCGGCTGAACCGTTTCATCGCCAATCTGCTCGACATGACCAAGATCGAGTCCGGCGCGATGGAGCCGAACTTTGCCTTCCACTATGTCGGCGACATCGTCGGTTCCGCCTTGCAGCGGGCCAGGAAAATCATCGGCGAGCACAAGATCGAGACGGACATCCCCTCGGATCTGCCGATGTTGAAGGTCGATCCCGTGCTGTTCGAGCAGGCGCTGTTCAATCTCCTCGACAATGCAGCGAAATACGCGCCGGCCAGCTCGACGATCCGCATGCAGGGCTGGATCGACAATGGTTCTGTCCTCCTGCAGGTCATGGATGAAGGGCCGGGCATCCCCCCCGGCGATCTGGAACGGATTTTCGATACCTTCTACCGGGTGCGCAAGCGCGATCAGGTCCGCGCCGGCACCGGGCTCGGGCTCTCGATCTGCCGTGGTTTCATCGAGGCGATGGGTGGGACGATCACGGCGGCAAACCGGACCGATCGTTCGGGCGCGGTCTTCACCATCAAGATGCCTAAGCCGGCCAACCCGCCCGATCTCGACGCCTCCGCCACGGATGATGTGGGTGACTTGGCATGACAAACTCGAACGTCAGGATACTGGTCGTCGATGACGAGCCGCCGATCCGAAAGCTGCTGCGTGTCGGGCTCGGCAGCCAAGGCTACGCGATCAGCGAGGCGCCGAACGCCAAAGCGGCGATCGAGCTGATGGAGGCCGAGAAGCCGGACCTTGTCCTGCTCGACCTTGGCCTGCCCGGCATGAGCGGCCATGAGCTGTTGCGCAAATGGCGTGACGACGGCCTCGACATTCCGGTGGTCATTCTGTCGAGCCGCACCGACGAGGCCGGCATCGTCCAGGCTCTTGAACTCGGCGCAGACGACTATGTCACCAAGCCGTTCGGCATGAACGAACTGGTCGCGCGCATCCGCGTGGCGCTGCGGCACAAATTCCAGCAACAGGGCGAGAAGCCTGTTTTCCAGACCGGCGACCTGTCCGTCGATCTGGTCAAGCGCATCGTCAAGGTCGAGGGCAAGGACGTAAAGCTCTCGCCGAAGGAGTACGATATCCTGCGCATCCTCGTGCAGCATTCAGGCAAGGTGCTGACCCACCATTTCCTGTTGAAGCAGGTCTGGGGCGATTCGACCGACGTGCAGTATCTCAGGGTCTATGTCCGGCAGCTCAGGCAGAAGATCGAGAAGACCCCCGACCAGCCGCGCTACATCACCACCGAGACTGGTGTGGGCTATCGTCTGCGCGAGGTCGAGTAAGCCAGGACCCCGGTCTAGCCAACAGCCTCTTGCAGTCGATTTGCTGTTGTCGATGCCCGCAGAGCCGCCAGGCAGCCGACAATGCCGAGCGGCACGAAGGCGAGAAACAGCCAGGATGCGACATTCGCCGCCGCGTCGTGGTTCAAGCCTTGCGAAAAGCCGCTGGCGTTGGCGACGATGCCGGCGAGTGCGGCACCCACGGCATAGCCGATGCGCTGCATGGTCGGCACCGCCGCCGAGGCGATGGTCTGCTCGCTTTCAGGCGCTGAGGCGACGATGACGCGCGTCAGGAAGGGCCAGGAGATGCCGAAGCCGCCGCCCTGCAGCAGCGCGCAGATCAGGATCAGCGGGATAGAGCCTAGGGGTATCGTATAGGCAAAGCCGGCAATACCGGCCGCGATCATCACCGCGCCGCCAACGATGATCAGCCGCTCGCGCCGTGGCGGCGCGTTGGCGACCAGGATCGACAGGATCGACCAGGCGATCGATTCGGCGGCGATGATGTAGCCGGTGGTCAGCAGCGGAATGTCGTGCAGGCTGGTCAGCAGCAGCGGTCCGTAGACGCCGAAGGAACAGGTCGCTACCGAAAAGGCGGCAACCATGGTCATGCCGGCGCCGACCGGCGTTCGCCACGAGAACAGCCGCGCCGGAAACAGCCGCGAGCGCGGCTTCAACGCGTCGATGGAGAAGAACAGCACCAGGCCAGCCAGGCCAAGGACCATCAGCAGCGAGGAACGCAGCAATGCGATGTCGACGCCGGCCGAGGCGATCAGCACCACGGCGACGGCAAGGCAGCCAAGGGCCGCGAACGGGAAGGGCGGCGCCATGCCTATGCTCGTCCTGGGTTTCGTCGCCTCCGGCGTGTCGAGCACGATGAAACTTGCCAGCGCCATGGCGGTGCCGCCGAGGGTGAAGACGCCGAAGGCCCAGCGCCATGACAGCAGCTCGGTCATGATCGCGCCGAGCAATGGTCCGCTGAAGGCGGCGACGCCCCAGATCGCCGACATGATGCCGAAAAGCTGTGGCCAGATGGCGCGCGAGAACAGCCGCTCGACCGAGACGAAGGCCAGCGACACCAGCGCCCCGCCGCCAAGTCCTTCGATAAGGCGGCCGGCGAGAAACAGTTGCATGGAAGGCGAGGTGGCACAGATCAGCGCTCCGGCTGCGTAAAGGAGCGCGGCGACCACCATGTTGGTGCGCAGCGCGACATAGCTCACCAGACGTCCGGCCGCCGCGCCGGCAACGATGGCGCCGAGCTCGTAGATAGCCAGCGACCAGCCGACGAGCTGCACGCCGGCCAGTTCGCCGACCATGGCCGGCATCACGGTTGCCACCATGGTTTCGTTGGTGGCGTGCAGCAGGATGCCGAGGCTGATGAAGCAGAAGCGCGCCAAGTCGCCGCTTGCCCACAATGCGCGCCAGTCGACCCTGTTTGTGTTGATATCGGTCATGTCCACCCCTGCCTTGCAATATCTTGACGCCAGAGCAGGACGCCAGAAGCCAGTACGGATTTCCGGCAGGACCATGCGCGGGCAGGAGCGTGTATCGCGCGCCGCTTCAAGCGCGCTGCTCCGGTCGGGGCAGGCTTGTAAAACCTCAACCGAGGTTGAGCTCAAGCGAATTTTTCGGGATGTGGTTGCGGTCCGGTGGCGCGATCAATTCTCGGTGCTGCGCAACTGGAACTGGCTGACGCCGATCGCGAGGTTCATGCCGGTCTGCGTCTGCAGGCTGAGCGGCTGCAAGGTGAAGGCCTGCGAGGATCCTCCGACCAGCAGATTGGCGCCGGCGCCGACGGCCGCCGTCACCTCGGCGCTGGCGCCGATATAGTCGCCGGCCAACGCGCCCGGGGCATAGATATTCTTCAGCGGCGTCAGCACGATCCACTGCATGAACGTCTGCTTCGTCGTGCCGATGTCGAGGCCGTATTTGTTGACGGCGCCGAAATAGGCTTCCGGCGCGAAGCTCTTGTCGGCGGGATTGAAGGTGCAGCTCAAATCCTTGCTCGAGCCGAAGATGAAGCCGGTGCCGCCGCCGATGGCGCAATCGAGCGTGCCGAGTTCTAAGCCCTGGTCCCGCGCATGCGCCGCCCCGGCAAACACAGTGGCGATCACGGCGGCGGCAATGGCTGTCTTCAGTCTGGCTGTCTTGGGCATGGCAGTCCCCCTCAAAAACAAACGGCGCGGAACCATCCTATCTGGTTTCGCGCCGCAGGGTGAGGGGTCGTGGAGCGCATGGCTCCACTGCATTCACTTGAACGAATGGATGAGCTGGAGCGAGGTCACGGCCACGGCAAGGTTGACGCCGGTCTGCGCCTGGACGCTGAGCGGCTCCAACATGAAGGCGCTGTCCAGGCCGCCAACAAGCAGATTGGCGCCGCCGCCGGTCACGACGCTCGCCTCGGCGTTGACGCCGTAGTAGCTGCCGGCGAGATCGCCTCCGTCGCGGTCGCGCGTTGCCGCCAGCACGGCCCAGACGAGCTGGCCTTGATGCGTCTTGCCGACATCGAGGCCGACCTTGGAGATCACGCCGGTGTAAACCTCGGACGGTCCGTGATGATGGGGGCGGAAGACGCAGGACACGCCCTTGTTGGACGCGACGATATAAGCGGTGCCGCCATCGATGGTGCAGTCGAGCGTGCCGAGTTGCAGCTTGCCGGCGCTGGCCGGGGCGACGGCAAACGCCGTCATGGCGAGGACAGCGGCGCAGGCGAGTTTCTTGATCATGGGAGGTCCTTTCGCAAATTACTTTTTGACAACGGATTGGGTGGGCAGACCGTTCCGCTGAAAACTTGGCGCGAACAAGGCACGGGTCGACGCCTTGCTGCCGGGGTTAACACGGGGTTGCCGGAGTGCGTCTTTTCGGACACGCAAAGGACGCCGCGGCACTTGGATGCCACGCAGATTGTGTGGGAATGCTTGCCGAAATCGATCAGCTGACGCGGGCGAGGCCATCCTTGGCCGGCTGGTAGGCCGGGTTTAGATGGATGGCTTCGTGATAGGATTTCGCCGCCCTGGCCTTGTCGCCGCGCCGCTCGTAAATCAACGCCTGGTTGGCCCAGGCCTCGGCATTCTTGCCGTCGAGCTTGATCGCCATGTTGAAGTCGGCGAAGGCGTTGTCCTCGTCATTTGTCGCCAGGTAGGAAAGGCCGCGGCCATTGTAGGGTTCGGCGGCGTCCGGCGCCAGAGAGATGGCGGTCGAGAAGTCCTCGATGGCGAATTTGTGCTGGCCCTGACTCTGATAGATCAGGCCGCGATTGTGGTAGGCGCGCGCGTCGGTCGTGTCGAGCTGGATCGCCTTCTGGAAGTCGTTGAATGCGTCCTGGGTGCGGCCCGCCTTGCGGTAGAGATTGCCACGGCCGATGTAGGCGGCGTCATAATTTGAATTGATCTGAATCGAACGGTTGTAGTCCTCGAGCGCGGCCGTCTGATTGCCGAGGAAGCGCTGGATGAGCGCGCGGTTCGAATAGGCCTGGAAGAAATTCGGGTTGAGTTGGATGGCCTGGTTGAAATCCTTGAGCGCCGCCTGGTATTGGCCGCCACGGCCATAGGCCGAGCCGCGCACGTTGTAGGCTTCGGGATCCTGGGGATTGCGCTGAATGACCGCCGACAGCGAGGAGATGTTCTCGCTCGACCCCTGCGCCTTGTCGATGTTGTTGAATTCGCCGGTCGGGCCTGACGTCTGGCAGCCGGCAAGCGCCAGTCCGGAGAGCAGGGCCACTGTCAGGGCGAAACCACGCAATGCGGTACCGCGCTCCACGCTTGTTGCGTTCATGTCTGCCCTGTCCTCACTTCAAGCCGCGTCGCTCAGGTCCGGTTCCCCCCTCCGGGCCGGGTCACAACCAAAACAAAAAGGTGGCGGCGATTCCGCATCGCGCCACCTCTGATATCCTTCGAAAAGGACGAAAAATTGGCGTTAGAACCGCGGCGGACGCGGAGCACCACCTGCACCGCCGGCGGCGCCAGCAGCAACGGGGCGCGGCGTCATCGGCAGCAGGCCTTCGCGCTGGGCGCGCTTACGGGCCAGCTTGCGGGCGCGGCGGACAGCTTCAGCCTTTTCACGGGCGCGCTTTTCGGACGGCTTCTCGTAGTGACCGCGCATCTTCATTTCGCGGAAAATGCCTTCGCGCTGCATCTTCTTCTTGAGAGCGCGAAGCGCCTGATCAACGTTATTGTCGCGGACGAGTACCTGCACGGGCAATCCTGTCTTTCGGGTTTGATATCAACAGGCAAGCGGCCATAGCCACTAGCCTCCGCGGCGGTTTACACCACGAATTGGGGCGGCTGATAGCAGAATCATGCCGCGCTGTCCACAACCGAAATGGAAGAATGGCGCCGGACGCGACCGGCAGCGCGCGTATTGCTCTTCTTGGCGCCGACCAGTTCGAGCTGGCGGCAACCGATCCCAACTTGGTGGAAGGTTCCGCAAGACCGCTGGATAAGCAATTCATCTCGCTTGACGGCTACGCCGTCGACCAATCGTCGTCGACCTAGCCCGATCCGCGGAAGGCTGACCATCGCGCAATTGCCGGATCGGGTCATTCTGGGTTGTGGCCTGTCTGTTCACTTTCCCGGACATCTGAGTTTCACCGTTGGTGATGAACATCGCAGCGAAAGTAAGCACCTTTGCGCTTGCCTTGAAGGCATCCTATTCTGGAGGAATAGCATCCACTCGTGGGCATAGAATGTCGGTACTGCCTTTCGTAAGAATTTACGCGCCGCTCAACGCGCTGCTGGCTGCGACTGGGCTTGGGGCGGTGGCCATGCTCACGACACCAGACATGTCCGGACGAAGCAGACTGGCTCTGGCTGCCGTGCTCGCGGTCATTTGGGCCGTCTATCTCCTGGAACTGGCCGAGACGCTGCTCAAGCGCCGGGCGAAAGACGTTCGGGACAGGACGCCGGCTATCGCCATTGATGTGCTCGCGGTTTTGGTTCCACTCGCCGCATTTCTGCTCGTCGGCACGCCGGACCGGAGCCTCTACTGTGCTGTCTGGCTGCTGAAACCGCTGCGCGACTCGACTTTCTTCCCGCTGCTGGGCAGGATCCTGACCAACGAAGCGCGCAACCTGATCGGGGTCACCACGGTATTCGGCATCGTTCTGTTCGGTGTTGCGCTCGCAGCCTTTGTCATCGAGCGCGACGTCCAACCGCAAAAGTTCGGCAGCATCCCCCAGGCAATGTGGTGGGCGGTGGTCACGCTGTCCACCACGGGCTATGGCGACGCTATTCCGGAAAGCTTCGCCGGCCGCGTCCTTGCCGGGGCGGTCATGATGAGTGGCATCGGCATCTTCGCGCTCTGGGCTGGCATTCTTGCCACCGGCTTTTATCAAGAAGTCCGTCGCGAGGATTTCGTCCGTAATTGGCAATTGATCGCCGCCGTGCCGTTGTTTCAGAAGCTCGGCCCGGCCGTGCTGGTCGAGATCGTGCGCGCGTTAAGACCTCGTATCGTGCCGGCGGGCGCTGTGATCTGCCGCAATGGCGAGGCCGGTGATCAGATGTTCTTCGTCGTGGAGGGGCGTGTCAGCGTCGCGACGCCACACCCGGTGGAGCTTGGTCCTGGCGCCTTCTTCGGCGAGATGGCGCTGATCAGCGGCGAACCGCGCTCGGCGACCGTCAGCGCCACAACGGCGGTCTCACTCCTGTCGCTGCACTCGGCGGATTTCCAGATGCTGTGCAGCAGCAGCCCGGAGATCGCGGAAATCATCCGCAAGACCGCGCTCGAGCGGCGCGGCGCGGCACCTAAGGGTTGACCGTACTAAGCGTTCGTCAGGAGCAGGGCGCGATTCAAGGCTGCCCAACTGCCTGTCAATGATGGGGCGGCTCTATCGGCCACGCGCGGCAAGTCGGTGGTCGCCAAACATCGCAATTCAATTAATTCGGCTATCCCATCAGCAGGGCGAGCATCGACAAACTGCTTCAGGCGATCGACCGACAGAATCATGGCAAGGCCCCGAGTCATCTGCCAGGGAATTGCCGCGGAACCGCCGCATCCATGGAAACGCCGCGGTCCGGTGCGTTGTTATTTTTCTATATAATGGCGCGGGCTTGTTGATTGTGCCGGCGCTTTTCTTTATCCAGCGGCGCAACGGAGAGGTGGCCGAGTGGTCGAAGGCGCTCCCCTGCTAAGGGAGTAGAGGTCAAAAGCTTCTCGTGGGTTCGAATCCCATCCTCTCCGCCATTCTTGTCTGCTTCGAAGGCGGACTTCCCAAAATTACTTCATTAAAACAGGCTGATAGCAGGATATCCCGCTGCCATCGCCGCGCGATTCGGCGCCAAAATGCTCCCGAAACACCGCTGTTTTGTTCGATTCTGACTGGCCTGGAGTGGTTCGGCGCAGTTTTTTCACAGAAAAACAACGATCCGGTTCATCTAGTTCACTGTGGTTCCTACACACTGAATTGAATTATCGTTTACCCAAGTCACAGATTTTTTGCCCTGCGGAAAGCCGCGCTGTGACCGGCAGGGTTTCAGGGCTTTCCTATTCCGTTGTGCTGGCTTTTTTTCTCCGACGAATAGTGTGCGACTGCGCGACGGCCATTTTTAACGCGGGTGTGATCTCCAACGGCGCATTCTCTGCCCCATGTGGATTCTGTAGCCCCTGGACCTGGACGGTCGGAAGCGGGAGTTCGATGCCCTGCTCCTTGAAGACTTGGCGCAGCCGCACATAGAATTTGCGTTTCATACCGAAGGCGCCTCCGGGTCGGGTTGTGGCCTTGACCCTCAATACGATGCCGTACTCGCCGAACTCCTGTACGCCCTGCATCTTGATTGGGTCGAGCACCCAGTGTTTGAACTCGGGATCTTCCGCCAGTTCGAGGCCGATGCGCTTGATGAGCTTGCGGGCGAAGTCGATATCGGTGTCATAGCCAACGGTGATGTTGAATTTGTCGATAACCCAGTCACGACTCTGGTTCTGGACTGCCCCGAGTTCACCGAAAGGTATCGTGAACAGCGGACCTCGATGATGGCGCAGCTTCACCGAGCGCAGCGAAAAGCTTTCCACGGTACCCTTGTAATTGCCCGAGGAAATATATTCGCCGACACGAAACGCATCATCGAGCAGAAAAAACACGCCTGAAATGACGTCCTTGACGACGGTTTGTGCGCCAAAGCCCACCGCGACGCCGACGACGCCGGCGCCAGCGATCAGCGGGCCGATCTGGATACCCATAGAAGCGAGCATCATCAGCACCGCCATCACCACGATCAATGCGAGCAGCATGTTCTGGAGGATCGGCAAGAGCGTGTGCAGCCGCGCCTGCTGCGGATCGAGGATCGGGACGTCTTCGTCGCTGATGACTGGGTGCGGTATTTCGATGCCCAGCTTTCGTTCGATCAAGGCCTTGATGATCGACCAGCCGAAATCGGCTGCGAGGGCAATGACCACGACATTGATCAAGCCTCGCAAGATGAACATCGTCGTCGTATCGCTGTCGCGCATGGATTGCATGTTCAGACCCCAGACACGCGCGAGAAAGTAAGCCGCCGCCAGGATCAAAATCATCCGGATTCCGCGATCGATGACAGCGATCGTCACCGCCGGGATTGTAGGCCGGCCGACATCTTCCGAACCTGGCCGCAAGACGAAATTAACCCCGCGCTGTGTCAGCACGATTGCCAAAGGCAGGAAGAATGCGGCGAAGGTAAACCAGAAGTATATATAAAGCCCGGCGACGCGCTGCAGGAACAGGACGACGAAATAAGCCGTCAACAACCATGTCGCTTCTGTGTGACCGCTGTGGCGCGCACTGTCTCGGTGCGTTCTTGGCCGACGCCAGATGGCAAGCAGCAACAGCGACAGCAGCACGAAATCGGCGCCCAGTGACAGGACCATCATTCCGTCCTGATCGATGCCGAGACCCGGCAAGAGAATAAACGCGGCGCCGAAAAACGCAAAGACGCCGACGATCCGGGGTAGCCAATAGGACCAATGGTCCGCCACTTCGTTGGTGATCGGCAAACCCCGAACCTCGACGGCGTTCTCGACGTTCATGAAGGAAGGGACGAGCATGGCGATGACGTACATGCGCACACCCCATGTAACGACGGCCGCCATCAGGAATGTCAATACAATCTCGCGGATAAGCATTGGCCAGTCGAACAACATGAACGCGCCGGCGCTGCCCAATGCGAAAGAGACAATCAGCATGCTGGAATATAGCGCGCGACCGCCAATCTTCTTGGCGCGCCCGATTGGCGTATCCTTCGGCTGCGCGATGATCCAAAGACGAAATGGACGTGTGACTTTATACGTTGCCCAAGTGAGCGTCAGGCCGGCAGCAATGAACATCGCAATCAGCATAAATACGCTTGCGGATCCCTTGCTGGACATGTCCTGCATCGTCTCTGCGCGAACGCGCGCGAACTGACCTGGCAGCAGGGGTAAAGTTCGCACGATTCGTTCGATATGGTGCCCGATCCGATCGAGCGTCGAGGATGCCATCGTATTCATCTGGCCTGGTGCGGCCACGGCGCCGGACGATACGTCGGTCGGCGAAGCTCCTGCCCCGGCAGGCGCGCCCGTCGATCCGGCGTCCTGATTTCGTTGTTCGGCCACCCAGGCCTTCACTGATGGATCGTCGAGAAGCTCGAACAGTTGTTTGACCCTTTCAGGCGGGACCGTCGCCGGCGCCTGCGCCTGTGCCTGACCAGCCAACAAGAGGGCGATCCCAAAGACGAGCGGCCCGGCAACCAGGACAAACATCGCGCTCAGATGTCGGAGACGTTGTGTCGGGCGTGCCAGGTTCCTGGGTACCAGTCGACGAATTATAAGTGCCATCGTGCTGTTAACTTTCCGGTCAAATCGGCGAGGAACGACATCTATGTCCGTTGTTGTCTTACCTTGAAGAAACCGATGTTGCGGTGCAAGAAGTCATCGTTCCGAGCCAGACCGTTTGCGCCGGGTAACTTGGCAGCGTTTATTTAGCCGCCGGGGCAGGCCATTCCGATCCGCGTGACATCGGGCGATCGCCGCAGTCTGGTCGCATGAGCCATCGTCAACAACATATCTCGAGCGCTCCATAGGGCCGCGGGGTCACGCTGCGAAGCGTCCGTCGATCTTGCGCATTGTTAGCGGAAATAATGACGCTGACAAAGTTCACCGTTTAATCGAGCACGGCCTCGACAGTGGCGACAAAGTCATCGAGCGAGCGATCCCCGCGAATCTCGATGCGCGGAAGGTCGATCGGATCGCAATCGAGATCCGCCGGCCCAGATCTGCCGCCGAAGCCAATCCGATAGCCGCATTCCTTGGCCAGCCGCCCTAGCCGTCGGTCAGTGACAGAGAAGGGTGCCGCGAACGCCGTGGTCGGCCGACCCGTCCACCGTTCGATGAACATACGAGAGCGCAGGAGCTCGGCGGCCAGGTCACAGCTCGAAAGACCATCGATGGCGCGATGCGTCGCCAGATGGCTTCCGAAGAACGCACCCTCGGCGGAGAGGCGTCGCACCGTCCCGGCGTCCATAAGCCGCGTCGGCGGACCGATATCGGCGTCCCATTTTGCACTTTCGCCCACCAGATCCGTCACCAGGAACACTTCCGCGGTCAGGTCGTTGGCGCGCAAGATCGGCCAGGCATGGTCGGCAAAGTTCTGGAAGCCGTCGTCGAAGGTGATGACCACCGGGCGGCCAACGAAAGGCTGACGGTTGGCGATGAACTGTTCCAGTTGCTCGGACCCAATGGCGTGAAAGCCATTGGCGCGCAGCCATGCCATCTGGCTCGCGAATGCGGCGGGCGTGAGCCGAAAACGGGCGAGCGCGTCCGGACCTTCATCGGCAACGCCATGATACATGAGTACAGGGATATGCTGGCGCCGCTCGTTGCGTGCGACGTCGCGGCGCAAGGCCCGCGCCCCGCCCCAGACGATATTTCGCGCGACCCCGATTCCAATGGGTGCGCGGATCGGCACATGATCTATCATCGGTTCCGTCGCCACATCGTCCGGTGACGGGCGGCGGAAGCGGTCTATGCGGTAGAGCTCGGTCTGGATCGATTGCTCAAGGACGAGGCCTTCGGTCGCTGCCAGCGTCTCCGAGATCGCTTGCGCACCGAATGTGTTCCAGTCGAAGCCCGTCCTTTCAACATTGTCACGCAGCACGAATGCGTGTGCGCTGATGAAACTGCCGCCAGGCGCCAACGCCTCAGCGAATTTTTTGGCGATGCGCCGCAACTCGGCGAGATCATCCAGGTAGTAGAGCACCTCCGAACAGAAGATCAAATCCATCTCATCCGGCAGCGCGTCGGCGGAGAAATCCAGTACGCCGAATTCAATGTTCGGCTGATCGCTGCATCGCGCACGGGCCCGCTCGATGGCTATGGCGGAGATGTCAGTTGCGGTCAAATGGCCCACACGCGGCGCCAGCTGCCGCGTGAAGTGGCCCTCCGCGCAGGCCAGTTCGAGCGCCCGTCCGATGGGACCAGCAGGCAGGATTTGGAGCTGCCGCTGATATTTTTCCTGCTCATAGAGCGAGCCGTAGTTCCACGGGTCCTCGGTCGCGAAATAGCTGTTCCAGAACGCCGTGCGATCATTCCTGTCCGCGGTCCGTGCTCGGTGCGGCGTTGCAGGAGGTGGTGCTGGTTCGGCGCTTGACCGAACCAGCTCCCGCGCTTCAGCTGCCAATTGGGCGAGTTTGCCGAAGTGGCTGTCCAGATCGGGCCGACGTTCGGCTGCGGACAACAATGCCTCGGCTGCAAGCGTGTTTGGCGTATCGGCACTGGCGTCCTTTTGCAGTGCGATCAGTTCAATCCAATGATCCCTTGTCACTGTCCCGAGTACGCCGAACTGCACGACAGCTTCGATCTGGCCATCCATCATCAGGTAGGCATAGATTTGATCGATTCCTTCCGGAAGCTCGGTCGAGGTTGGATTTCGAGCGTCGACGCGAATTCCGAGTATCCGCGCCAGCCTACGCGGTGCGGCAAGATCGTCGGCATCGAGAAGCATTTGCTCGAGATGATACTGGACGCGACGACCCGCGACCGGATCGTCCCAGACGTTGCCGAGTTCGATGATCAACTCGGTGAGGGCGCCGCCGAACCTGTCCCACCGGGCAGCCAATTGCGCTGGCACCGATAGGCTTCCTACCATCAGGCCATCGAAGGCCACCTTGGCGATCTCACGCGCCCACTTACGTGCTGCCGGGAGCGCGCGTAGGGATTGCGGGTTGATCGAGCCGCCGCCGCTGCCGCAATCCGACGCAGCGTTCCACAAGGCGAACCACGCGAGTGCTTCGGAAGCGGTGCGGCCGATCGCCTCGATCGCTCCATTGGCGTGAGCCGATCCTGGGTGTTTGACCCCGGGATCAGGAGAAAAGCCGCGGGCGATCACGATTTCCGCGTCTGCCAGCATCTGCGTCGAATTGCGGGTGAGGGCGTTGGGGCTGGCTCGATAGAAGGCGAGCGGCTCGTCGACCATCACCCAATTCTTGCCGAGACGTGCGACGCGCTGCCACAGATCCCAGTCCTCGCAGGTGCGCAGCGACACATCGAAACCGCCCAACTCGACGATTGTCTCCCGGTCGACCAGCAGCGCGTGAGTGGCGATGGCACACCGGCGGGCGAATGTTTCGAAGGGCTGGATCGCGACCTCGGGGGCGATGCTCGACGGGGTGAGTGCACCATCGGGCATCACGCGCCGAGAACCGCAATAGGCGGCCACTGCATCGGGAGCGGCTTTCAGTGCGTCCAGCATTTTCGTAAGGAAGCTGGCATCGACCCAATCGTCGGCATCCAGGAACATCAGCCAGTGACCGCGCGCCGTCGAAATCCCGTTATTGCGCGCGCCGGCGGGACTCTTCGCGCGAGAACTCAACGTCCGAAATCGGGCATCTTGTTCCACATAACGGGCGATGGTCGCGGGGGTGCGGTCCGTGGAGGCGTCGTCGACGATGATCGCCTCCCAATCCACGATTTCCTGATCGAGAAGGCAATCGAGTGCGCGCGTCAGCGTTACCTCCGCGTTGTGCGCAGGAACTACGATTGAAACCAATGGATTATGCGCCACGTTGTCTTACCCATGCCTGGTTCGAAGGTAGAACAAGATGCGTTGATCTTTGTCGGCGTAGGCCGTCACAATCGACGCCGATCCGTTCGACCCATCGTCCACCACGACTATATCCAGCATCTGGTAGGTCTGCCGGCGAATGCCGGCATGCGTTGCGCCGATGTTTTGCTCGACATTGAACATTGGTACCACACCGCCTTGCGGTAGCATTATTCTGGATCATCGAGCTTTCGTTTTCTTCGGCGAGAGTCTGCGAATGTCAAAACCGGATAACGGCATCGGATGGCAGCACCGCCCTGTCAAGATCGGGGCGAATTAGAGGCAAGAAAAAGACTTGAAGACTGGCTTGAATGGCAAGCGCTCATGCCCGACGGCTTAGAGCTGCGGCCATCGGCAAAAGGATGATCGCGGGCGAAGACGCGAGCGCAAGCTGGTCCGGATCGACCCACTCGGAACCGCGGCCGAACTGAGAGCGCTGCAGTTGCCTGATGATGGATTTAAGGCGCTCGATCTCACCGTCGCGGTGCTCGACAACGGCCGCCATGTTACGCACAAGATGCCGCCGACGGGCCTGTTTGCTGGGCAGATTGTCGAGGTCGAGCCGCATGTTCAAATTTACGCGCGAACCGGCTTAAGCCGAAAAGATTCCGGCTTGCGAGCCGGGTATTTTACTGACATGTTTACCAGTTGCTAAATTAGCACTGTGGCATCTGTTCAAATGAAGGGAATAGGGATGGCCAAGGAATCTTCGAGTACCGCTTCTTCGGCAAATAAAGCGGACGCAAATCTGACAAGTAATGCAGACGGAAACGGGCTGGCCTTCATGGCGGGCCAGGCTCGCGAGAGCGGGGCCTCCGGCGACGCTGTAGGTGTCGACAAGATACGTGATCTGCTGTTCGGCAACCAGATGCAGGACTATGACCGCCGCTTTTCCAAGCTTGAAGAACGGGTGTTGCAGCGCTTCAAGGATGTCGAATCGGAAGCCAAGCGTAATCTTGACATGTACGAGTCAAATGCAAAGAAGCAGGTCGATTCGCTTGCGGCGCAATTGCGGAACGAAAAAGATTCACGAGCCGATGCCGACAAGGAGATTGACCGGAATCTTCGCGAGCAAAACCAGGCACTTGAAAAGCAGGTGCGCGCGTTGTCGGATCAATTGAGTGCGCTTGAACGCGACGTTTCGGACCGGATAAATCGAAACGATCATTTACTGCGTGAGGAAATCAAGCAGAAAAATGAAGGCGTTCAGATGCTGATAGAGAAAATGTTTGCTGATCTCAGCAACGTCAAGACCGACCGAAATCTTTTGGCGGGTCTGTTCGTCGAGGTCGCAAAATGTCTGAATCAGGATCCTGTCGGCAGCAAGAGCAACTCGGAACGTAACTGGAAAGTGAGTTGATGGGACCTTGACGTCAACCGTCGACCCAGTCAGCCTTCCGCAAAGAACTGCCTCGAACGATACAGAGATTGATCGCGAGGCTCTGGCCCGTCTTTTGATCGAAATTGCCCGGAACGTCGATCCGGACTATCGTGCGCGTTTCGACGGAGTTCCAACCGCCGATCCTCGCATGGAAACGCTGCGCCAGTTGCTGGTCAGCCGCGAAATTTCGGAGCTTTCACGAGTTACGCACCTGCTGGACGAACCCGAGCAGCTCGCGGCAGCCGTGGGCGGCGTTCTTCCCAGTGCGGCCGCGCGAGCGTCTCATGCGCAGCTCGGTGAGGCGCTTGCGCCCGCTGTCGAAAGGGCTGTGCAACGGTCCATCCAGAAGAGCCCGCGCACGCTGACGGATATATTGTACCCGGTGTTTCTGCCGGCAATTCGCAAGTCGATCGGGGAAAAGATCGACCAGACCTTTCAGTCGCTGAACGAGACTTTAAGACATATATTTACCTGGCACGGGCTCAAGTGGAGATTTGAATCATGGAGAACTGGGGCCAGCTTCTCTGAAGTTGTTCTGAAGCATTCTCTTATCTATCGTGTAGAGCATGTCTTTCTCATCAACCGTAATTCCGGGCTTTTGATAGCGCATGTAACTGCCGATAATGCAACGAGCGAAGACCCTCAACTGATTTCTTCTATGTTGAGCGCAATTCAAGATTTTGTGAAAGACTCATTCAACGAGAAAGAACAGAGCGGCCTGGACACAATCCGTTTTGGCGACCTTCGTCTCTGGTCGGAAGTTGGACCGTTTGCCACCCTGGTTTCGGTGATCCGAGGAAATCCGCCGGAGGAATTGCACGAAATAGTTCGCGATGTATTGCTTCGCATCCATGCGGAATGCTCACAGGCTTTAGAGCAGTTTGACGGCGACAGTTCGCAGTTGGCCGGCGTAGAGGCGCAGTTGCAGACCTGCGTCGAGCTGAAGCAGGAGGAATCGAACCAGGGATTTCCGTGGCTGGTGGTGGCTGCAGCCCTGCTGGTTTTGATTCCGGCAGGCGGTTGGTTCTTTCTTTCCTGGCAATCCGGGCAGCGCTGGCACGCCTATGTGTCGCGACTGGAGACCCAGCCGGGCATCATCGTTGCAGAACAAAAGATACGCGGCGGCCAATTCTATATTGCCGGCCTGAGAGACCCGCTTGCCGCCGACCCGCAGTCGCTGTTGTCCGGAACGCAGGTCGATCCCGCCCGCGTTCATTCGCAGTGGCAATTCTATCAGAGCCTTGAACCGGAGTTCGTGTTGAAGCGGCTGACGGCGTCGCTGGCTCCGCTGGATACAGTACGATTTTCGATCGTTGATGATCGCATCGTTGCCGAGGGTGAGGCTCCCGACACCTGGATAGATCGGGCGCGCGCAGCGGCCCGAGAGCTTTCGGCAGGCGGGCCGGTATTCGATATCTCCAAGGTTCGTGATGTGAGCCCCGAAGCACGCGCGGTGGAGCGCTGGCAGGCCTATGTGTCGCGACTGGGGACCCAGCCGGGCATCACCGTTGCCGAACAAAAGATACGCGATGGCCAATTCTATATTGCCGGCCTGAGAGACCCGCTTGCCGCCGACCCGCAAGCTCTGCTGTCCGGAACGCAGGTCGATCCCGCCCGGGTTCATTCGCAGTGGCAATTCTATCAAAGCCTTGAACCGGAGTTCGTTTTGAAGCGGCTGACGGCGTCGCTGTATCCGCCGGACACAGTACGATTTTCGATCGTCGATAGTCGCATCATTGCCGAGGGTGAGGCTCCCGACACCTGGATAGATCGGGCGCGCGCGGCGGCCCGGCAGCTTTCGGCAGGCGGACCGGAATTCGACATCTCCAAGGTTCGTGATGTGAGTCCCGAAGCACGCGCGGCGGAGCACTGGCAGTATTATGTGTCGCGACTTGAGGCCCAACCGGGGATCATCGTCGCCCAACAAACGGCGAGGGGCGGACATTTCTACATTTCCGGCCTGAGAGACCCGCTTGCCGCCGACCCGCAAGCTCTGCTGTCCGGAACTGGGGTCGATCCTGCCCGCGTTCATTCACAGTGGCAATTCTATCAGAGCCTTGATCCGAAATTCGTTGTGAAGCGGCTGACAGCGTCACTGACCCCGCCGAAATCGGTTCGGCTTTCGATCATCCAGGGCCGCATCGTTGCCGAAGGTGAGGCTCCTGCCGCCTGGATCAACCGGGCGCAGGCCGCCGCCGAACAGCTTTCGGCGGACGGAGTGGTTCTGGATGTCTCGCAGCTGCGTGAACTGGACCTTGCGGAACTCAATCATTTGAGGCAGGCCATCCAGACGACCGATATTTTCTTCTCTTCCGGCAAAGTTGTGCCGGGACCAGAGCAGACGCCGGTTCTCGACAGGTTGGCGGATCAAATAAAGGAATTCGCCCAAGATGCCCGCAAGTCAGGCGTGACAGCGCGGTTCATGTTGACCGGCCATTCGGACGCCACGGGCCGTGAGACGGCCAACGCGTCGATCAGCGCCGCCCGCGCCGAGACAGTTCGTGCGCTTCTCAAGAAGCGCGGCGTCGCCCCGGAACTGCTGCTGGTTCGGGGCGCGGGCACCTTTGAGCCGGCTGTGCCTGAAAATAGTCAAACCGGTAGCTCCACCAATCGCCGGGTTTCGGTTACGGTAAACCTGGATTAGGGCAAGATGTTGCAAAAAAAGATCTGTATGCTGGGCGGGTTCTCTGTCGGAAAGACGAGCCTGGTTCGCAGGTTTGTGCAAAGCATCTTTTCAGAAACCTACTTGACCACGGTGGGAGTGAAAATCGACAAGAAGAATGTCGCTCTCCCGGACAAAACCGTGGATCTGATTTTGTGGGACTTGGCCGGCGAAGACGATATCGGCTCATTCCGCGTCAGCTATGTTCGAGGCGCAACCGGGCTTATGCTTGTCGTCGATGGAACCCGCGCTGCTACTCTTGCCGTGGCGCTCACGCTGCGCGAACGGGCCGAGGCCGAATTCGGCGCTATGCCGTTCGTATTGCTGATCAACAAATCCGATCTGGCCGATCGGTGGGCAATATCGGATAGTGAGATTAGCGAACTGAGGCAGCGTGGATGGCAAATCTATCTAACAAGTGCGCTCTCGGGTGAGAATGTTGATGATGCATTTCGTCAACTTGCTTTGATGGTAACCAGATAGACCATGCATGGATTGCCAAGAGAAGTCCGAAGTTGGATTTTCAATTTCTTCTACAATGGGCACTCTGTCGCATATCTGAAAATCGACGCCCAGCTTTGCATAGCTGCCAAGGGCGGAAATGTTGAACATTACGGACTCACATCGCTTCGCATTGGCAAAGCTGTTGCCGAGCAGCTTGAATTTATGGAAGGTTTGCTGCCTTGCCCGGAGCTTCCGTTTCACATTGCCATGGTCGAGCTGCCCAGCGGGCGTGTCGCGGACCTTCATTTTTTTGCTGACAATGCCTGCGTGTGGCTGCTCTTTCTCGACGCCACTGCCGAACGCGACAATAGGCAGCGGCTTCAACAAAAGGCTTATGAAATGACACTCCTGCAAGAGAGGGAGCGTCAACTCAACGAGAAATTACAAACGACGAACGAGGCGTTGAGGAAGAGCCAGGAGGGATTGGCGCGTGAATACCAGCGCGCCGAAACCCTGCTCCTCAACATTCTTCCGGCGTCGATCGCGGAGCGGTTGAAAGCGCACAAAAAAATTGCTGACAACCACGCGGAAGTGAGTGTGCTTTTTGCCGACATCGTCGGTTTCACGGAACGAGCGCGGAGCGTCGGAGCCGTGACGACGCTCGCAATTTTAAACTACTTCTTCAAGGCGGCGGATCGGCTCTCGGAACGATACGGCTGCGAAAAGATCAAGACAATCGGCGATTGTGTGATGGTGGTCGCTGGCCTGCCCACCGCGCGATCCGATCATGCAAAGGCCCTCGCGCGCTATGCACTTGAGCTGCGCAAGGCGGTTAAGCGCGAAAGCTTCGCGGGAGAACCGCTGAGACTCAGAATTGGAATTCACTCAGGACCAATCGTCGCGGGCGTCATAGGCAAGAGGCGGTTTGCCTATGACCTGTGGGGCGACACCGTTAATCTCGCCTCACGTATTCAAACGTCCGCGGAGCCCGATGAAATCCGTATTTCGGATGCAACTCGCCAACTGCTTGGACCAAATTTTGCTTGCGACCCACTCGAGGAAACGGAATTGCGTGGTACAGGCCGTGTGCGGATGTGGCGGCTGACGGCCTGATTGCCGCATGGCAGTGCCGACCCTGGAGCCCACGCATCTCAAGCCGCAAGCTATTATTACGCGAAGTTTTGACCCGATGGTGCCCTTCATTGTCCGCATCGCGAATGGCAGCAATGCGGATCATTTGCAGTCTTCCGACGGTCTATTGGGCGACTTGGGACACGGCTGACATCAGTTCCTGCGGGTTTGGCGCCCCAAACATGTATCGCCCACCCTCTGGAACCTCCGTGAAGCTCCAGCGGACGATCCCCTGCCGGTCCAGCAGGAATTGGCCAATCAGTTGTCCGTGTCCCGTTGCCATCATCTGCTGGTCGGCTTCGGTCACTTCGTAATTGTCCTTCTTGCCGAGGAATTCGCTGGCCGCAAAAGGATCCATGGGACCGGGCAACTCGCCTGGTAAGTCGACCCGCATATCCTTTGCCACTGCCATCGAGACCTTGTACGGCCAGTTCGTCTCGTTTTGGGTGAATTCGAGATTTGGCAGTCCAAAAGCACGATGTGAAGCGCGTTCAGGATCTGAGGCCGCAAGCAGATTTGGCATCGGGTGGTAGCGGAAATAGAGACGCGCCCGTTCGATCGGCGTGTTGACCACCGTCAGGCTCTCCACACCCCTTTCGCGCAGCTCCGGATCAAGCCGCGCCTGAGCGGCGATATGGCGCCGGCAAAACGCACAATGCAGACCTCGAAACAGACCGACCAGCACCGGTTTTTGCCCGCGAAAGTCGTCAAGCGCGATCTTGCCTTCCTGGGTAATGGCGTCGAGTACCAAGTTCGGTGCACGGTCGCCCGGTTGAAGCGGTACCAAGTCACTAGGCGCGGACATTTCCAATCTCCAACCCCGGCTAATCGAGAAAAGGCAGCACCACAAGCGCTTCCGGGTCGAGCCCGTGCTGGGCGCATATACCCTGCGCCAAGGAAAAGTAGCGTTCGGCCTCGGCAAGATTGTTGAGGTCGAGATTAAGCGTTGCCAGACCATCATAGCACGGAAACAGCAGTTGGGGTTCGCCCGTTTCGCGGGCTACGTCCAGTGCTTCGTGGAACAAGCCAACGGCCAGTTCCGGACGGCCGTTGCACTGGTGGATCTGCCCAAGCACAATCAACGGCACCGGCAGATGCTCTCGCTGATCGAGTGCCCGGTCGATCTCGATGGCTTTCTCGGCAGCAGGCACGCCCTCTGTTGGACAGCGATCCGTGAAAGTACAACAAGCGACCGCCAGATTGGCGAGAAGGCGCGCCTGGAAGCCCAAATCACCAATATGGCGCGCGACTTCAAGACCGCGCCGACAGACCTCCATCGCCCGTGCCGGATCGATGGTCGTGTAAAGCACGCCGAGATTGGTGTAGCCGCGGCAGGCCGCGCCCAGCAGACCGGCGGCTTCGGCCAATTCAATGCTGTGTTCGACCTGACGCACGGCTTCACTGTTTCGCCCAAGGCGAGCCAGCGCGACAGCCTTGGTATTGAGTGCCTCGGCGGTCACAAGAGTGGCCTCACGCCCCACCTCGGAGACATGCTCCGTTGTCAGAATGCGTACGCAATCCAACGCCGCGTCTGCCCATTTTGCCGCGAGAGCGTGATCTCCGCTACGGAAAGCCTGTCGGCCACGTTCTTGCCAGAGATGCGCCTGCTCGACCGGGGCATCCGCTCCATCGAGGAGCGCTGCCGCTTCAGCATAGCGGGATTCTGCCTTCTCCCGCTTGCCGACGTCCCAGAGCAGCCGACCGATCTTACGCAAAACTCGCGCCGACGCGACGCGATTGGCCGACTCGCGGTATGCCTGCAACACCGCCTCGTAGTGATGGTGCGCGATCTCGCGGCGGCCTGCGGAGCCGCTCAAATCGGCAATGCGCTCGGCAATTGTCAGCTTGAGCGGTGTTTGCCCGGTCGCCTCCAACGCAGTCAGTGCTCGCTCGTAGAAACGAAGGGCATCGTCGTTGGCGTATATCATGCGAGCGCGATCGCCGGCCGCCTGCAGGTAATGCGCGCCCTTCTCCCGCTCGGCGCTCTGTGCGAAATGATGACCGAGCACGGTCAAATCCTCTAGCCGTTCCGGATTATCGCCGCACAGTTGCTCCAAGGCAGCACCTATCCGCCCGTGGATTTCGGTCCGGCGTTGCAGGAGCAGATTCTGGTAGATCACGTCCTGCAGCAATGTTTGCGTAAAGCGGTAGCTTTGCGACGAGACCGAGCCTGATCCGGCAACTTCCTCGATGATTTCCGCATCGCAAAGCAGTTCGCAGCCGGCTTCTAGCCGGGCGGGGTCGGCTGTCACGGTTTTCAGAAGCGTGGCATCGAAGCGCGGGCCGATTACCGCGGCTTCCTGGGCCAACCGGCGCACCCCTTGTGGCAGCCGGTCGACGCGAGCAAGCAACATTGCCTGGATAGTGGCGGGAATGCCGGTTGCGACTTCGCCTGCCACAGTCCGCCATCGCTGGCCCTCGCGCATCAGTACACCGCGATCGATAAGGCCGCGAACGATCTCCTCCAAAAAAAGAGGGTTGCCGCCCGCTCGCTCGAGGATCTGATCGACGAGCCCTCCCGCGGAGCTTACCCAGCTCTCGCCGAAAAGCGCCGCCAGCAGGCTGCGACCTTCATCGCTGTTGAGCGGCGAAAGCCTGAGCGCTGTGTGACTGACCCGACTTGAGTCGAGTTGGCTGTTGTCCGGCGCCGGGCGATGCGTGACCAGCACCATCAACCGCGTGCGTTCCAACCTGTCCATCACGAAACGCAGTGCCTCGAGCGACACGGCGTCGGCCCAGTGCAGGTCTTCGACGACAATCAACAGCGGCGACAACGCAAGCCGCCGTTCGATGATTGTGCGGACCGCGTAGAGAATTTGCCGCCGTAGCTGCTCGGGTTCGACATGCTGCAAGGTGGCATCGGGGTCGCCAAGGCCAAGCACATGGTAGAGCAAAGGCATCAGCCGCTTCGCCTCCTCGCCCTGCAGGCCGAGATCGGCAAGCAAGCCTGCGAGCTTCGCCCGCATTTCGTCCCCATCGTCGTTTTGCATCATCCCGGCAGCGCTGCGCACCACTGCGCCTAGGGCGCCAAATGATTGTTCGCCCAGCGGTGAGCACGTGGCCTGCCGCACGGCGACGTTGCGAAAACGATCCTCGTCGCCGACGCGGGCGACGAACTCCTTCACCAGCCGCGATTTCCCGATACCGGCTTCTCCGACGAGGCGGACAAGTTGGGCCGAGCCGCCGCAAGCCTGGTCAAGGCTCGCCAGCATTCTATGGAGCTCCGCAGCACGACCTATCATCGGCGCGCTGAGGCCGAGCGCCTCGAGCCCACGCGCTGCTCGCGGCGCTGCAAGCGGTGCATCCAGTCGATGGACGAGCACACTGCCAGCCTTGCCGCGAAGCACGACATCGCCCAGCGACTCGTATGAGAAGGCATGCCGGGTCAGCCTGTGAGTGAGCTCGCCTACCAGCACCTCACCCGGTGCGGCCAGCGATTGCAGGCGTTGCGCCGTATTCACCGTGTCGCCGGTCACCGAATAGGATTTGGCGGTGCCGATGCCCAATCCGCCAGTGACGACCGGACCAGTGTTTATGCCGATGTGGAGTAACAGAGGCGCGCCGGAGTGGGAGGCGCTTTCGCCGAGCCGCGCCGTCCGGGCGATCATGTCGAGAGCGGCGCGAAGCGCACGTTCCGGATCGTCCTCATGCGCGACCGGCGCACCGAACAAAGCGAGCAGTGCATCGCCGATGAATTTGTCGACGAAACCACCAAAGTTTCGCACGGCCGCCGTCAGTTCCTTGAACAGTTCGTTCTGCAGCGTTTGCATGACCTCGGGGTCGAGCTGCTCGCTGAGTGTCGTGAAGCCGCAAAGGTCGGCGAAGAGGACCGTTACCGTCCTGCGATCGGCGTCGGAGACAGGATGCAGCCCTTCATCGCTTTCGATGTTCGCAAGCAGCGACGGAGTTCGAGAAGGCGGCACAATGGTTCGGCTTGGTGTCGGAGCAGGCCGTTCGACGGCTTTTGCGGGCGCACCGACGCTTGCCCCACATTTCGGACAGAACTCGAAATCAGGTGCGCAGGGATAGCCGCAACTGGCGCATGGCACGGGCTGGCGCTTGCCGCACCTCGGACAGAAAGCGTAACCGCCCTCAACCTTGAAACCGCAGCCTGAGCAGTCCATCCAACCAGACCTCACTAGGGGCCGTGACGGCGTGATCTCCCTACGCACTTCACGGCCAGGATATTCACAAGCATGAACCGATAGCCGTCGACCGGCAAGCGGCAGCGCAAATGGGCATCCGGCGGTCGGGTGGGTCCTGTGGCAGCGCACAGCCAATTCGGTTTGCTGCGTGGCTGTCGGTTGCGAAAGTTCCCTCTTGCTTCGGTCTTCCTGCTATCGTGGAGATGAGGAGACGAACCCTTGAGCGAGAATCGTAAGCTAGCCGCAATCCTGGCTGCGGATGTGGTCGGATACAGCCGGCTCGCGAGCGCGGATGAAGATCGTACTTTGGCGAGGTTGCGGACACTGCGCAGCGACCTGATCGATCCGATCATCGCGGTGCACCACGGCCGGGTGATCAAGCGCACCGGCGATGGGGCGCTGGTTGAGTTCCGCAGTGTGGTGGATGCCGTGCGCTGCGCCATAGAGGTTCAGAATGGCATGGTTGAGCGCAACGCCGGCGTGCCGCAGGACCGCCGTATCGAGTTCAGGATCGGCATCCATCTGGGAGATGTGGTCGAAGAAAGCGACGGCGACCTGATGGGCGACGGCGTCAACATCGCCTCGCGTTTGGAGGGAGTCGCGGCGCCCGGCGCCATCTGCCTGTCCGAGGATGCCTATCGCCAGGTCAAGGCGAGGCTCGACCTCTCGGTCAGCGATCTCGGCAGCACACAGCTCAAGAACATCGCCGAGCCGATCCGGGTCTATTCGCTGCAAGTCGGCAGCGCCGGGACCAAGGCGGCCGCGATCTCGGAAACCGCGACGAGCCGGCCGGCTACGGCAGTGCCGCCGAAGCTGTCGATCGCCGTCCTGCCGTTCGCCAATATGAGCGGTGACGCCGAACAGGACTACTTCGCCGACGGCATCTCTGAAGACATCATCACGGCCCTGTCCAAACTGTCGCAACTCTTCGTCATCGCACGCAATTCATCGTTCACGTTCAAGGGCCAGAACGTCCATGTGCAGGAGGTGGGCACGAAGCTCGGCGTGCGGCATGTACTCGAGGGCAGCGTACGCAAGTCGGGGAACAGGGTGCGCATCACCGCGCAGCTCATCGATGCAACCACGGGCGGCCATCTTTGGGCGGAGCGGTTTGATCGCGACCTGACCGACATATTCGCGGTGCAGGACGACGTGACGCAGCAGATCGTCGGTGCGCTGGCGCTCAATCTGACTGAGGATGACCGTCAGCGGCTGGCGCCGGAGCACCCGCGCAACACGGAGGCGTATGACTGTTTCCTGCGGGGCAGGGAGCTGTGGCACCGGCTGACGAAGGAGACGAATGTCGCGGCCCGCGACCTCTTGCAACGCGCCACCGAACTGGACCCGAAGTTTGCCTCTGCCTACGCTTTCCTCGCCCTCACGCACGGAATCGATTACCTGAACAGGTGGGGTGCGTCACCGCCTGAATCGATGGCGCAAGCGGAGGAGGCCGCAACGCGAGCGGTAACGCTGGATGACAGCGATCCCTGGGCGCACTGGGCGCTGGCGATAGCCAAGCTGTACACACGACGGCACGATGAGGCCATCGACGAGGTCGAGCGCGCACTGGTCCTCAATCCGAACTTCGCCGAAGCGCACGTCGCCCGCGGCGAGGCGCTGTATTACTCGGGCAGACCCGAGGGGGCCCTTGAGAGTTTCGCCCGGGGAAAGACCCTGAACCCATACTTTCCGGATGTGCTTCTGCACTTCCAGGCTTTGGCGTTGTTTCAACTGGGAAGGTTCGACGAGGCCGTTGACCTCTTGCTGCAACGGCTGGCGCGCAACGCCGTCACCGACGTCTCGCGCGCGCTTCTGGCTGCCAGCTACGGCCATCTGGGCCGTCTCGCCGAGGCCCGCGCGGCATGGCAGGATGTGCTTCGCGTCAATCCTGGCTATTCGCTGGAATACCGTCGCAAAGTCTTGCCTTACAAGAACCCTGCCGATTTCGAACTCATGGTCGACGGGCTCCGCAAGGCCGGCATCGTGCAATGACAGGTAAGGCCATGCGGCCGGATCAGACGCTGTAGGCTTGGCCGATCTTGCGCCATCGCGCGTTTTCGCGAACCAGTTTCAGGTTGTTGGTGGTCTCGGCAAATGTCCGTGAACGGTATTGCCGGAGCAGGTCCGCGAAGAGCGCCCCTTCCGGCAGGCCGGCAAGCTGCTCGCGGACCGAGATCTTTTCATCGATGACCCGGGTGCCCCAGGCATTTTCCCTTACCTGCAGCTCCGCAGCCAGATCACGCTCTTCCGGCGCGGTTTTTTCCAACGCAGCCAGCAGGATCGAGTGGAAAAGCGCTACATAGCCAATCTGTCTCAGGCCGCCGACAACCCGCACCCGCGGCAATATGGCAAGAACGAGGAAGGTCAAGAACAAGTTCGGCAGCAGCACGCCGTCCAGCAGTGCCTGCTTGAGATGCGGCCGCTCGAACGGGATGGAAAGACCATGCGGCCTGTCAGGCTCGATCAGGTGCCCGTTCTCAAGAACGAGCTTGCGCACGCGCTCCTCGCGGATGCCCCAGAAATAGTCCGTGGCATTGGGCAGGAATCTGCCGAATGGGCCTGATGCGGCCTCTTGCAAGGCATGTTCGAGACGGTGGCGCCTTGCGGGTTCGATGAGCAGCCTGGAAAGAAGGCTGCCTTCATATTCCAGATGCCGCGCCATGGCAGAAGCGGCGAGCCGATCATCGATGAAAACCGGCAGGGCCATGCCGGAACGATCCCAATTGGCGACCAGATCCTCGTTGAGGGCTGTCATGGCATCGGCGGCGGTTCCAAAGACCTTGTCCTGACTGGCAAGCAGTGTACCTAGCCAACGGCGGGCATCCGTTTCATCGCCCACCGCTTCGAGCGCGCGCTTGTTGAGGGAGACGGGACCGGCCGCGCAGACGCTCTTGCGGCACAGTTTGTGGCGCCCCATGCCAAACAGGTTGACCTTGTCGTCGCCGACCTCGAGCCATCCGGGCCCTTCCCGGCCAATTGTCTCCATGGTCATCGTCGTTCCCATGAAGCCGACGAAGGCAGACAGCTCGTTTTCGACCGCGCCGAGCCAGGCAAACAGAAGGGCATCGAAGGTGATCCGGTCCATCAGAAGCAGGCAGTGCAGGCCGGACTGAATTACCGGTCTGTGCTCGAACTCTTCGAGGGCCTTGCCGATCTCCTCAGGCTGCATAATTACACCGAGGCGTTGATGCAGGACTTCGCGCAGGATCGAGCGGGCAGCGATCGCCGGGCCCGATGCAGGCCTTGCCACCGGCCGCCACAGATGGCGGGCGTAGTCGGAGACCGGAGCATTCCAGTTCTGCTCGATGTCACGCACGACTTCCGGGCAGAGCAGCGACAGCACAGCCAGAATTTCCACCGGAGGCGCAGGGGTTGGATCAAAGACGGCGGTCATCGGTCCCGTCTAGCCGCTTGCGGGGCAAACGCCAAGTGCGAGCGGATCCGGCACGAATTGTTGGGTCGGCTGAACACCTAAGGCAAAACAGCGGATCTTAGAACCGCAGCCGGGCCATACTCAGGAGGTCGCGGTACTGCCCGTCGGTAAAACCGGCCTTCACATGCCGGCCTTCGACCTCGAACCCGTGGCTTTTGTAGAGACGGATGGCCGGTTCGTTGTCGGCATAGACGGTCAATTCGACCCGCTTCAGGGCGCGCCAATTGTCGGCCACGTCAAGCAGCGCCCCAAGTATGGCAGAGCCGATGCCCTTGCCGACAAAGGCATCGTCAAGGCCGATATTGATCTCGCCGATATGCGAACGGCGCGGCGAACCCTGCACGACCAGACTGCCATGACCGACGATCTTGCCGTCCAACTCCGCAACGATCCAGGTGGTTTCCTGGCCGGACTTGGCGATGCGCCGCTCCACCTGCTCCACCATCTCGAAGGGCATCCTGAACGTGCCCCAGCGGAAGCCCGGCATGTTGAAGATAGCACAAAGCGCCTCCGCATCGCTTGGCCGGACGGATCGGAGCTGCGGCCGGATTTTCTCGGAAGATGGCGAGGTCGTGTTGGTCATGGCGTTCCCGGCGAAGGCAATCGGCCCGGCACGATGCACCGGACGGCACCTGAAAATCCAGCCGTCTTTGCAACCTATGATGCCGATTGCGAGCTAAAATACCGGGAGGCGGCGTAGAGTTTGAAGACGCCACTGATGCCGATCCAGCCGAAAAGGGCGAGCCAGCACAATGTCCCGGTCGCCGTCCAGTCGATCCGATGCACCGCAGCGTCGGTGATGACGAGTCCAACGATAGCAAGCAGGCCAACCAGAAACTGCGCCAGGCCGAGCACCAGCAGTTCCTCGCGCGGCGCGCTTCTCCAGACGAGATATATGCCGCCCGCACCGGCGAGGAAGATGGCACTGTAGAGCTGAGCGTGGAAGGCATCGACCGGCCATGGCCAGATGCTGCTGAACGTTAGGGGAAACAGCAACAGGCCGACGCCATAGACCCCAAGGATCACCGATTCCACCGGCATGTAGCCGCGCCACGCGGAGCTTAAGGTCACGCCTTTTGCAGAAGGACGGGCCCTGGCCCGCCACAGGAACATCCCGGATACCGCGACCGAGCCCAGATAGACCAAAAACCAGAGCCAGGGCGCTTTGCGCCCAAAGTTGAAATAGCCGAGATTGACGAACGAAGCCACCGACACGATGGCGGTGAAGATGAAGGCCATGACGAGCACGAGCCTGCCGGGCGACCAGCGGTTCCAAAACAGCAGCGCCGCCATCACGACCATTTCGGCGGTGTAGAAGCCGCCGAGGAAGCGAGCATTGAACGGCGTGACGGCCCAAGGCCAGCCCGGCTTGACCAGCACAGGCGCGAAAAACAGGCCGGCGCCTATGATCAGGACGATGATGACCACCACAGAGAAAAGGCGCAGGGCCGCGGGAAATGGCGGGTTGTTGGGTGCCGGCATCGGAGAGAGCCCCAAAGGTGAATGCCTATCGACCATCATAGTGCCGCTTGCGGCAAGTGAAAATCCACCGAATGGAAATTGAACCATCACCAGGCTGTCTATTCGAATGATCCGTTTCGAAGTAAAATGAAACACTCGGACAAAAGAGCGGTCCGATCAACACGCCTGGGAGGCGCATTTTTCGGAGCCAGCCCGATGAACGAAGCTCAGGATCTGTTCTCGCTTCTGCGGCAATCGACCGATGTCGATCCACTGGTAATCGACGCAATCAAGCGAACCGTCGCGGAGGGCAAAGACCGCGAACTTTGCCGCATCAATGCGCCAGCGTTCGCCAGCAAGCATGGCCTCGACGAGGAGCGCGCCATAAGCGCCTTTCTCCACGCGGCCCGGGTGGGCATTTTCGACGTTTCCTGGAACGTTCTGTGCCCCGGCTGTGGCGGCGTGCTCGACACCAACGCCACGCTGAAAACCCTGCAGAAGGACGAATACACCTGCGCGCTGTGCTCCGAGGGCTATTCGCCGACCCTCGACGAGATGGTCGAGGTGACATTCACCGTCAGTCCCCGCATACGCAGGATTGCCGCCCACAATCCACACGAACTGCCGATGGTGGAATATTTCCGCCAGATCTACTGGGCGTCCGGCGTCGATGTCCCGGATGAGGATTTCGCGAAAAAATTGGAAGCGTTTTCGCTGGAAGATATCGAGCTTGCGCCCGGTGAAAAGGCGCTTCTGCCCATACAGCTTCCGTCCGAATTCATCATCGTCTTCGAGCCGGTCACCCATTCAGCGCAGTTCATCGACGTGAAGGGCGAACCGACAAAGGAGCGCCGAAGCCTCTCTTTGGTCTTCGACCGCGACCATGTCCAGAACCAGACGCTGGAGATGCAACCCGGCCCGCTGCGCATTTCCCTGGAAAATAGGACCGACACCCGCGTGCTGCCGACGGTCTTCATCGCCGGCCAGGCCTTGCATGATTTCCTGGGCAAACGCCGGCCATTCCTCACCGCCAAGCGCCTGCTAACCAACCAGACGTTCCGCGATCTCTATCGCACGGATACGCTCGACATCAACCAGCGCCTGAAGATCACCAGCCTGACCTTCCTGTTCACCGACCTGCGCGGTTCGACCGCGCTTTACGAGCGGGTGGGCGACCTTGCGGCCTTCGATCTCGTGCGCGCACATTTCCAGGTTCTGCACGAGATCGTCGCGGCGGAGGCAGGCGCGGTGGTCAAGACGATCGGTGATGCGGTGATGGCGACCTTCGCGACGCCTGATCGTGCGATTGCTGCGGCCCTCAGGATGCGCGATGCCATGCGGGCGCTCAACGAGAAGAGCGGGCGCGAGGACCTGCTGCTCAAGATCGGCGTCCATGCCGGCCCCTGCATCGCCGTGTCCATGAACGAGCGACAGGACTATTTCGGCCAGACGGTCAATATTGCTTCGCGGGTCCAGAACCTTGCCAACGCACAGGCAATCTTCGCCACTCGTGCGGTGGTCGATGACAATCTCACCGCCGATCTCTTACACAGGAACGCGCTGACGCCCGTGCCCCACGAGGTCTCGCTGCGCGGCATTGACCGGGAGATAGCAGTATACACGATCCCCTGAAGGCCTGGCCCTGAAGATTTGGCCCCTGAAGACCTGGGTCCTCCCGGGCCCTCACACGCGCCTACAGATAAAATAGCGATCGGCGGGAACCGAAGGCGGCGGCGCGAGGCGCTGCAACTGTGGGTGATCGAGCGGCGTGCCGCTGACCGCGATGCCGCCGACGCGAAGCAGGCGCGCGGTCAGATCGGGAAGCCAGGTAGAGGTCACTGCATCACGATCTTCGTAGCCGGTGCCGATGTCGGCATGAACGAGAGCGGCCTCGATGCCAATGAACCTGCTCGCCGTCTCGCGTATTTCGCCGAGCACGAGGTTTTCAGCTTCGGGAATTGAGCTGGCGTGTGCGGCAAGTGCGCGGTCAAACGCCACGATCCGGCGTCCGGGCAGGCGCTCGCGCAGATGATGGAACGTCCGGCCATTGCCAAGGCCGAGCTCGAGCACGGGCCCCTCCATCTTCGCCACCTCGGCGCAGACATGATCGAGTATGTCGCGCTGTGCGGTCATCCTCCGGATGAAACTGTCGAGGCGACTCATATGCGTTTGTGTGTCCTGAACCAGCTCAAAAGATCGGCAATGCCCGCGATTAAACCCCGATCGAGCCTCGTCGCATATAGAGGCCCACTATGGGCACTGCAACAACCGAACAGGCTGCCAACGAGGATCGTACCGAGTGGACTTGGCGGCGCAGCGCGCGGCGGAATAGCGATGTCACTTGTAGGGGTCCGCGGCGTCCCGCAACCCGTCGCCGAGGAAGTTGAACGCCAAGATGACGAGAACGACGGGGAGCATCGGCAAAAGCAGCCATGGATAGAACGCGATCACGCTGACGCTGCGCGCCTCGGTGAGCAGGATGCCCCAGCTGGTTATCGGTGCCCTCAGGCCGAGCCCGAGGAAGCTCAGCGCCGTCTCGCCCAGGATCATGCCGGGTATGGAGATCGTCGCCGTCGCGATCAGATGCGACATGAAGCCGGGAATGAGATGCCGCCGTATAATGCGGCTGCTTCTGGCGCCCATCAATTGCGCGGCCAGAACGTAATCCTCCTCGCGCAAGGCTAGAAGCTTCGAACGCACGGCCCGCGCCAGTCCGGTCCAGTCGAGCAGCCCGAGGATGACGGTGATGCCGAAATAGATCAGGATTGGACTCCAGGTTATCGGCATGATCGCCGCCAGAGCCAGCCATAGCGGAATACTGGGGATCGATTGCAGAACTTCGATTATCCGTTGAACGATCAGGTCGAAGATACCGCCGTGATAGCCAGCCAGTCCGCCGATGACAATGCCGAGCAGGAAGCTGAAACTGATGCCGACAAGGCCGATTGTCAGTGAAATGCGTGCGCCATAGATGATGCGCGAGAGCACATCGCGCCCCAGCCTGTCGGTGCCGGCCAGAAAGAGCTGACCGGTTTCGGCGGGGCAGACAAAATGCCTGTCACCTTCGATCAGGCCCCAGAACCGGTACTTGTCGCCCTTGCAGAAGAAACGGATCCGCTGAACATCATCCTGTTTCTCGATGTAGTTCCGCTTGAGCGTGTCCATATCCAGCGTCATCTGGCGGCCATAGACGAACGGCCCGACGAACTGGCCGTTGTGGAACAGGTGCACCCGCTGCGGCGGCGAATAGATGTAGTCCATGTTGCGCGTGTGCAGATCGTAGGGCGCCAGGAACTCGCAGATCAGTATCCCGAAATAAAGCGCTGCCAGGAATATGCCGGATACAAGGGCAAGCCTGTGCCGACGGAATTTCCACCACATCAGCCGCAGCTGCGACGCCTGAAAGACCTTCGACTGCTCCGGCGTCATCTCCTCGACCGACTGCAGGTCAAAGGGCGCGATGGAAACGTAGTGTTGCAGTGGGGCGCCCGGAGCGGGCAGCGGCGATTGCGTGTTCATTTGGTGCTGCCGCCTTGCAAACGAATTCGCGGATCAAGTAGCGCCAGCGCCAGGTCGGAAATCAGGACGCCGATGACCGTCAGGAAGGCGAGGAACATCAGGAACGACCCTGCCAGATACATGTCCTGGCTTTGCAGCGCCTTGATCAGCATCGGTCCGGTCGTCTCCAAAGACAGCACTATCGCGGTGATTTCGGCGCCGGAGATGATGGCCGGCAGGATAGAGCCGATATCTGAAATGAAGAAATTGAGCGCCATGCGCAGCGGATATTTGACCAGCGCCCTGAAGGGATGAAGGCCTTTGGCGCGCGCGGTCACGACATATTGCTTATGTAGCTCATCGAGCAGATTGGCGCGCAGCCGCCGGATCATGCTTGCCGTGCCCCCGGTGCCGATGATCAAGACCGGAATCCAGAGATGGGCGAGGATCGACTTCGCCTTGGCCCAGCTCATCGGCTCGCCGAGATATTGCTGGTCCATGAGATGGCCGATAGACGTGCCGAACCAGATGTTGGCGAAATACATCAGGATCAGCGCCAGCATGAAGTTCGGAATCGCAAGGCCGAGAAGGCCGAAGAAAGTCAGGCCGTAGTCGCTCCAGCTGTATTGATGCGTGGCGGAGTACATGCCGATCGGAAAGGCGATGAGCCAGGTAAAGATGATCGTGACGAAGGAAACCAGCACCGTCAGCCACATTCTGTCCCCGACGACGTCGCGAACCGGCAGCTCATATTCGAAGGAATAGCCGAAATCGCCGTGCAGCATCCCGCCGACCCAGTAGAAGTAGCGAATGACCGGTGGCTTGTCGAAACCATATTCCTTGCGCATCATCTCGATGCGATCGGAATCCACCGCTTCGCCCTGAGCCCGAAGCTCGGCAACATAGCTGTCGAAATAGTCGCCTGGGGGAAGTTCGATGATCGTGAACACCAGTGCCGATATGACCAGCAGCGTTGGAACCATCACGGCAATGCGCCAGACAAAATATCGAAGCACGCTCAGGACTCTCCAAGCCAGAATGTATCCGGCATATAGACACCGAAATAGGCGGTCGGGTCGTAGCCGTAGAGCGCCTTGTCAGGCAGATTGCGCAGCCGCGAGGATGCCAGAACCGGCTGATGCGTTCCGTTTACCGTGCCGATCGAAAATACCTGATCGGTATAGATCGACAGCATTGAATTCCAGATCTCGGCGCGCTCCGTGGCTTCGGTCGATGCGTTCCAGCGCTTGAGTAAAGCCATCAACTCGACCACGGGCGGAAGATCGGGCGCTTCGCCGACCTTGCCACGGGACAAGTAATGAGCACCCCAGAGCGGCCATTGCAGCTGGTCATCGACGGTGGGGGCCAGTTGGGAGGGGTTCATGTCGGCGGTCGGCACGCCATTGTCGATGCCCGACCACATCGACATCATGATCTGGCCACCAAGCGCGCGGCTGCGGAAGATATCGCGCTGCGAAGTCCGGATGAACAGGGCGATGCCGATCTTGCGCCAGTGATCGGTGATGAGCTCGAGCGCGTCGGTTTCCAGCGTGCTTTCGCCGGCCGTTTCCACTACGAGCTGCGCCGGGCGTCCGTCGGGAAGTATCCGCAGGCCGTCATCGTCACGCGCCTGAAGCCCGACCTCGTCAAGCAGGGCATTGGCCTGGTCGGGATCATGGGCGACCCAGGCTTTCGCGAATTCCGGCCGGTAGAGCGGGCTCTCCGGCAGGACCGTATCGGCACTTTCCTGCGCCAATCCGTAGAACACAGCCAAATTGATCTCGCGTCTGTCCACAGCGAGCGAAAGTGCGCGGCGCACGCGCACGTCACGAAAAAGGCCACGCCACACCTGGTCGGCACAATTCAGATTGGGCAGCAGCGCCAGCCGCGAACCTTGTGTGCGTTTCCAGAGATGCATCTTCACCGGGTAGCGCTTCTCCGCATCCTTCAGGAAGGAGTAATCGGTGAAGTCAATTCCCATGCCTTGCAGGTCGCTCTCGCCCGCACCGGTCTTGGCGGAAATGATCGCCGACGAGCTGACACTCATGACAATCCGGTCGACATAGGGCAGTTGCCGGCCATTCTCGTCTATTCGATGAAAGAACGGGTTCCGCTCGAAGACGAACTGCTCAGCCGGCGGCTTGGTCCGGTTCTGCCAGGGATCGAGCGTCGGCAGTTCCGGGTTCTCCGGGCGATACTGCCGCGACATGCGGATATGCAAGAGCGTCCATTTCTGGGCCCGGTTCTCCTTCATTAGGCCGGCGAGCCGGAATGGATCCTGGTATTTCTTGTGGAACTGCTTGAGATAGGCGGCCGGCAGAACAAGCGATAGGGGCGAAGCAGCGGCGAGCTTGGGCAGGAAGTCGGGATTGGGTGCATCCCAACTGTAGCGGACCGTCAACGGATCGACGATCTCGAAGCGTGGCGGCTTGCCGTCCGCCATCAGGGCCGGGGCGAGCCCGCCTTGCGAAAGCTCATCGTTCAGCCAGACATCTTCCCAGCAATAGCGAAAATCCTCCGACGTCAACAGGCTGCCGTCAGACCATTTATGTCCTTCCCGCATCTTAAAAGTGAAGACACGATCATCCGCTACATCGAAACTTTCGAGAATGTCGGCTTGCAGGTTAAGCTTTTCGTCATAGCCGACCAGGCGAGCGTAGCCGTAGATCGTCATCATCCGGATATCTTTCTGGCTGCCGATGATCGTGCGCAGCGTGCCGCCATATTGGCCGGGCTGCCGGCCCATCGAAGCGAGATTCAACGCGCGCGGGCGCTTGGGCAGGCGTTCGGCGAGTGCCGGCAGCGCCCTGGCCTTCAGCTGCGGCTCAAGAAATTCCGGCTCCAGATCGCCGGCGCACAACGTGCCCGGCAGAAATGCCGAAGCCATGAGTCCAAGGACGGTGCGACGGCTGATCAATGGCGTAGCTCGCTGACATCGGCCGAACGTCGGGCCAGCACGAGGTGGCCGCCGCCAAGATCGAGCGGCGACAGCACGTCCTCGTCGCCCTCGTCGCGGAATTGCGGTGCCCATGCGCTGGCGTCGGAAGCGCCGCTGAGTGTCAGCGTCTTGAAATCCATCGGCCTGTCGAGATCGGGGAAAGGTACTGCGGCGACCAGTGAGCGCGTGTAGGGGTGGACCGGTTTCCTAAGCAGAATTTCGCGCGGCGCGAGCTCGACGATACGCCCGCCGCACATCACCGCGATGCGGTCTGCCATGTAGTCCACGACCGCCAGGTTGTGGGATATGAACAGGTAGGTCAGGCCCAGTTCCTTCTGCAGGTCCTTCAGAAGGTTCAGGATCTGCGCCTGGACAGAGACATCGAGTGCCGAAACCGGCTCGTCGCAGATCAGTAGTTCAGGCCCCAGTGCCAACGCGCGCGCGATGCCGATACGCTGACGCTGCCCGCCGGAGAAACTATGCGGATAACGCTTTATGAAGCGCGGGTCGAGCCCGATTGCCTGCATCAGGCTCTTGACCGTGGCTAGTCGGGACGCGGCATTGCCACGTCGATGGATTTCCAGCGGCTCGCTCAAAATGTTCTCCACCGTCATGCGGGGTGAAAGCGACGAAACCGGATCCTGGAAGACCATCTGGATTTTCGCGCGCAGCATGCGCAGGGCGTCTCCCTCGGCTTCCAAGATGTCGATCGGACCATCGCGGCCATTGAAGATCACAGAGCCGCTGCTAGGGGTGACAGCCCGCATGAGGATCTTGCTGACGGTGGTTTTGCCGGAGCCGCTTTCGCCGACAAGACCCAGGCACTCACCCCGCCTGATATCAAAGCTCACGCCGTCCACGGCGCGAACAGAGGTTTGATGATCTCCGCCGAACCACCCGGACTTGCGGATCGTGAAGGTCTTTGTCAGATCCCTGACCGACAGCAGGAGGTCGTCCGGCCCCTTCGATGCCGGCGCCGTCTGCTTGCCGAGCAGGTTCCCGACATTCACCGGCACCTCGCGGAGTGCCTTTAGCCTTTCGCCGGGCTTCAGGTCGAAATGCGGTACGGCTGCCATCAGGCCCCTCAGGTAAGGGTGGCCCGGCCGGCGGAATATCGCCTCCACAGGTCCCGCTTCCATGATCTCGCCATGGTACATGACCACCACCTCGTCGGCGACGTTGGCGACCACGCCAAGGTCGTGCGTGATCAGCAGCATCGCCATGTTCAGCTTCGTCTGAAGCTCGCGCAGCAATTGCAGGATTTGCGCCTGGATGGTGACGTCCAACGCCGTCGTCGGCTCGTCGGCGATCAACAAGGCGGGCCGGCAGATAAGCGCCATGGCGATCATGGCGCGCTGACGCAATCCTCCCGAAAGTTCAAACGGATACATGTCATAGGCGCGCTTGGGATTGGGAAAGCCGACAAGGCTGAGCATTTCCTCGGTCCGCGCCTTGCGCTCTGCCCGAGCCGTGGGCGTATGAATCTGCAGGGATTCGCTGACCTGGTTGCCGATCGTGTGCAGCGGCGACAGCGATGTCATGGGCTCCTGAAAGATCTTGCCGATGCGGCTGCCTCTCAACGCCCGGATCTCGGGTCCATCACGCGGCATCTGCAGGATATCCTGCGTCGTGCCGGGCTTTTCAGGATCGGAAAATAGGATACGGCCACGAACATGGGCTGTGTTCGGCAAAATGCCCATTACTGCCTGGCTAAGAACCGATTTTCCGGAACCGGACTCGCCCACAAGCGCGGTAACCTTGCCGGGAAGGACGCGAAGATTTGCCCGCCTGACGGCATGCAACGGTCCTCCGATAATGGCAAAAGAGATGCCAACGTCTTCGACCCGAAGTAGATCAACGCCCGAATTCATTCTCACACCAGCCCACTCCTGCCGGCCTACCGGGCGGCAGACCCAGAAAGCGAGACTAGCGCATTGCCAGCCTAGAGCAACTTGGATTCGAAACGGTCGCCAGTGGCGAATCCGGCGACCGGACTGCTTACCAAAGGCGTTCGGATCAGATTGGGGCGCGCTACTGGAGCTTCCTCGGGTCGCCCGCCGACAGCCGTGCGGCATCGCGATGAAGCAGCATGACCTGCTCGGCCTCCGATCTCCGGTCGTAAATCGACTCCAGCGCACCGTCTTCATCGAGTGCGAGAGCGCCCGACAGATCGGGTGAAAGCACCGTCAGCTTCTGCTTGATCCCCGCCAGTTCCTCGTTGCCGAGCGTCAGCCAGCTGTTGGCGCCGCAATAGCTGGCGAAGTCTTTGCTGGCGAGAACGCGGTGCGGATATTTCTTGGTCAGGGTCTGGAGGCGCTGGACCTCGTTTACAGCCGAGCCGAAGACAGAGAATGTGAGCCGGTCGGTAAGCCCGACATTGCCGAACATCACGTTGCCGACATGCAGGCCGATGCCAAATTTTATGTCGGAAAACCCCTTTTCCTTCCTTCGCAGATTGAGATCCACCATGCGCGCAGTGGCCTTGTGCGCTGCCGCCAGAGCAGACTGGCAGGCGATTTCGGACTGCGAGCGATGCCTTTCGCAAGGGTAGACGGCAATGAAGCCATCCCCTATGAAACTCATGATCTGCCCGCCATTGCGATTGAAGGGCGCAGCAATGGCATCGAAAAACTGGTTCAGCGTATCGATGTAGATTTCGCGGCCGGAAGTTTCGGCAAGCCTTGTCGACCCGCGCATATCGGCCATGACCAGTGCGGCCCGGATTGTGTCGCCCTCGCCGCGCTTGATCTGGCCGTCCAGCACGCGTCTGCCGGCGTCGCCGCCGAGATAAGTGGTCATCATGTTGTCGGCCAGCTTGGTGAGCACCGCCATTTTGGTTGCGATGGCGAGATGGTTTTGGATACGCAGCAGCGCCGAAATCATGCTGTCGGTGAAACCTGAAGCACTATCGGTGGACCATGACCCGATCATGCCCTGACTGGTATTGCCGTTGAAAGGATGGACGAAAGCCATGTAATCGGTCACGCCCATAAGCCTGAGCTCATCGAAAACAGGAAATTCCGACGGGACCGAAGGGTCGAGCCGACGCCGCAGATGGTCGAGCTTGTTGCTGAGCAGATGGTAGTATGGGCTGGTCAGGAATCTGTCAGAATGAACGCCGTCCTTTTTGCGGAAGCCTTCCACTTCCATGCCTTGGCCGCGAAGCCAGGTGAAGCCAAGCGCGTCATAAAGCGGATGAAGCATCGAAAAGCTCAAATGCACCCGCTTCAGCGGCAGGCCGGCAGCAGCCAGCCGTTCGCAAAACCCCTTTACCAAGGTTTCCAGCTCGTTGCCCGCCAGCGCCGACTGTGTCAGCCAATCGGCAACCTTATCCATGAGAATTGTGGAAATTTCTGCTTGCGCCGTGCTCATACCACCTCGAAACCCGTCGAAGACGGAGCCGTTATCCTTCGATCCGCCATAACACAGTCCGCCAGCGACCCAAAGATACCCCAAAGTCAAACGAGGCAGGCTTCGGCGGCAGAACGGCGAAATCCCCAATAACTGTCCTTGCAACCAAGGAACAGGTTCAACTGCATTCATGTCTTGTGGCGTTATGTGGCGAAGCTGCGGGCGGAGTGCAATCACGATCCTGACATCGGGCAGAAAATTCGCCGGCTGGGAACGCCGTCAGGCCTTCACCACCGTCTCTCGGAGGAGCCCGAGACGGCCAAAAACATTGCGTGTATCGACAATCAGAACGGCGTGATCAGCGATTGTCCGATAGTCGATCGCGTCATGGTCGGTTGCAACGACGACAGCATCGAAATCCTTCAAGGCCGCCTCGGTCAATTCGACCGAGCGGCGCCCCTTGATCGCCATATGCTCCCGTGTGGTCGGTATCTCGGCAACATGCGGATCGTGGAATTCCGCCTTGCCGCCCCATTCCTCGATGAGTTCAATGAGCCGCAATGAGGGGCTTTCGCGTATGTCGGGCACATTCTTCTTATAGGCGAGCCCGATGATGAGAATGCGCGAGCGGCTGAGCGCCTTGCCGCAGCGCCGGTCCAGCGCTTTCGCCAGTTCATCGACCACATGACGCGGCATGGCAGTGTTTATCTCCGCCGCCAGCTCGATGAAGCGGGTCGGCAGTTCGTATTCGCGCGCCTTCCACGTCAGGTAGAAGGGATCGATCGGAACGCAGTGCCCGCCCAATCCGGGGCCAGGATAGAAAGGCATGTAGCCGAAGGGCTTGCTCTTGGCCGCCTCGATCACCTCCCAGATGTCGATGCCCATCGCGCCGAGCACGATCTTCAATTCGTTGACGAGGGCTATGTTGACCGAACGGAAGATGTTTTCCGTCAGCTTGACTGCCTCGGCGGTCGCCATGGTGGAAACCGGAACGACGGTTTTGACCACGCCTTGGTAGAAAGCCTGCACGAGCGTCGCCGCTTCAATGCCGTCACCCGCCACGACCTTGGGGATCGTCGCGACTTCAAAGTTGCGATTGCCGGGATCCTCGCGTTCGGGCGAGAAGCCGAGGAAGAAGTCTATCTTCGACTGCAAGCCGGTTTCTTCCAGTATGGGCTTGACCACGTCGTCGGTGGTACCGGGATAGGTAGTAGATTCCAGCACGATGAGGTGGCCGAGACGCAGATGCTTTGCGATGGTGCCTGCGGTGTTCCTGACAAAGGAGAGGTCCGGCTCACGGTTTTTCGTCAGCGGTGTCGGAACGCAGATGATGATGATATCGCAGATGGACAATTCGGCAAAATCCGCGGTGGCGCGGAACCGTCCACTCGCCACGTGGCCGGCAACGGCTGTCGACGTCACCGCCTCAATGTAGGATTGGCCGTTGTTCAGGCTCTCGACCTTCTGGGCTTCAATGTCGAAACCGAAAACCGGGAAGCCGGCGCGTGCGACCGCAATTGCCAGCGGCAACCCGACATAGCCCAATCCGATCACGCCGACTTGCGCGGCGTGTGTCGAGATACGGTTCAGCAGACGGTCATATGCCGATCGTGAAGCGTCCAAAATCTGCTTTCCCGTTAATTCGGATAGGCTGGCCGCTCCCATGGCGCGGCTTACCATGGTCCCAGGAACCATGGCCGAGGCATATTGCGGAAAATGGATTCTCGCAAGCCGTCATCAGACCGGCAACTTTGCCCTCAAGCTTGCGGCAGCCATCGCATAGCCGCCGGCGGCACCATCTATGAAATGAACGTGATCGCGCTGCAGAGGCGAGGCGACGAGGCATGTCATCAAGGCCGATTTCTGGCGGTGCAGGCCATAGTTGCAGATGCCCGCCTCTTCCGCCTGTTTCAGCCGGTTCTCGATCCGTTGCAGCAAATCCGTGTCAACGTCGATGGTCATCTTCAAACCGTCGTCGAATTTCCGGAAATCCGAATTGCTGGCTACGTCGCGCTTGTAGATCTTCGGATCGAAACCGCCGATCGTCCAGCCATATCTATCGGCGACGGCCGTAAGCGTCATCAGGAACACTATCCACACCTTCGACAGCCACCGCCGTCCTGCCGGCGCCGTGGCCCGCGCCTCGATATCCAGGCCGGCGGGCAGCAAGCTGTAGCCCGGCCCGTTCACCGGCACCGGGTGGCCATCGCGTTCCTGCCTGCCGGCAAGGGCGATGATGTCGGATGCCAGAAACTGAAAACCGCGCAGGTCGCGCGACACCCCCGGTATGGCTATGATCGAGACGATTTCGCCATGCCGGGTTTCGATCGGGTTCCAGCGGCAGGAGAGGCCGGTCAGGTCCGGCCGAGCGCCTGCCGGCGCAGGATCGATGCGGTAGCGCCCCGCTTTCATCTCGGCTTCCGCCCAACTGCCGCCACCGCCGGCGAACATGGCATAGAAGACCGCATCGGAGGCCTGGAATCTCGCCACGCGAACGTCGAGGCCTTGCGCTCGAATATCCTTTATCGGCACGATCGCGGCACGCAGGGTTAGGCCCAGTTCGTCCGCCACCCATCTCTGGACAGCCGCCAGCGCGTTGCGGGTGATCTCCAGCGCCGAGCCGGGAAACGCGACGAGCGCGCCGTCGCCGCCGAAGACAAAGGGCAGATCTTGCCGGCCCAGCGCATTGAGCAGCGCCGAAATGACGCTGGCGCCGGCCATATTGACGGTTTTATAGTGCCCAGCCTCGATCGCCTTGGTCGAGCCGACGATGTCGGCGGTGGCCAGCGCCCAGCCATCGGGGAGAGGCCGATAGTTGTCGATATCGGCAACGCTTTCGAACTTTGCGAAGACCGGCAGAGAAGCGACAAACGGGTCGGACGCGGCAGCTGTTTCCATGAGCATCAGATAGCACATTCCACTGCTTGAAGGTGAAGTCGATCATGCCTTTAAATTGACTTGCGCATGCTTTCCGATGATAGGGTCGAGCGATGCGAATTGCCTTCTACGCGCCGCTGAAGTCACCCAATCATTCCGTTGCCTCCGGCGACCGCCAGATGGCACGCACGCTAGTCAAGGCGCTGGAGCATGGAGGACACAGCGTCGAACTGGCATCCGAATTGCGCTTCTATCTACGCGAACCGGAGCCGAAAAGTTTCGATGCGCTCAAGATAGAGGCCCGAGGGGAAGCCGCGCGGCTGACCAGGCTTTGGAATCGTGACGGCAAGCCCGATCTATGGTTCTGCTATCATCCCTATTACAAAGCGCCCGACGTGATCGGGCCTGAGCTGGCGTCGACCTTTGCTGTCCCATATGTGACGGCGGAAGCTTCCTATTCGAGCCGGCGCAATGCCGGTTTGTGGGCCGATACGCAAGAGTTGGTGGTGCGCGCCGTCGAACAGGCGGCGCTGAACATCTGCTTCACGCAAAGGGACCGTCAGGGACTGGCAGATGCGATACCGGACGTCGCTCTTGATATGCTGTCGCCCTTTATCGACACATCGGCATTCCGCGAAATGCCGGCACGAGGTTGTCCGACGCGCCTCGTTACCGTTGCCATGATGCGCCCGGGCGACAAAGTCGAAAGCTATCGCATGCTGGCGCAAGCGCTCGGTGTGATCGGCCACCTGCCCTGGACCATGTCGGTCGTCGGCGACGGGCCCGCCCGTGACGAGGTCAAGGCGCAATTCGCCGGCTTGCCCGCCGACCGTATCGAATGGCTTGGCGCGATTGAGCCAGCCGCCGTGCCGGATGTCCTCTATGGTGGAGGAATTTACGTCTGGCCGGGTCATGGCGAGGCCTATGGCGTTGCCTATCTTGAAGCACAGGCCGCCGGCCTTCCGGTGGTGGCTCAGGACATCGCCGGCGTGCCGGAAGTCGTGCGAGATGGCCAGACCGGGTTTCTCACCCCGCCGCGCGATGTGGCGGCGTTCGCTTCCGCCATTGAAAGGCTTCTGGTCCGTAACGACGAAAGAACCATCATGGCCGCGGAAGCCAGACGTTTCATCCTTGAAGAGCGTTCCCTCGGCGTTGCAGCGGCGCGTCTGGCCGAGCTTCTTCCGAAGGTCTCCGTTTCATGACATCCGATCGGATCTGGCAGCCCTTGGTGGAAGAGCTGGCGGGCCGGCAACGGGCGGGTCGTAAGACAGAGTTCTGGCTGCGCGACGATGATGCCGTGGATCCGACACCCGCGCTTGATCGGTTGCTCGACCTCACCGGTGAATTCGCGGTTCCGGTCACTCTGGCCGTCATTCCGGCCCTCACTGATGAGAAGCTTGTCGCCCGGCTTGACGAGGCGCCGCATGCCAGGGTCGCCATCCATGGCTGGGTGCACCGAAATCATGCGCCCGAGGGTCACAAAAAGCAGGAACTCGGCGCCCATCGGCCACGCGAGGCGGTGCTCGATGAACTGGCTGGCGGGCTGTCGCACGTAACCGGCCTGCACGGCGCGCGCACCGTTCCGATGCTGGTCCCCCCCTGGAACAGGATCGACGCCGGCCTGGTATCCGACCTTGGATCGATAGGATTTGCGGCATTGTCGGTCTATGGGCTGCCGAAGCCGGCTTCACTGGCGGTCATCAACAGCAATGTCGACATCATGGATTGGCATGGCACGCGCGGCTGCCGCGATCATGGCCTATTGGTCCAGGCTATCATCGCGCACTTGCAGCATGCATTCGACGACGAACCGGTCGGCCTGCTCACCCACCATCTCGTACATGATGAATCGGCCTGGCTTTTCCTCGAACGGCTGTTCACAGTCACCGCACAGACTGACTCCTGCGCATGGCTTCCAATCAGGACATTGATCGGGCGCAGCGCGGTAGAGGAAAAATAGCTCAGCGCTTTTTGTGCAATGAGACTGGAAATTCGAGCGTCTGGCCATCCCGCGCGGCAAAAGCGCCGGCAAACCTGTCTTTGGCCAGTTTCTCGATCTCATCCAGTTCCTTGTCGGTGCGTGTCGCATCGTGGTGAAACAGCGCAAGCCCTCGCGCACCGGCCGCCTCACAGAGCTTGACGCCCTGTTGCCATGTCGAGTGCCCGTTACCGCGGCGGCGTTCCATTTCCTCCTCGGTGTAGGTGCAGTCGTAGATGACGAGGTCGGCATCTTCGATCAGGCCGAGCACCGCGCGATCGAGTTTGTCCGGCTCGTGCTCAGTGTCTGTGATCACCGCCACGACGCGGCCTCCCCATTCGACCCGGTAGCCGATGCAGCCGCCTGGGTGAACAAGACTGCCGGTTCGGACCACCACCCCTTCGCGCGGCCGAAGCACGTCTCCGGATACGAAATCGCGGCAGTCGAGGCTTGCCTTGCAGACCTCCAGTTTCACCGGAAACCACGGCGGCCGCATGAACTCATCGACCATCTGCCGGGTCGTCATGCGTCCTGCAAGATGCCCGGACCAAAGCGTAACCTTGACGCTCCGGTCGTAGATCGGCGCAAAGAACGGCAGCCCGATAATGTGATCGTAGTGGCAATGGGTGAAAAAGAGGTCGAAATCGGTCACGCCCGACGTCCGAAGCGCGCCGCCGGCAGGCCGCAGGCCAGAGCCCGCGTCGAACAGAAGCGTATGCTTACCGCATCGCAACTCAATGCAGCTTGTGTTGCCGCCATAGCGAGAGAATTCTGGCCCCGATACCGGAATGCTGCCGCGCACACCCCAAAACCTGACCAGGAAAACGTCGTCCATGGTAGCCCCTTCGCGGTTCCCGTCGCTCATCGTAGCCAAACAACTGCTGCTAGAGCAATTCCAGGAAAAGTGTGAACCGGTTTTCCGTCCGGAATTTGCGTCCAACCAAGAGGCGAGACAGGTTTCCTCCAGTGACCTTCTCAGCAAGAGGCCGGTGCTGTCACGACGGGGAGGATCGACCGCACGTCATTCGCTATTTGGCGCTTCGTGCGTCGATCAGATCCGCAGTGGTATGGCTTAGGCGATCGGCAAGAACCCTCAATATCTCAATGGTCATTTCCGGAGACTCCTTCATAAGCCTCAGGAAATGATCCTTGCGGATTCTTAAGGCTTCCAGCTCACTTGCCGCTCTGACGGTTGCAGTGCGGGAGCTGTTGCACAGTATGGCGATCTCGCCAACAATCGAATTTGGGGCCATTTCGGCAACTTTTATCGGTCCGCTGTCGGAATCGACCAGAATATCCGCGCTGCCTGAAAGGATGACATAGGCGGCATCTCCCTCGTCGCCCTGCCGGAAAAGGATCTGGCCGGCGCTGTAGCTCACGCGATCGGATGTGAACGCAAGCAGTTTGAGCTTTGTCAACTCGATGCCAGAAAACAAGGGAACGCGTTGCAGCATTCCAACTTCATCCTTGAGCAGCATTGTCGCAAACCTCAAAATTCGCGTTTGCCAGACTAGAGCAACGGGCGCCCGGATGGAATTAATTCCGTCTCCGGGACGTCACTCTACGACACCAGTTCCTTGAAGATACCGTTCTCTGCCAAAAGTGTCTCGTGTGTTCCGTCTTCCACCAATTGACCCGAGTCGAAGACGATAACGCGATCGAACATCATCGCCATTGACGGATTCGTCACGACCCACACAATTGCCGGCGAATGGCCGTCGCTCCTGGCTTCCTCGAGCACGTTTCGCAGCACCCTATCCTGCATGCGTTGGTCGAGCGCCGATAGCGGCCGGTTGAGAATGAGAAAATCGGGACGCTTGAGCAGGGCTCGGGCAACATCGAGCTTCTGTCGCTGTCCACCGGTCAGCCGCCTGCCGCCGGCGCCGACGTTGAAATCCAGGCCGACATCGAGAAGTTCGCCATAAAGCCCCAGCTCGTCAAGAATGTCATAGAGGATGGAGCGTATGCGGTCCGGCGCGTCGGGATGGTTGTTGCCCACACGCCCGAACAGGACATTATCCATGACGGTAGCCGCGGCAATGTATTTGGCAGGATCATACCGTTCGATCGCGTTATGCAGCTCGGGCGGCAGGTTTTCATAGAACCGGTTGCGGGCAGCGACGATCTTGCTCATCAGCTCATCGCTCAGCAGGCCGAAGCGGTGCCGGGGCTCGATATAGGCAAAGCTCAAGCTAACGATCATGGCGCGGTCGTTCTCCGAAACCGCCTCATAGGGACGGTTCTTGAGCCGTTGCAGCAAGGTTTCGTAGGCCGGTATCTCCTCGGCGCTCATGAAGGCAAGCTGCTGGAAGAACTGGTGATCGGGTGGCAAGTCGGCAAACAGCTCGATCGCCTGTTGGGCGATTTCCATGCCCATTTCGTAGAGCGTGCGGTCGAGGCCGGCTTGCTTCAGCACAGAAGCAAAATAGGGGTTGGCCGCCAGGGCCCTGTCGGCCAGTTCGGGGCCGGCGGCAGCGCCGAAGAGCAGGTTCTGGCCGATCGTCGCTTCCTTGTTGTAGGCGCCCGGTTCGAAAGGAACCACCAGTCCGCTCAGCCCTTCCTGTTCCAGCCGGGTTCGCAGCGCCGCACGCAGTTCGACGATCCGCCTGGCAAGTTCCGTGTGACGCTTGAGGTCGGCCGAAGAGCGCAAGCCAAGATCCAGAATGTCGCGCGACAGAACAACCGCGTCGAGCACCCGGCGCACGGCTTCAAAGAGGTCGTGCGGGCCGGTGGCGCCGGCGGAAGCATAGTTGATCCAGTCGCTGTGAATATCAAAATCCGGATTGCCCGACCGGCGCGCCTCGTCGATGTTCCAGCGGTGCTGGTCTGCCGCGGCACCGTCATAAGTCACCGGTGTCAGCGGCGCATGCTTCAACCCGTAGAGCAGGTTATCGCGGAGGCTTGCCTGGAACAGGAAAACATCCGACGAGGCGTAGGACATGCGCCGTCCGGTCACTGCTTCGGGGAGTTCAAGCAGGTCGTCGGTGCCCGAAGCGATCCTTCCGCTGTCGGGCCAGCTCAGCCGCGCGAAGGCTTCTGCAAGCGCTTCGGCTCCACCTGTCGCGGTACTGACCAGCGCCACCGTCTCACCCGGCTTGACCTGGAGGGAGACACGGTTGAGAAGCATCGCACCGCCATCGTCTGCTATGGACAGACCGATCGCCGACAGGGGGTTGGTCATCGGATCTGGATCGTCGATCGCCAACGCCCCGATTCTAGGCGCAATGAGACCCTCCACGGTGAACTGTTCAACGACCTGCTGATATTTGACCTGGACATCCTGCCGATCCTGATCCCAGTCGATAAGTTCCTTCATCGGTCCGGGCAGGTCCTTGTAGGCGCCGATCACGGCCACGAGCTGGCCGACGTCCAGCCGGCCCTGAATGACCAGGTACCCGCCGATCATGTAGAACAGAAAGGGCGTGAGCTGCGCGAGAAAATTGTTGAGGAACTTTACCATGAATTTCCATTGGTAAAGATCGAAGCGGATCTTGAAGATGAGCCCGAGCCGGGCAGCTATGTCGGCGCGCTCATAGTTTGATGTATCGTGGACGTGAACCGCGCCGATGCCGTCGACGATTTCGCCAACCCGCCCCGAAAGTGCGCGCGCCGTCAATTGCCGTTGGCGCCCGAGCACGATCAGCCGCCGCCGCATTCGCGGGATGAGGACGATCTGGATCACCACGATCACGACCGCTATCATTCCGAGCCAGACGTTCTGGACCATGATGAAGAGCATGGCCGTCAGCGCCTGGCCGCCGAGCAGTACCGGCTGCAGGAACGCATCGCCGATAAAGCCGCCCAGCGGCTCCACCTCGTCCTTCACCATGGTCGCCACTTCGGCGGATTTCACCCGCTTGAAATAAACCGGCGGGAACCGCAGCACACGATCGACCAGATCGAAGCGGAGACGCCGCAGCATGCGTTCACCAAGACGGCCCTTGTAGGTGTTGATGTAGAGTTTAAACAGGCCGTTGATGACAACCAGCAAGAGAAACACAACGCTCAGAGCAAACAGCGTCGCCTTGCGGCCTAGCTGAAAACCGGAGAAGAACAGGACCTCGCCAATGAACGGCAGGTTATAGTGTAGCCTCATGAATGGCAGGGTCGCGCCCGGTTGCTCGAAGCCCTTGCCTTGAATCGGGCCGTTGACGATCAGCTTCGGCAGGTCGAAGGACATGAAATACGGGATCATCGAAAGCACGACGATCATCAATATCCAAAGCTGCTGCTTCTTGGTGTGGGTCCAGATATAGCGGGCTAGGCTGGGTTCCATATGCGACTGTGGATCCTTCAGTTGGAAGGATGCGGGATAAAAAAGCGGCTGCTGGCGCATGGCGTATAGGCAATTTCTTCGTCGCCAATGACAAGCTCGAAGCTGCGGTGCACGAAGGACACCGATGGTCCCCATAGATGCAACCGGCTCTCTCCGGCACCGGGCAATGGCGAAGCGGCTAACAGCATAATCAAATCCGCGGATCAAACGGCCTTGCGGGGGGCAAGATTGCGTTGTGTCGCCCGACATCCCACCATACAAGACGAATATGATGGATGTCACGCAACCACGCAATGCCGGCATGGACTGGCACGATCAAGCCTTGGACCTCACGCGGGGAATTGCTGCCTATGTCGACCGCCCTCTCGTGGCGGGGCTGGCGCGCGTCATCGCCAAGCATCCGAACGCCGATATAGGCAACGCCTTCAACCACAAACAGGTCGCCTGCAAGGTGTGGGCGCTCGACAGGCTGTTCGAAAGCTGCGGCGGCCGGTTCGGGCGCATATGGGTTCTGGGTGGTTGGTACGGCGTATTGCCGGCAATGCTTTTCAACGACGCCCGCTTCGATATCGCGGCGGTGGATAGCATCGACATCGATCCCGAAGTCGCGCCGGTCGCCGTGACCCTCAACCGGGAAGCCGGCGACCGGTTCCGGGCGCTGACGGCGGATATGTACGCACTAGACTATGCGGCCGGGCGGCCCGACCTGACGGTCAATACGAGCTGCGAACACATAGCCGATCTGCGCGCCTGGCTTGCTCTGCTTCCGCGGGGCACGAATGTTCTGCTGCAATCGAACGATTATTTCAGCGAGCCGACGCACATCAACTGCGTGGCTTCACTGGCAGCCTTCGAAGCAATGGCGGCGCTACGGGAGGTGCGGTTCTCCGGCGAACTGCCGACAAAAAATTATACGCGCTTCATGCTGATTGGAGCTGTTTAGACTAGGATTCGTCGTCTGTTTGATCAGGAGCTTTTCCGAAACCGGGCTCCATTTTTAGGGACCATGTTCGATACCGCTCGCGCAGGATTTGCGCCGAATGACGCGCGCCTTCCAGATCGAGACGATGCGCGGATGGTGTCGGTGCCACAAGCGCCTCTTCGATGGCTTGCGCCAAGCCTTCAGGCGTTAGGTCCTTTTCCATCAGCACCGTTGCAAGACCGAGTTCTTCGAGCATTAGGGCGCGAACCGTTTGTTCTGTTTCCCCGCCAGCTGCAAATGGGACGAGCAGGGAGCGACAACCCGCGCGCAGGACATCGCAGACGGTGTTGTAACCCGCCTGCGACACTGACAGGCGGGCGCCGGTCAGCAGGCTGGCGAAATCCTCGCGGAACCGGAAGATGGACAGGCCCGGCGTGGCATAGCCGGCGATCGCGTCAAACTCGTCCTTGGGCAGGTTTGGGCCGGTGATCAAACACCATTTCCAACCGTTGTCGGCATTCCGTGCCGCTGCGACGGTGGAACTGACAAGCCTCTTTCCGGCAGCTCCGCCGCCAACCGACACCAGAATGTCGAAGCGCTCGGACGCCGCGGGCGATGGCGGCGCGGCAACGAGCCCTGTGTAGACGACCTCGGCCCTGATCGCCCCGGCCAGTGGAAATGTCTTGTCGATGGTTGCGAAAGCCGGATCGCCGTGGACCATAACAAGGTCGAAATGCCTGTTGATCAAATCGACCGTTTCCTGGTTTCGGCCCGGCTTGACGCGCTCCTGAAGGATATCACGGACGGACGTCGCCAGCAGCGGTCTGGGCGACGCCGCGTCGATGGCCTCGATGAGCGGCAAGAGTTCGAAACGCATCTGCCGGCGTCCAAATGGAAACGCCTCGACAATGACGATATCAGGCCTGCAGTCCCGGAATGCCTGCAGCAGCATCTCTGAACGCCGTTTCTTGAAATCATCGTCGATCGGTTTGCCCAGCAGGTCGACAAGTCCCGAAAATCCTTCATCACCGGAGGTGACAGGCGGCAGGGTTACAGATTTTACCCCCGGTCCCGGAAATCCCGCGACCGGCGCTCCGCCGGTCACGACGGTTACGTCAAACCCGTCATCGACCAGAGCCGCCGCGACCCGGCTGGAGCGCGCGAGATGGCCGATGCCGAGCAGGTGCTGGACATAGAGGAAGGCGCGCAGTCGCTTCAATCGGCGGCCCGCCACTCGCGCTCGAACAGTTCCTTGAGCTGTCCAATGCTCGCAATATGATCGAAATTGCCGCGCACGTGCCGCTCCGCGGCGTCGCCGAGGCGGGCGCGCAGCACGGGATCACGGATCAGGCGCTCCAGCGCCTGTGCCAGGGCAATTGGGCTATCCGTCGGAACCAGCAGCCCGGTTTCATCCGGCGATATAAGCTCCGGCACGCCAGAAATATCGGTCGACACGCAGGCAAGCCGCTGGCTAGCCGCCTCCACCAGAACATTCGGCAGACCGTCCCGATCGCCATTTGCGGTGATCCTGCAGGCCAGGGCGAAGATGTCGGCGCAGCGGTACTGCAAAAGCACCTCCTCCTGCGCAAGCGCGCCTTTCCAAGAGACGCGACCATCCAGTCCGAGCTTTTGCGCCAGCGCCTTGAGCCGTTCCAGTTCCTCGCCGCCGCCGATATGCTCGAAACGCCACGCCAAATCACCAGGCAAGAGGGCAAGGGCCTCCAGCAAGGTATCGTAACCTTTCTTTTCAACGGCGCGCCCGACACTCAGAACGATAACCGGTTCGTCCGGCGCCGAGCCGTCATGCTGTTTTCGCGCTTCGCCGGAAATGCCGAAGCGATGAAGGTCGAGCCCATGATAGCTCAGATGCACGGACGAGTTGCCGTTAGCGAGTTTTTTCAGACGGTCGAAGCCGGTTTTCGTGCAAGTGACCGTCCAGCGCGCCGAGGCAAGCTTGCCAGCCAAATCCCAGTCCGCCGAAGTCCAGATGTCCTTGGCATGGGCCGAGCAGCTCCAGGGCAGGCCACGAAGCTGGCTGGCATAGCGCGTCACCGATGCCGGCGTGTGCGCGAAATGTGCATGCAGCCAGCCCGCGTCTTCCGGCCATTCGGCCGCCAGCACGAGCGCTTGCCCGAAGCGGCGCGCGCGATTGCGCGTAAAGTCGCGGGGGAGATCGGCCGCCAGCGATCCGAGAGCGCGCCAGAAGCCCGGCCGCGGCAGACAAGCAAACAGCGAGCGAAGCACGCGCAGCGGCTCTTCATGCAGATATTCCGGCAGATAATGGACGGGCGCTTTGATCTCGTCATGCACGGGGTGGCGTTTTGCGTCGGTCGGCCGCCTGAGCGCGAAGAGTATCAGGTCGAACCCCGCACGCTCCAGACCGAGCAGTTCCTGTGCGATAAAGGTTTCCGACAGCCGCGGATAGCCCTTCAGAACCACGACGATCTTGCGATTTTGCAAGTCAGTTCATGCCTTCAATGACCGAAAGGTGATGGCCGGCCCGCCGGTCGAGCAGTTCCGCGACGATTTCGGAAATATGAGGCAACCCTTCCAGCGTCAGATGCGGATTGCTCTGCGATGGGCGGGCCCGGTCCGGCAGCACCTTCAGTGCATCGGCAAACCGCTGGGAATCCTCGGCTTCTTCCGGCAAGAGCATCTCGATGAGGCCGAGTTCGGCTGCGCGCCGTGCTCGGATCAGTTGTTCCTCGCGGGGCTTGACGCGCGGCACGATCAGCGCCGGCTTGTCGAAAGACAGTATCTCGCAATAGGTGTTGTAACCGCCCATCGCCACCACCGCCTTGGCGCCGGCAATCAGGTCCTCCATGCGGTTGTCGAACTCGATGATCTTGATGTAGGGGATCTTGGACCCCTTTTTGAGCAGTTTGTTGCGCTTGCGCGCCGGCATGTAAGGTCCAAGCACGATCAGCGCCCTGTGCTGCAATTGCGGGTCCTGCTGGTAGGCATCGATGACGTCGTGGATCAGTTCGGCGCCATCACCGCCGCCACCGGTGGTAACGAGGATATAGTCGCCCTCGGGCCGGTGGCCGGGCAACTCGTTCTTTTGCAGGCTCCGTTGCAGGAAGCCGACGAACTTCATCTTTGCCCTGACAGCCGGCGGCACATCCAAGCCGGTCAACGGATCATAGAAATCCGGCGGGCCATAGACCCAGACCTTGTCGTAGAACAGGCCTATCTTGCGCATCACATCCCTGCGTGCCCATTCTGCTTCGAGCAGGTGCGGCGCATCCATCACCTCGCGCAGGCCGAGCACCAGCGTTGTGCCCCGCGTCTTGAGGTAGGACAGCGTGTCCTCGATCTCACCGCGCAGGCCTAGCGGTTCCTTGTCGACGATGAAGATATCCGGCCGGAAGGTCTCGGCAGTGTGCCGGATGATCGACTGGCGCATCCTTAGGGTCTCATGCAGATCGATGTCCTTTTCCAGCGAGGTGTACTCGCCGTTGCGCAACTTGATGACGCTGGGGATCTTCACGAAGTCGACACGGGCGCGGTAGTCGAAGGCGCCAGCGATTGTCGCACCCGAAATGATAAGCACCTGAAGTCCGCGGAAATCCTCGACCAGCGAATGCGCGATAGTCCGGCAGCGCTGCAAGTGGCCGAGCCCGAACGTGTCGTGGCTGTACATGAGAATTCGAGCGTTTTCTGCGTGCTGGGTCATTGTTGAACGTCTCTTAGAATTCTCGCCTTGAGGACCGTGAGCGACGCTCCGGCTTCGAAACCATCCTGGTTTTGAAAAATGAGGCCGCGATTTTCAATCTGTATTACTTCTGTGGAATGCCTGTCGGATAGGCTTTCTGATTGCCTGAGTCCGAAACTTGATGGATCGGCGAATATCGCCTCGGCGGGAGCGGGCCGAGACTCGCTGTTGTTGTTTTGGGATGGATCGAAGGGCAAAGTGGTATCCAAAAGATCGGCAGAAATCATCCCTCTTGATTCCAATAAGTTCCGGTGTCTCCGAACTCCATTGGTTTCGGAGCGGTGAAGGCGATTTCCGCTATCCCGGCCCATATAGCCAATTGATCGGTCGCCGGGCGTCGCATGGCCCATCTTGTTGTAGAACTCATTTCGCGCGCCATTGCTCTCGGTCTTGGGGGACCAAAGGTGCTGCCCATCAATCTCTTGACGGGCGGTCTGATTGTGATTCACCGACCAGAACTGAGCCATCTTTCCCCAAGCTAGCTGGAATTTCAGCAAGAATCGAGTGGATGCCAGCGCTTACAACGCACCGCCCGCGGGAGGGCGTATGCAAGACCAGTTGCTTGGCGATCGCTATGGCCTCTGGCCGTGCTCTAGATGTGAGCTTTCAGAGGGTTGTCCGTTCGGATCGGACCGAGGAGACTGGAGTTACCAAGCTGCAGCACTCACCGGAGGATCCGAATGAACATCCACAAGAATGCCCGTCTCACGCCTTTGCGTCGAGAGGAGATGGCGCTTTCGGTGATAGAAGGCGCTTTTTCCCAAGCCCATGCGGCGCGCGTCTACGGCGTGTCGGCCAAGATCGTGGCGCGTTGGGTCGAGCGCTATAAGGCCGAAGGGCGCGCCGGCATGGTCGCCGCAACCCAGGAATATAACCGTATGTTGTACTTCGCTTACCCAAAGGGATACGACCCATGAGATTTGATTCCCTTGCGGTAGTCCCGCCAGTACAGAATGAGGCGGATTACCTTGACTTCATGGGTCCAATGACTGAGTACCCGCGCCTTGCCTACAGCATGAGAGCCGTTCGCAAGGCAGGCGACCGGCTGGCAAAACCTATTCAGTTCGGACGAGACATCACTGCCGGCCAGTACGTGGACGCACTTGAAATCTTCTCGATCGCCAATAGCTGGCGCGACTCGCACTTTCTGCCCATGCGGAGCGTTCGGTTCTCTGTCGGTCACCACATGAGAGCCCTGCGACTGAAGGGCGACATGGCATCCCGTCCGAAGCGTATGGCATCCATTCGTCGGAAGCTTCGAGAGTCCACCACCAAATTGGACACCATGAACGACATCGGCGGTTGCCGAGCGATCATGGCCGACATCAAAGGTGTTCGCTCGCTTCTCGCATCGATGCGAGACAAGTTCCCTCATGAGATCCACTCGCGAGAATTCAACTATATCGATGAGCCGAAGCCGGACGGCTATCGAAGTCACCATATTGTTTTCCAGTACCGACCTAGGGATGCCGACACTGAGGCTTTCGAGGGACGACGCATCGAATTGCAAGTTCGGACCAAACTTCAGCACTCATGGGCGACCGCAGTTGAGGCTGTCGGGCTATTCCTGGGCCAGGATTTGAAGCACGGAAAGGGCGAGCAGGATTGGTTACGCCTTTTCCAGCTTATGTCCGCGGAATTCGCGCACGTTGAGCAGTGTCCCGATCATATCGGTGTTCCGGATCACAATGACCGGGTGCGAGAATTGCGGGATATCAACAAGCGTATAGGTGCGACCAGCATACTAGAAGACATTAAGAATCTTACCCGTTACTCGGAATATCCCGGACAGCCAGCGGAAAAATATCGATACTATTTGATCCAATATCACAAAGATCACAGCGTGACCATCCAACCATTTTGGACGCTTATGTTGGGTGCGCGGACATTGGAAGAGATAGAGCAGAAAATCGAGCTAAGGGGCATTGGTGCAAAGGCTGTCTTGGTCGAGGTTGATAAGGTCGAAAAGCTTGTTGAAATGTATCCGAATTACTTCGGAGATGTTTCCTTATTTGTTCGTGATCTGAAATCCATCTGCACGGGAAAGGTGCTATCGAATAAGTCTAGCCCCGCAACAGGGTAGCTCCGAAGCCCTACGAAAAGCCCGCTATGGTTGGCTTAAGCGTCGCTTCCCTCTGGCCCGCCCTTGTCGTGTTGGACGAGCCGAATTCCAGCCTCGATGCTGCCGGAGAGGAGACGCTGAACCGGGCGATCGTTGCGGTCAAAGGGGCCGGGTCGACGGTCGTGATTGGGTCAAGGCAACGCCGCTGCCCAGATCAGCAGCGCGATGCCTGCGACGGCGATGTTCCACACCAGTGAGCGCACCAGACAGATGCCTGCTGCATAGAGCGGCAGATAGACGAGTCGGGCACCGAGATAGAGCGCGCTGCCCCAGATCGTTCGACCGTCGTGGGCATTCGCGAGGTGCGCCAGCACCACCGCCGCGATGAACAGGGGGAAGGTCTCGCCGAAATTGGCGGAAGCGCGAGAGAGACGACCGGCGACGCCCGTGAGCGGTGACTGCGGCGCGTCCCGCGCGCTAGCGGTCCAGCGGTAGCTGCGCTGGAGGCTAGCCGAATGCGATGCCAGGACAATGTGGAACAGCCCGAGAGCGCAACCCCCGGCCAGCATTGCGAGTTCGAACGTCATCGAATATCGCTGCTGGCCCGCAGCAGCTGACGGTCAAGGGCCAGGGCCAGAAAACGCCCTACGATGTCGACGACCGCGGCAGGCGCCGACGGACGTTCATCGGGGTCGAATGCGAGTCCAATGGCGGCACCCTGGCCTTCAGCTGTCACCACAGGCCAGAAGTCAAAGCGCGAGGCTAAGGCCGGGTAAACGCCAGAGGGCGAGAACAGCCCCGTGGCCAACGACGATCGCGCCGCCTCGATTTCCGCGTCCAGGGGCTCTAGGTTGCCGACTCTCTCGACGGAAATCACCTTGCTCTCCATCACGAGAACGACGACGACAGGGACTTGAAAAAGCGCTGCAAGAGCACGGGCGGTGATCGAGACGATCGCCTGCGCATTGTCAGCGGCCGCGACGTCGCGGCCGTAGCCCTGCAGCACCGTTGCCTGCCTTCTCAGGAGCGACGCATCGGCTGCACTGCGCTGGGAAGTGAATGCAACGGCACTCACGATTAGTCCGACTACAAAAAGCAGCCCGATCGCCCAGACGTTTGCCGGGTCGTCGACGATCAGTGTGTAGCGAGGCTCTGTGAGAAAGAAATTGTAGGCGAGAGCACCAAGTATTGCCGAAAAGAGGGAGGGGCCTAAGCCTAAGCTAATGGCCGCTACAATCACCGGCACCACAAACACGAGGGAGATGTTCGGGATCGCCACGCGACTGTCGACACCAACTGCCACGACCGTGGCGACGGCGGTCATTGCCAAGGAGGCAAGGTAACGCACCAGAGCCGCAGACTCTGGTGCCGAGGCCAAAAGCGAATCGGCATCCGGCAACGGCGGGATTTTCCCTCGCAGCTTCGATGTAGCACCGGCCATTGGCTCAACTCCTCCAGTTATCTGATCTGTAGATCAATCCTGGCTCGACAATCCATTCACCTGGCGAGAGCGCTTCGACATCGAACCGGCCATCTGCAAGCCGTGGCGCAAGTCCAACGTAGTGATAGTGGTCGCCGAAGGTATCTATGACCTCGGAAAAAATTGGCCGTTCAGCAAAGTGGCCGACGACCTTGCTTTCGCTGGGTCGGCCGGCGGCGGGTGCGGCGATCCTGAGAACATAGTACTCGATCGGAACGCTTCTTGCCCCGAGACGCATCGGCATATTCCTCATCAAAGGAACACATGGAGCAGTATGCTCGCTCTGCCTCAATATTTCCACCCCATGGGCCAGGGCGGCAAGGCAGTCGCTTCAGACGAATGATGGCGGCCAAGCCGAGGCCAGCTTGCCTCGCACTCTCCAGCAGATCTCTATGCCGTCGCCAAATGCAGCCGCTCGAAATCCTCGAAGAACTCACCGTAGTCGCAGGTGATCTCCTCGCCCTCGGCGATATCGCGGGTCGCGGTTGCCCCGCCATATTTCGAAAAATCCGTGTTTGGGTTGCCGGAATGGTTCATGAAGCGCCCATTGTCGACTTCATAGACCATGAAACCCGGCCGGTCCGGGCTCGGATAGGCATAGCGGTCAAGCAGTTCCCTGAGATGCGAGGGCGCCGCCTCGTATTTTTCCATCGGGATGAGCCGGTCGAAATCCGGATCGAGCCGCCAGATCGAAGCGCCTTTCCCGATCGGCTCGGCGGCGAACACACCGACACCCTCGATCGCGCTCGCAGCCACATAGGTTCTGATCAGCATCATGTTTGCAGGACCGGTTTGGCAAGAAGACCCGTTTCGACAGGAAACGGCATTGCCAAATCGAGCGGAAAAAGCAAGACCGGCCGCCCGCCTTGCGGCTATGAACATGCGTCTTGGCCGCAAAAAGACTTCACGTGCGGTTGATCGATACGCCGCGCCTTCCTCGTCACTCGCCAAACAGGGAGGCCAGTGGGGCGAATTATCGCCGCAACAACCACGCCAGGCGATCGAGCGAGAATGCGTAGCTGATGACGATCAGCAGGGCCATGACGATGCCCGTGGTCGTTTGGCCGGCCAGGTAGAACCCAGCCGCGCCGCCGAACAGGATGACGAGTTCCAGCACCAGCCGCACCGCCCCCGGAACCGGCACAGGGGCGCGGCCCGACCGACTCGGATCATTGAGCACGGCGAAGGTTCCCCACAGCGCAGCAGCAACGAGCGGTATGGCCAACGCAGCGACCCAGCGCCACCAATCGTGTGAGAGGCGCCAGCTGGCGATGCCGAGCCCGAGCAAGGCGGCAAGCTCCAGCAGGAAGCGCAACGTCAGATTCCACCAGGCATTGCCCATAATGATCCTCCAGAGCCTCGCGACAGGCAGTGTGACCGAACGGGGCCTTAGCTGCCAGATCGCATGCGGCTTTTTCGCCGTGGCGCAAAACGGCAAGCGCCGTCGCAAACAGCGCAAGGGTGGAAGCGCCGTTTCGCTAGTGATACACCTCGCGCGCCGGGATCGAATGAACGCCCGGCCGTTATTCGCGAGGCCTTTTCTGGGGCGAGGTTGGGACGTTGAAGAAATATTCGGTATTCGCCATCGCCCGCGAGGCCATGCGCGGCCACAAGGGCTGGGAGGAGCAGTGGTCCTCGCCTGAGCCCAAGAAGGAATACGACGTCATCATCGTCGGCGCCGGCGGCCATGGCCTGGCCACAGCCTACTATCTCGCCACGGTGCACGGCATCACCAATGTCGCGGTGCTGGAAAAGGGCTGGCTCGGCGGCGGCAACACCGGCCGCAACACCACCATCATCCGCTCCAACTATCTCTATGACGAGAGCGCCGGCATTTACGACCACGCGCTGAAGCTGTGGGATGGGCTGAGCCAGGAGCTCAACTACAACGTCATGTATTCGGCCCGCGGCGTCATGATGCTCGCCCACAACGTGCACGACGTCCAGGTGCTGAAGCGCCACGTCCACGCCAACCGGCTGAACGGCATCGACAATGAATGGATGACGCCGGAGCAGGCGAAGGAATTCTGTCCACCGCTCAACACCTCCAAGGATGCACGCTATCCGGTCGTCGGTGCGGCCTTGCAGCGGCGCGGCGGCACGGCGCGGCACGATGCGGTTGCCTGGGGCTATGCGCGCGGCGCCTCGGCGCGGGGCGTCCACATCATCCAGAATTGCGAAGTCACCGGCGTCAAGCGCGCCGCCAATGGCGCGGTCATGGGCGTCGACACGACGCGCGGCTTCATCGGCGCCAGGAAGGTCGGCGTCGTTGCCGCCGGCCATTCCTCGGTGATCATGAACATGGCCGGCGTGCGCATGCCGCTGGAGAGCTATCCGTTGCAAGCGCTGGTGTCGGAGCCGGTCAAGCCGGTGGTGCCTTGCGTGGTGATGTCGAACACGGTGCACGCCTATATCTCGCAGTCCGACAAGGGCGAGCTGGTGATCGGCGCCGGCACCGACCAGTACGTCTCCTATTCGCAGACGGGCGGCTTGCACATATTGCAGCATACGCTGGACGCCATCTGCGAGATGTTCCCGATCTTCACGCGCATGAAGATGCTGCGCTCCTGGGGCGGCATCGTCGACGTCACACCCGACCGTTCGCCGATCCTGGCCAAGACGCCGGTGCCCGGCCTCTATGTCAATTGCGGCTGGGGCACGGGTGGCTTCAAGGCAACGCCGGGCTCGGGCCATGTCTTCGCCCACACCATCGCCAGGGATGATCCGCATCCGATCAACGCGCCCTTCACCATCGAGCGCTTCCGCACCGGCCGCCTCATCGACGAGGCGGCGGCGGCGGCGGTGGCGCATTGATGATGGCGCAGATGGCTGTCGCGATGCCGCTGATGCTGGCGGGGGAACAGGGCATGTTCCATTTTCCTTCGGCGGACGAGGTGCGGCTGCAGCCGATCAGTCGCGCCGGCAACGAGGCCGGCTGGCCGTTTTCGGTCGACGACGGCACGCTGGCCTGCGTCTGGAGCGGCGGTCAGAAGGTGGTGATGTTCTTCGAGGGACGACCCGAAGGGCTCGAGGAGGACGAGACGTTCCAGCCACGTCAAGTGATCGTCACAACCGATCCGATGCAACTCACCCTTGGCAACATGGCGTCTCGCGATCTGTTTCGTCCCGCTGCAAGCGTGGAAGAGCGCATCCGGCTCGTCGCGCCGTTCGCGACGTTGGGACAGAAGCTTTGCGATCAACCGGCGGGCGCCCGCGTCGGCCACGGCGAATTGTAGGAACCAGGACAATGCTTCTCATCCGTTGCCCCTATTGCGAGGAAGAGCGCCCGGAGCTCGAGTTCCGCAACGCCGGCGAGGCGCACATAGCGCGCTCGGCCAACATGGCCGGCGAGAGCGACGACGACTTCGAAAAATTCTTCTTCATCCGCTCGAACCCCAAGGGCATCATTTATGAGCGCTGGCGGCACATGCATGGCTGCGCGCGTTTCTTCAACGCCGTGCGCGACACCGTCACCGACAAGTTCGTCATGACCTACAAGGCCGGCGAGCCGAAACCCTCCAAGCTACCCAAAAACTCCAACGAAGTGGGTGCCAAATGATCGGCGCGTTCCGCATTCCCGGCGCCGGTCGCTTCAAGCAGGCGAAGACCGCGCGGTTCAGCTTCGATGGCCAGTCCTATGCCGGCATCGAGGGCGACACGCTGGCTTCGGCCCTGCTCGCCAATGGCGTCCATCTTGTCGGCCGCTCGTTCAAGTACCATCGTCCGCGCGGCATCCTGTCGGCGGGCGCCGAGGAACCGAACGCGCTGGTCGAGATCAAGCGTGACGCGGCACGCAAGACGCCGAATGTGCGGGCTACGGTGCAGGAACTCTATGACGGGCTTGACGCGCAGTCGCAGAACCGCTGGCCGTCGCTGTCCTTCGACGTCAGCGCGGTCAACGACCTTGCTTCGCCGCTGTTTTCGGCCGGGTTCTACTACAAGACCTTCATGTGGCCGAAGGCTGCATGGAAGAGCCTGTACGAACCCAAGATCCGCGCCGCGGCCGGACTTGGCGTTTCCCCGGACAAGCCGGATCCGGACCATTATTCGTCGCGCTATGCGCATTGCGAGGTGCTGGTGCTGGGCGGCGGTGCCGCCGGCATCGCGGCGGCGCTTGCCGCAGCCGAGACCGGCGTGCGCGTCATCCTCGCCGATGAGCAGGCCGAGTTCGGCGGCAGCCTGCGGTTCGAGAGCGGTGCGAAAATCGAAGGCCAGGACGGCTTTGCCTGGGCTCAAGGTGCGGTGGCCAAGCTCGCCGCCATGGGCAATGTCCGCGTGCTCTCGCGCACGACGGCGTTCGGCTATTATGCGCAGAATTTCGTCGGGCTGGTCGAGCGAGTCAGCGATCATCTGAAGGCTCCCGGCCACGATCTGGCGCGCGAGCGGCTGTGGCAGGTGAGGGCCAAGCGCGTGGTGCTGGCCTCCGGCGCCATCGAGCGCCACATGGTCTTCGCCGACAATGATCGGCCGGGCATCATGCTGGCAGGAGCGGCGCGCACCTATCTCAACCACTATGGCGTCGCGGTCGGCAAGAATGTCGGCGTCTACACCGCCAATGATTCCGCCTATGCAGCGGCAATCGACCTCAAGAAGGCCGGCGTCGACGTGGCGGCGATCGTCGATTTGCGCGACAACCCGACCGGGCCGGTGATCGACGAGGCGAGGGCGCTCGGCATCGAGGTCAATTTCGGCCGCGCGGTGATCCGCGCAGGCGGCAAGTTGCGGGTGTCGTCGATGACCGTGCAGCCGAAGAATGGCGGCGGCGAACGCACCATTCCGGTCGATGCGATCCTGATGTCGGCCGGCTGGACGCCGTCGGTGCATCTGTTCTCGCAGTCGCGCGGCAAGGTGGCTTTCAACGACGAGACCAAGCGCTTCGTGCCGGGCACCTATGCGCAGGACTGCGTCTCTGTCGGCGCCTGCAACGGCACCGACGGGCTGTCCGCCACGGTCGACGAGGCCTATGCGGCGGGCGCCAAGGCGGCCAAGGATGCGGGCGCGAAAACCGCCAAGGGTACGAAGCCGAAGGTCGACGCCTCGGAGAGTTGGTCGCGCGGCATGCTGGGTGCGGCCCCCGGCGCCGGGCCGGACACGACCGTGAAGGCGTTCGTCGACTTCCAGAACGACGTCACAGCCAAGGATATCCGCCAGGCGGTGCATGAAGGCATGCGCTCGATCGAGCACGTCAAGCGCTTCACCACCAACGGCATGGCGACCGACCAGGGCAAGACCTCCAATATGCACGGTTTGGCGATTGCCGCCGAGACACTGGGCAAGCCGATCCCCGAGGTCGGCCTGACCACGTTCCGGGCGCCCTATACGCCGGTGACCTTCGGCGCGATCGTCAGCCATGCGCGGGGTCCGCTGTTCGACCCGACGCGCAAGACTGCGATCCATCCCTGGGCAGAGGCGCAAGGCGCGGTGTTCGAGGATGTCGGCCAGTGGAAACGCGCCTGGTATTTCCCCAAGGCAGGCGAGGACATGCACGCCGCGGTCGACCGCGAATGCGTCGCGGTGCGCAAGACGGCCGGCCTGTTCGATGCCTCGACGCTGGGCAAGATCGAAGTGGTCGGTCCGGATGCGGCGAAATTCATGGAACTGCTCTACACCAACCCATGGGAGAAGCTGGAGCCCGGCCGCTGCCGCTACGGCATCATGCTGCGCGAGGACGGTTTCATCTACGATGACGGCGTCGTCGGCAGACTGGCGCCCGATCGTTTCCACGTGACGACGACGACTGGTGGCGCGCCGCGCGTCATGAACCACATGGAGGATTATCTCCAGACCGAGTTCCCGCATCTCAATGTCTGGCTGACCTCGATCACCGAGCAGTGGGCGGTCATTGCCGTGCAGGGGCCGAGCGCGCGGAAGATTATAGAGCCCTTGGTCGAAGGCATCGACATGTCGGACGAGGGGCTGCCGCATATGTCGGTGCGCGAAGGTAAGATCTGCGGCGTGCCGACCAGGCTGTTCCGCATGTCGTTCACCGGCGAGCGCGGCTTCGAGGTCAACGTGCCGGCCGACTACGGCCAGGCCGTCTGGGAAGCACTTTGGGCCGAAGGCCAGAAGCATGGCGCTGCCGCCTACGGTACCGAGGCCATGCACGTGCTGCGCGCCGAAAAGGGCTACATCATCGTCGGCCAGGACACCGACGGCACGGTGACGCCGAACGATGCCGGTCTCGACTGGGCGGTCGGCAAGAAGAAGACGGACTTCGTCGGCATCCGCGGCTTGACGCGGCCCGACCTTGTCGCCAAGGGCCGCAAGCAGTTGGTCGGGCTGAAAACGAAAGACCCGAAGGTGGTGCTGGAAGAGGGCGCGCAGATCGTCGAAAATCCGAAGCAGGCGATCCCGATGAAGATGATCGGCCATGTCACCTCGAGCTATTGGTCGGAAAATTGCGGCCGGTCGATCGCGCTGGCGCTGGTCGCTGGTGGCCGCGACCGCATGGGCGACACGCTCTATGTGCCGATGCCGCACGGGGTGATCGAGGTGGAGGTTACCGGCATGGTGTTCTTCGACGAGACGGGAGGGCGCCTCAATGGCTAAGGCTGCTGCAAGAAAGACGGCATCGGCCGCATCGCCTTCGGTAGAACGCCGTCCGGCGCTGGCCGGACGCAGCACGACCTCTACCGGCGTCAAGGTCGAGGTGCTGCCGCCGGCTGAGCGCATTTCATTGCGTGCACCGGAGGCCTCGCTCGCAGCGCTTTCCAAGGCGCTCGGCGTGACCTTGCCGAAAAAGCCGAAGACGTCCGCTTCGAAGGGCGGGCGAACCGCCTTGTGGCTCGGCCCCGACGAATGGCTGGTTATCGATGAGGCGGGCAAGGATCCGCTGGCCGATCGTGCCGGGGTTTCCGCCTTGCACTCGGCGGTCGGCATCTCGCATCGCAACGTCGCTATCGCCGTGACGGGGACCGGGGCGGCGGCGACGATCAATGCGGGCTGCCCGCAGGACCTGTCGTTCGATGCCTTCCCGGTTGGATCGGCGTCGCGAACCATCCTCGGCAAGACCGAGATCGTGCTGCTGCGCACGGCGCCGGACGCCTTCAGGGTTGAATGCTGGCGTTCCTTCTCGGACTATGTCTTTACTTTTCTGTCCGAGGGCTCGCGCGACGCAGCGGTCTAAACCCGGAACGTTTTGCAGGGCAGGCTCGTTCTGCATCCTCACGCCGAGGGAGAATGCCGATGCCGACGAATTCCGCGCCGAAGTCAGCCAGGAAAACCGCGGCCGTCCGCTCGCTCGAACATGAGCGGCAAGAAGCGCCGAGCGCCGAAGAGGAACTCGAGGAAGGCCTCGAGGACACGTTCCCGGCCAGCGATCCTATATCGATCACCAGCACGGCCATTCCAGGCTCTCCCGCAAGACCGGGCAAGCCCAAGACCGTTGCCGGGCGCAAGAGGCGCAAGACGTAATTTCCATCGGGCCAGATCGAACCGGACCTTCTCAATCCCATTGGACATGCTATTTAAAGCGCTTTGGGAGATGAAAATGCCGACAAAAGCAATCGTCTGGGGCGAGAACGTCCACGAGCAGACCAATGCCGCCGTGCGCGACCTCTATCCCTTGGGGATGCATGGCACCATTGCCGCTGCGCTGAACCGAGACAAGGGCATCGAGGCGACCACCGCCACCTTGCAGGAGCCCGAACATGGCTTGAGCGAGAAACGCCTGGCGGCCACCGACGTTCTGTTGTGGTGGGGCCATGCGGCGCATGGCGAGGTCAAGGACGAGATCGTCGAGCGGGTGCAGAAGCGTGTGTGGGAAGGCATGGGGCTGATCGTGCTCCATTCCGGCCACTACTCGAAGATCTTCAAGCGGCTGATGGGCACGCCCTGTTCGTTGAAATGGCGCGAGGCGGGCGAGCGCGAGCGCGTCTGGGCGATCAACCGCGGCCACCCGATCGCGCAAGGCATAGGCGAGTGCCTCGAGATCGGCGAGACGGAAATGTATGGCGAACCGTTCGCGGTGCCGGAGCCACTCGAGACGGTGTTCGTCTCCTGGTACGAGGGCGGCGAGGTGTTCCGGTCCGGGCTGACCTATCAGCGCGGCGCCGGCAGGATCTTCTACTTCTCGCCCGGCCACGAGACCTATCCGATCTATCACAATGAGGGCGTGCAGCAGGTGCTGCGCAATGCGGTGCACTGGGCGCACAACCCGGCGCCGGCATGGTCCGGCATCACCAATGCGCCGAACGTGCCGACGGATGCGGCAAAGGAGAAGATCGTCCAGAAGGGCCTGCGTCTGCATGCCGATGGCGACAAGGGCCTTAGTTGAGGCCTGAGTTGATTGGGGCGTGAGGGGTTGGGGGCCTGAACTGATGCATCGAATTCTCTTGCTCGGCACAGGCGGCATCGCCGGGCATCATGTCGAGGAGTTCGCCGGGATTCCGGGCTGCGGCATCGTCGCTTGCGTCGACCAGGTGCCCGGCCGCGCGGCCGCGTTTGCCGCCGCCAGCAAGATCGGCGATTTCTTCGAGAGTCTGGAAGCGGCGGTCGCCTGGGGTCAGTTCGATGCCGCCATCAACGCGACGCCGGATGGTGCGCATATGGCGACGACGCTTGCGCTGCTTGCCGAGGGCAAGCATGTGTTTTGCGAAAAGCCGCTGGCACCGAACCACGCCGATGCGCTGGCAATGACCGAAGCGGCCGAGGCAGCCGGGGTGGTCAACATGGTCAACCTGACCTATCGCAACTCACCGGCGATCCAGGAAGCACGGCGCATGGTGCAGGCCGGCGAGATCGGCGAGTTGCGCCATGTCGAGGCGAGCTACCGGCAGAGCTGGCTGGTCAGCAAATCATGGGGCGACTGGCGGGTCGAGGACAAATGGCTGTGGCGCCTGTCGAGCCGGCATGGCTCGACAGGCGTGCTCGGCGATGTCGGTATTCATATCCTGGATTTCGCCACCTATGGCGCCGACCAGGATATCGTCAGTCTGCATGCCGATCTGGTGACGTTTCCGAAGGCCGAGGGTGAGCGCATCGGCGACTATGTGCTGGATGCCAATGACAGCGTCGCGATGACGGCGCGGCTGAGCTCCGGTGCGCTCGCCACGATCGTGGCGAGCCGCTACACGACCGGTCATGCCAACGATCTGTCGCTGGCCCTGCACGGCATCAAGGGCGCTATTAAGGTCGAGACCGACGGCAAGGTATCGAACCTGTCCGCCTGCCTGGGTGGGGATGTCGATCTTCAGCGCTGGCAAACGCTGGCGCTGCCCGATGTCAAACGCAACGCCAGGCGCTTTGCCGATGCACTGGATGCTGGCCGGAATGGCGATCCATCGTTCCGGCGCGCCGCCGATATGCAGAAGCTGATCGACGCCGCCTTCGAGAGTTCAGCGGCAAGGCTGCCGGTATCGATCGCCTGAAGCTGGCCGGCTTATGCCGGCCAGAAGTGATTTCCCGCAAATATCAGAACGAGCTCGGCACGATCCACGGGTCGATGCTGATGCCGAGCCGCGGGCCTTTGCCTTCAGCGGTGTTTTCCGTGGTGCCCTTCTTCTCGACCGAGCCGGTCGAGGCGCAATCGAGCTTCACGTTGGTCTTCGTGTCTACGCAGGTCGCGGCGGACGCATGCTTGACCGGGTGGGTGGCGCTGGCGGCGAAGGCCGAGCCCGAAAGTGCCAGCGCGAGGGTGAGGAGTGTCTTTTTCATAGTCAGTCTCCGTTTTCTGAGGTCGAATTCAATTCGTACCTTACGGTGAACTTCTTTCGTACATGTACGATGCACTGTACAGATACGCCCGTCGATCCCGAAGTTCAAGGCGAAACCGTACGCGTACGATAAATTTTTTGTTAACCAAGAAATTCACCCCGCTTTGGCTGGCGGAGAGAAATATGGAAACGAAAGGTACTGACGTTCAGCGGTTGACCGGTGTCCCGGTCAGCGGTGGCACATTTTGCGTGCTGAGCGTGGCAAGCGTGAAATCGCACATCCGCTTCACGAAAGCCTGCGGATCGCCGAAGGGGTAGAACGGAAAGGTGATGAGCAGCGAGATCGTGCCATGGCCGACCGCCCACAGCATGGTGGCGATGGCGCGTGGATCGCCCTGCAACTTGCCGGCGGCGACGCAGGCCTCGACCCTGCTGATCAGCGCGTTCATCGCCGGGTTGCTCTCTTCCATGTCCTCGTAGCTCCTGCCTTCCGGCAGCTTGGTCTTCTCGGTCATGAACACCGTGCGGTATTCGTTCGGATTGCCGAGCCCGAAGGCGGCATATTCCGTCATGACCGCCTGCAACGCCTCGATCGGATCGTCGGACGAATGCTCCTCGATGCGTCGGGCAAGCGTCTCGAACGCATCTTCCGCCAGCGCAAACAGGATGTCCTGTTTGTCGGCGAAGTAGGAATAGACCGACATCGGGGCATAGCCGACCCGCTTGGCCAATTTGCGGATGGTCAGGCCTTCATAGCCTTCTTCCTGGACGAGCTTGTGCGCGGCCTCGACCAGTTCGGAGCGCAGTTCGGCCTTTTGTTTCTCGCGGCGTGTCTGGACGCTCGGCGGCAAGATCTGGTGCCTTTGTTTGGGTTGGTGCCTGGCTGAATTATATACGCTGTACGGAAACGGACAAGGGCACGGGAAGTTCCCCAAACGACAAAGCTCCAGATGGCGCCGACGCTCGTCGATGTCCGACAGCACCATCCGGGCGCCCTCAGTGGCAAAGCCTTTCGCGGCGCCCGGCCAAGCCCGACGGCAGCACCCGTGATCAGCTTTGTTGCTCCCTCGAAGCGGCCCATCATCACGCCTCCTTGTCGATCAGTTTGGCGGCGAGATGCGAAAGCAGTTTTACCGCCTCGCCATAGGTTCTCGCCTTTTCCGGATTAGAGGCGTTGCCGTCCAGCGCCCGCTTGAAGACGCCCTGGCAGATCGCAGCCAGCCGGAAGAAGGAGAAAGCGAGGAAGAAGGTCCAGTTGCCGATGCCGGTAAGCCCGCGCCGCCGGCAGTAGGCGGCGACATATTCCTCTTCCAGCGGCAGGCCGAGTGCGGCACGATCGACACCGCCCAGGCCGCGAAAGCCCGAGCTATGCGGCAGGCGCCATTGCATGCACTGGTAGGCGATATCGGCGAAGGGGTGGCCTGATGTCGACAGTTCCCAGTCGAGCACAGCCAGAACCTTTGGCCGGTCCGGCGCGAAGATCAGATTGTCCAGCCGGTAGTCGCCATGCACCAGCGAGACGCGGCCGTCATCTTCCGGCATGCGCGTCTCCAGCCAGGCAATCAGCCGGTCCATGTCGGCGACGGTGCCGGTTTCCGAGGCGCGGTACTGGCTGGTCCAGCGCGCCAGCTGACGCTCGAAGTAGTTGCCGGGCCGGCCGAAATCACCGAGACCCACGGCCTCGACATCGACGTCGTGCAGCGCGGCGAGGGTATCGTTCAGGGCATCGTAGATGGCGGCGCGTTCATCGTTATCGCGAGCCTCCGGCAGCGCCGGATCCCAGAAAATGCGGCCGTCGACGAAATCCATCACGTAGAACATACGTCCGATCGGCGAGTCTTCGTCGGAAAGATGCAGCATCCGAGGCACTGGCACGGCGGTGCCGGCAAGCGCCTTCATCACCCTGAATTCGCGGTCGACCTGATGCGCCGATTTCAACAACTGCCCCGGCGGCTTGGCGCGCAGCACGTAACGGCCGCTTGCCGCCGTCAGCAGATAGGTCGGGTTCGATTGGCCGGATTTGAACTTTTCGATTGCGGCAAGCCCGGAAAAGCCCGGTATGTTGGCCTCGAGGTAAGGCGCGAGCGCCGCCTGGTCGAGGACGTTCGGATCGTTCATGCCGTCTCTGGCTGACGTTCGATCAAGGTCAGCGTTAGCCAGCGCGCGGTCAGCGCCGGTTTCTTCGAGCCTTCGATCTCGATCGTCACGTCGTGCGCCGTCTGCACCCAGCCCGACGGCCTGACCTTGACGTCGGCCAGCACGAAACGGGTGCGAATGCGCGCGCCGGTCTTCACCGGTGCCAGGAAGCGCAGCGAATCGAAGCCGTGGTTGACGCCCATCTTGCTGTTTTCCAGCGGCGGCATTGTCTCGAAGGTCATTGCCGACAACAGCGACAGCGACAGGAAGCCGTGCGCGATGGTGCCGCCGAACGGAGTCTCGCGCATGGCCCGCTCCGGGTCGCAGTGGATGAACTGGTGGTCGTCGGTGGCGTCGGCGAACTGGTCGATCATGCGTTGCGTGACCACCCGCCACGGCGACACGCCAACCTCCTTGCCGATATTGGCCAGAAGCACATCGAGACTGATCGGTTCCAAACTCATGTCCTCCAGTTCACCTCCGGCTTCTGTGGCCGGAAAATGTCATTCCTTGAACAGTGTCAGCCCATGCTGCACCGACTGCCCGCCGTCGATCGGCAGGATGGCGCCGGTGACATAGCTGCCGGCACGGCTGCACAAATAGAGCGTTGCGCCGGCAATGTCATCCGGTGCGCCGATACGGCCGATCGGAACATGATTGCCGACATGTCTGGCCTGTTCATCCGTGCCGGTGGCAAACGCCGTCATGCGGCTCTGGAACGGCCCGGGGGCGAAAGCGTTGACGGTGATGCGTCGGGCGGCGAACTCCAGCGCCAGGGTGCGTGTCAAATGGTGAACCGCGGCCTTCGAGGCCGTGTAGGAATAGGCGTCGTCGGCCAGCGGCTGCGTGCCCATCACCGAACCGAGGTTGATCACCCTAGCCGGATCGGCGTCGCTGGCGGCGGCATCGAGCAGCGGCAGCAATTCACGCGTCAGATGGAAGACCGCGGTGACATTGACGCCGAGCACCTTGGCCCAAGCCGAATAGGGAAAGCTCTCCAGCGGCGCACCCCAGGAAACGCCGGCATTGTTGACCAGGATGTTCAGGCGATCGGTCCGCGCCTTGACCTCGGCGACGAGCGCGGCAATGCCGGCCTCGCTGGAGACATCGCCGGCGAAGCCTTCCGCCCGGCCCGAGGCGCCAAGACCGTTCAGTTCTTCGGCGACCTTGATGCAGTCCTCGCCCTTGCGCGAAGCGATCATCACGCTGGCGCCGGCCCGCACCAGCGCGGTCGCCGCCATGCGGCCGATGCCGGTCGCGGCACCCGTGACCAGCGCGATCTTGCCGGCCACCGAAAACAGCTCGTCCAGATAGCTCATCACAATCCTCCGCGCTCGGCATGCGGGCAAACAGTTCGCGTTGACAAGGCTATCCGAAGTACGGTCATCCTTGCCACTGACAAATGCCTGGCATGCATGAAGGGTTAGCGACCGATGACGGACATGAATCTCGGCATGACCGAGCGGCTGAAGCCGATACACGCGCGCGTCGCGGCCATGGTGCGCGAGGAGATCATGCCGCTTGACAAGGAGTTTCTCGGCGAAGTGGGCAAGGAAGGCGACCGCTGGGTCTATACGGCGCGCCAGAGCGAGATCCTCGAAGGGCTGAAGAAGACCGCAAGAGAGCGCGGCCTGTGGAATTTCTGGCTGACCGGCTCGGAGCGCGGTTACGGCCTTTCCACGGTCGAATACGCCTATCTGGCCGAGGAGATGGGCAAGGCGCATCTCGGCGCGGAAACCTTCAACTGCTCGGCGCCCGACACCGGCAATATGGAGGTGCTGGAACGCTACGGCTCGGCGGACCACAAGAAGGCGTGGCTTGAGCCGCTGCTCGAGGGCACGATCCGCTCGGCCTATCTGATGACCGAGCCGGACATCGCCTCGTCCGACGCCACTAACATCGCCATGCGCTGCGAGCGGCACGGCGACGACTATGTGCTCAACGGCGAGAAATGGTGGGCGTCCGGCGCCGGCGATCCGCGCTGCGCCATCTACATCGTCATGGTCCGGACCGGCGATGACAGCGAGCCGCGGCATCGCCGCCATTCGATGATCCTGGTGCCATCGGGCACAAAGGGCGTGACCAAGGTCCGCGCCATGCAGGTCTATGGCGACGACGACGCGCCGCATGGCCATATGCATCTTCGCTTCGACAATGTGCGGGTGCCGGCATCGAACCTGATCCTCGGCGAGGGCAGGGGTTTCGAGATCGCGCAGGGGCGGCTCGGCCCTGGCCGCATCCATCACTGCATGCGCGCCATCGGCCAGGCCGAGATGGCGCTGGAAATGCTGTGCCAGCGTTCCGTGCGCCGCGAGGCCTTCGGCCAGCCCCTGGCAAAGCTCGGTGCCAATTTCGACATCATCGCGGAATGCCGCATGGAGATCGAGATGGCCCGCCTGCTCTGCCTCAAGGCGGCCTGGATGATCGACCAGGGCGATGCGCGGGCCGCAGCTCCCTGGATCAGCCAGATCAAGGTGGTAGCGCCGCGCGTCGCTCTCAAGGTCACCGACGAGGCGGTGCAGATGTTCGGCGCGCAAGGCATCAGCCAGGACACGCCGCTGGCGCGGTCGTGGACGCACCTGCGGACATTGCGCCTTGCCGACGGGCCTGATGCCGTGCATCGCCGGCAGGTGGCGCGGACGGAGCTGAAGAAATACACGCAGGAAAAGGTCTGAACGCCGGCATCGTCATCCGGCAAGCCGACAGGTCCAGGCAAGGAGTGTTGCGATGACCGTCCCCTCCGAAATGAAGGCGCTGCTGCTGGTCGGCGACGGCTACACCAGGACGCCGAGCGGCAGTATGCTGGAGGCGATGGAGCCCTATCTCGAGCCGGGCAGCATCGCGGTGCCGACACCCGGACCGACGCAGGTGCTGATCAAGGTCAGCCTCGCCTCGATCAATCCGTCCGATGTCGCCTTCATCAAGGGCCAGTATGGCCAGCCGCGCGCCAAGGGCCAGCCGGCCGGCTTCGAGGGTGTCGGCACCGTCGTCGCCAGCGGTGACGAGCCCTATCCCAAAAGCCTGATCGGCAAGCGCGTCGCCTTTACCACCGGTGTCACCAACTGGGGCTCATGGGCCGACTATGCCGTCGCCGAGGCGGCGGTCTGCATCCCGCTGCTCGACACCGTCCGCGACGAGGACGGCGCGGCGATGATCGTCAACCCGCTCACCGCACTCGCCATGTTCGACATCGTCAAACAGGAAGGCGAAAAGGGCTTCGTCATGACCGCCGGCGCCAGCCAGCTCTGCAAGCTGATCATCGGGCTGGCCAGGGAAGAGGGATTCCGACCGATCGTCACCGTGCGCCGCGACGACCAGATCGCTTCGCTGAAAGAACTTGGCGCGGCGCATGTCCTCAACGAAAAGGCGCCGGATTTCAAGACGTCGCTGCGCGAGGTGATGAAGGCCGAACAGCCGCGCATCTTCCTCGACGCGGTGACCGGGCCGCTGGCCTCCGCCATCTTCGACGCCATGCCGAAGCGTTCGCGCTGGATCATCTATGGGCGGCTCGATCCCGAAGCCACTGTTATCCGCGAACCCGGCCAGCTGATCTTCCAGCACAAGCATATCGAAGGTTTTTGGCTGAGCGAGTGGATGCGCCAGTTCCGCGACCGCCGCGGCTCGGCGATCCTTGAAGCGCAGAAGCGTTTTTCCGACGGGCGATGGTCGACCGACGTGACGGCGGTGGTGCCGCTCGCCGAGGCGATGTCGCGGCTGCCGGAGGAACTGGCCAGGCCCAATGGCAAGGTGTTCATTCGGCCTTAGCTCCATTCGAGAGACGCGAGAAGCTTGGACATGAAGCCTTCAGAGGACTTTCGACGGCCGCAAGGATGTCGGTATCTGGCCGCCGCCCGGATCGTCAGGCGGCTATCCGCGTCTTTCAGCCCCCTATGCCACGCCGCTTTGTCCGTGATATGCCGCCGCCATCGAATGCCGGGACGGTGCCGGACTGGGCCTGTTCCGGGATAGTGTGGGGTGATTTGATGACGATATCCAAGCCGGTCTTCGACCGTTTGGGGTTCAGCCTCTGGGTCGGAACATTTCTGGTCGTTCTCGCCATGGTCCTGTGGTCACCCCACACGCGGACGGTATGGCAGGCTTATCTGGACGGCAGCGAGGCCCTTCTGGCCGGTCTGCCGCTCTACGACACCCAGTCCGAGATGGGGTATCTCTACGCGCCGGCCTTTGCCGCGCTCTATATTCCGATAGTCAAACTCGGTTCGCATTTGGGCGGCGTGGTGTGGCACACGCTTGGCTTTGCCGTGCTGACCTACGCCGCGATGCGGCAGGTGCGCAAGCTCGGCGGCGGCGAACTGACGTGGCTGCTTTCTTTCGGTCTTTTCCTCGCTTTGCCGATGGCGGCGGGGGCGATCCGTAACGGCCAGGCGACAATCCTGCTCACCGGGGCCTGCTGGCTTCTCACCCTGTCGGCGCTTGACGGGCGGCGCGCGGAGACCTTCTTCTGGGCTTCGCTTGCCGTCATCGCCAAGCCGACCGCGATCATCATGCTGTTGTTGGTGGGAGCCCTTCGGCTCCGTTTGATACCGGTGCTGGCGCTGGCGGTGCTGTTCGTGCTCGCGCTGCCCTACGCTTTCGCTCCCGCCGGCTACCTCAACGATCAGTATCGTGTCTTCGCCCAGATGCTGACTTCGATGGCCATCGACAACACCAGCCATTTCATACCCTCCGATTTCACGGCGCCGTTCACCAGGATAGGGCTGCCGATTCCGGAATTCGGCGCAACGGTCATACGCATGGTCATGGCTCTGTTTACGCTTTCGGCTGTCATCTGGTTCGACCGCAAGCTTGAACGCGGACCGGCGGGGTTGGCGATCTTCCTAACGGCCACTTTCTACATGTGCGTCTTCAACCCGCGCGTCGAGCCCAACACCTATGCGATGATCGCGGTGCCCGCCGGTCTCGCCATCGCCCTGTTGTGGCGCGAAGAACGCGGTGGCGTTCTGGCCTCGGTGTTGTCGACGGTGCTGTTCGCGGCCGGACTGACCGGCGTCGATCGCCATGTGCACGATTTCCTCTACCCCTGGTTTCGGCCGATCGCGGTTACGTTCATCGCGGGTTCGCTGATCTGGTGGTTCTGGGCCAGTGCGCGGGTAAAGGTGGTGAATGCAGGGGTCGCAAATGGCTGAGTTGCGGTCGACACTCGACATCGTGGCGCCGTTCTTCAACGAGGCGCCATCGGCATCGGCCTTCGCACGCCTGCTCGGCGAGCTCGAATCGGCCGTGGCACAGCGCTTCGGCATGACCGTGCACAAGATCCTGGTTGATGACGGCAGCCGTGACGATGGCGCTGGGCGGTTTTCGCAGGCGCTGACGGGGTCGTGGGAGCTCGTTCGCCTCAGCCGCAATTTCGGCAAGGAGGTCGCTGTGCTCGCCGGCCTCGATCGGTCGCGCGGCGACATGGTGCTGATCATGGACGCCGACCTCCAGCATTCCCTGGACATCAGCCTGAAGCTGATCACCGAGCTGGTGGAACATCCTGATGTCGATGTCGTCTATGCGCAGAACGACCGCCGCGAGGCGAGCTGGCGGCGCAGCCAGCTGGCCCGGCTTTTCTACAGCCTGATCAACAGCAGCCAGCGTTTCGACATTCCTGAAAATGCCGGCGACTTCCGCGTCATGCGCGCTGCCGTGGCGCGCGCGCTGACCAGCTTGCGCGACAAGCGACGCTTCAACAAGGGCCTGTTTGCCTGGGCGGGCTTCCGCCAGAAGGCGTTGCCCTATTCGCCGGAGGGCCGCGCCAGCGGCACGTCGAAATGGAGCCGGCTCAACCTGATCGCCTTCTCGCTCGAAGGTTTCACCTCGTTCTCCGTCATTCCGCTGCGCCTGATCAGCCTCAGCGGGCTGCTCGCGGCATTGGGCGGCGCGGTCTACGGCGCCAAAGTGTTCTTCGAGGTGATTTTCTACGGCATTGCCGTTCCCGGCTACCCCAGCCTTCTGGTCGCTGTCGTGCTGCTCGGCGGCCTCAACCTGACCCTGCTTGGCCTGATCGGCGAATATGTCTGGGTCACGCTCAGCGAGAGCAAGGATCGGCCGGTCTATCTCGTGCGCGATGTCGTGCGCAGCGAGATCTCCGCCGACAGGCCGGAGCAGGGCGCTAGCGACAGATGACGCGCCGCATCCGCCTGATCGCCGACGACTACGGCCTGGCGCCCGGCGTCTCCGCCGGGATTCTCGACCTTCTCGATCGCGGGCGGCTGACCGGAACCAGCTGCATGACTGGCTTTCCGGAATGGGAAGCGGAGGCGGCGCACATAAAGCCTTTCTGTGGCCATGTCGCGGTCGGGCTGCATCTCACCTTGACCGACCAGCCTGCGATCACCGGCCGGTCGAGCCTGGCGCCGGAAGGCCGGCTGCCGCCACTTCGCTCGTTGGCATTGCCTGTCCTGCGCGGCCACATTGCCGAGCGCGATGTCCATGCCGAGCTCGACGCCCAGTACGGCCGCTTCATCGAGGCGCTGGGGCGTCGCCCCGATTTCGTCGACGGGCATCAGCATGTGCATTTCCTTCCCGTCGTGCGCACATGGCTGCGCGCGCGCCTTGGCGAAGGAAGCGACAGGCCGGCGCTGCGCGGCGCTCCGGCACTGACCGGCCAATTCGCCTCGGCGCCGAAAGTCGCGGCGATCGCCGCGCTCGCTGTCGGCTTCAATCGGTCGATGCAGCGCGCCGGCTTCACCCTTTTTAAGCCGCTCACCGGCATCTATGACTGGCGGCAACCCGAAAAATTCGCTTCCGTGCTGCAAGCCGCCGTCGAGGCATTGCCGGAACGAGGGCTGTTCATGTGCCATCCCGGCCATGTCGACGCGACGCTGCGCGCGCGCGACACGATGCAAGGCGTGCGCGAGGTCGAATTCGCGGCCCTGGCGTCGGATGCGTTCGGTGCCAGCCTGACCCGCGCCGGTGTCGCAATCATGGATGGCAAGGGATGAGCGACGCCGAGCGGCCCCAGCGTTCGACCGGCAACAAGATCGTCCGCTTTGCCATTGTCGGACTTGCGAACACGGCCATCGACCTTGCCAGCTTCTTCCTGCTGCTCAAGCTCGGGGTTTCGCCGCTGCCGGCCAACATCGCCGCGTGGTTCATCGCCGTCACCTTCTCTTTCGCGGCGAACGGTTTCTGGTCGTTCGAGCGCAATCGAGCCATCCGGCTGCATGACGCGTTCCTTCGCTTCGCCTCCCTGGGGGGACTGATCTCGCTCGGCGTCTCCAGCCTTTCGATCGCGCTGTTCGCAACGACTGTCGGAGTTTGGCCGGCCAAGATCGGCGGTGTCGTCGTGGCGGCGGTGCTGAATTTCCTCGCCGCGCGCTGGTCGATCGAAGGCCGGTTGCTGAAATAGCGGCGGAAACCGCCCTCACTTTTGCTGGAATGTCTCTACTCGGCCGGCTCCACTTTGGTGTAGGCGGCTTCCTCGAGTTCGCGCTTCAGCCGGGCTTGCTCATGGGTCTTCGGGGTGACGAAGCGGCCAAGCAGGAGATAGGCGACCGGCGTCAGGAACAGCGTCGAGACGGTGGCAAGGCCCAGTCCGCCGACGATGACCCAGCCGAGTGCGACGCGCGCCTCGGCACCGGCGCCGCTCGCCAGCACCAGCGGCAAGCCGCCGAGCACGGTGCAGATCATCGTCATCATCACCGGCCGCACGCGGATGATCGAGGCCTGCTCGATCGCTTCGCGCACGCCAAGCCCACGATCACACAGCTGGTTGGCGAATTCGACGATCAGGATGCCGTTCTTGGCCATGACTCCGACCAGCAGCACCAGGCCGATCTGGCTGTAAGCGTTGAGGCTGGTGCCCGAGAGCAGCAGCGCGAAGATGGCGCAGGCGAGACCGAGCGGCACCGTCGCCATGATGATGACGGCGCTGACGAAGCTTTCGAACTGGGCGGCCAGCACCAAAAGGATGATAACCAGCGCGAAGCCGAAGATGGTGACCATGGCGCTGTTGGTCTCGCCCAGCGTCGCGGCCTCGGCCAGCGGCAGTATGCGGCTGCCCGCAGGCAGCAGCGGCGTGGCGATTTCCTCGGCGCGGGTGAGCGCATCGCCAAGAGCGAAGTCGCCAGTGAGGTTGGATGTGATGGCCACCGAAGGCTGCTGCTGCTCACGCGACAGCGATGGCGGCACGGCGCGCTCGGTCAGCGTGGCGATGGTCGACATCGGCACGAAGCGTCCGTCGGCGGTTTTCAGGAAGATGTTTTCCAAATCGGTCGGGTCGTTGATCGGATTGGTGGTCGAGACCAGCTTCACACCATAGCTGCGGTCGGCGATGTAGACGTCGGCGACGTCGTTGCCGTCGAGCATGGCCTGCAAGGTGTTGGCCAGCCCAGTGATGTCGATGCCGAGGTCGGAGGCGCGCTCGCGGTCGATGGCCACCGCCAGCTGCGGCTGCGTCGGGTCGATCGACAGGCGCGGGGTCTGGAAGCGCGGATCCTTCTGCATCTCGGCGATGATCTTCACCGCTGCGTCGCCGAGTGCCTTGCGGTCGTTGCCGACCAGCGCGAACTGCAGGCCGTTGCCGGCGCCGCGGATGCCGAGGCTGTTGGGCTGCACCGGGAAGATGCGCACACTCGGCACCTGTCTGGTCAACCGGCTGATCTCGGCCATGATCTCCTGCTGGCTGCGGCTGCGCTCGTTCCACGGTGCCAGCGTCATCACCATGAAGCCTGAGTTATAGGAGCCGTTCTGGCCGGCATTCTCGAAAGTGCTGCGGATCTCGCCGGAATCGCGCATCGGCTGGATCAGTTTCTCGATCTTCTGCATCTGCTGGGTGGTGTAGTCGAGGCTGACGCCCTGCGGGGCGCTGACGCGCAGCAGCACGGCGGCGCGATCCTCGGTCGGCGTCAGTTCCTGGCGTATGGTGCCGAACAGCGTGAAGGCGGTGCCGGCAAACAGCACCGCGACCAGAAGCACGATCCATGGCGCATCGAGGCAGGCGTGCAGGCCGCGCTTGTAGGCAGTATTGAGCACGCCGCCGATGCGGGCGCCGACGCCGTGACCGCCTTCGTGGTGGAGCGATGCGCTGGTCAGCATACGCGAAGCGAGCATCGGGCACAGCGTCAGCGCCACCACGCAGGACAGAAGCACCGACATGGCAAGCACGAAGCCGAATTCGCGAAACAGACCGCCGGTCTGGCCGGGCAGGAACGAGATCGGCACGAAGACGGCGACGAGCGTCAAGGTGGTGGCAATGACGGCGAAGAACACCTCCTGCGCGCCGAGCACGGCGGCTGCGCGGGGCCCCATGCCTTCATTGCGCCGTCGCACGATGTTCTCCAGCACGACGATGGCGTCGTCGACGACCAGTCCGGTCGCCAGCACCAGGGCGAGCAGGGTCAGGATGTTGACCGAGAAGCCAGCCAGATAGATGGCGGCGATGGTGCCGATCATGGCAACCGGCATCGATAGTCCCGGGATCAGCGTCGCGCGCCAGTCGAGCAGAAACACATAGATGACGATCAGCACCATGGTCACCGACAGGCCGAGCGCGATCTCGACCTCGTGCACCGCGCCGTTGACGAAGACCGCGTCGTCGCTGGTGATCTTGATCGACATGCCCTTGGGCAGGTTTTCCTGCAATTTGGCGACGGCGGCCTGGACACCGGTCGAGATGTCCAGCGTGTTCGATTCCGCCTGGCGGATGATGCCGATGCCAATACCGGTCTTGCCATCCGAACGCAGCGCGGTCTGGCCGACATCGGGGCCGAGCGTGACGGTGGCAACGTCGCGGATGCGCGTCGTGCCGCCGATGATGATGTTTTCGAACTCTTCCGGCGTGGTCACGTCGGCGGTCGTGCGGACGATCAGGTCCTGATTGGTCGTGGTGATCGAACCAGCGGGTGAATCGAAGGCGACAGAGGCAAGCGCCGCCCTGAGGTCGGCCACCGTGAAGCCGAGGCTGGCAAGCTTGTTCTGGTCGACATCGATGCGGAAGATCTTGTCGCGGTCGCCATAGACCTGGACGTCGGCAACGCCGGGCACGGCGGCCAGCTCGTCCTCGATCTGGTCCTGGACCACCACTGTCATGTCCTGGATCGACATATTGTCCGAGGTCACCGCCAATCGCAGCACCGGTTCGGAATTGGCATCGGCCTTGACGATGCGCGGCGGATCGGCGGTGTCCGGCATCTGGTTGGCGACGCGGCCGACGGCATCACGCACGTCCGAGGCGGCGACGTCGAGATCGACACCGTCGTTGAACTCGATGGTGACGCGGCTCGAACCGAACGAGGAAGAAGACGAGATCGACTTGACGCCGGAGACGCGGGCGACGGCGCCCTCGATCGTGTCGGTCAATTCGCGGTCGACGGTTTCTGCCGCCGCCCCTTCGAAGGCGGTGGAAACAGTAACGACCGCGCGATCGACGTCAGGCAGTTCACGGATCTCGACGCCATAGAAGGCGGCAAGGCCAGCAACGGCGATGAGGGTGTTCAGAACGAAGGCCATGACCGGCCTGCGGATGAACAGCGCGGTGAAGCCGGTATCGCTGGCGGTGTTGATGGTGCCGGTCATGAGCCCTCGGCCGCCTCCACGGCACGCTGCTCTTCGCCGGCAACGCGGACCGCGCCGCCCTCGCTGACGCTCTGAGTGCCTTCGGTGACCACCATGTCGCCGCTGTCGATCTCCGCGTCGATCAGCACGGTCTCGGTGTTGCGCTGGATGATGCGCACCGGGACCCGCCTGGCCTTGCCGTCCGCGATCCGCCAGACATAGGCGCCGTCCGAACCCCACAGGATCGCCAGCGGGCTGATGGCCGGATAGGTCTGTCCCGGGAATTTCATGGTGATGCCGAACGACATGCCGGCGCGCAGGGAATCGGCCGGATTGGCGATCTTGGCTTTGACCAGAAGGGTGCGGCTCTTCTCATCGATGTGATTGTCTATGGCCGAAACCGTTCCGGTATAGGCATTGCTGGGATTGGCGATCGGCGTCGCCGTCAATTGCGCGCCGACCTTCACAGCGGCGGCGAAACGCTCCGGTACCAGGAAATCGACCAGAATGCTGGAGCGGTCGTCGAGCGTGGCGATTGCCGACTGGTTGGTCACATAATTGCCGGCGGAGATCGGCAGGATGCCGACGGTGCCGGCAATCGGTGCCAGAATCGACCGACGCTGGAGTGCAAGTTCCGCGTCCTGAAGCGCCAGCTTGGCGCCCGCCAACACCACTTCGGCGTCGGCCACGGCAACCGGTGTCGCGGCGTTGGAGGCGCGCAGCGACTTGACGCGGTCAAGCTTGGCCTGCGCATCCTGCAAGGCGAGCTTGGCGCGGTCCTGGGCGATCATTTCGGTCTCGGAATCGAGGGTGGCGATGATTTGTCCCTTGTCGACATGGCTGCCGGATTCGACCAGCAACTCGGCGAGGCGGCCGGAACTGTAGGGATTGACGGTCACCGAGGCATTGGCACGGCCGGTACCGATCGCCTGCAAGCGGTCGTTGATAACAGCCGAAGTGGCCGCCAGGGCAACCACGTTCACCCGCTGGTTGCCACCACCGCGGCCGATTGCCTGCTTCGCGTTGACGGCGCCGCTTTCAGCCGGAGACGTTGCCGCATAAGCCCAGTCAATGCCCCAGCCTGCCAGCACGTCGTGAGCGCCCGGATAAAAGCGCAGCCAGGCGGATGCCGCCACCACCAGCACCACAAGCGCAAAAACTATCTGTTTCCAGGCGGCCATCGGCACTCCGGTTGGTAAAACAGTCCTTTCGTCTACCAGTTTCCCGAAATGAAGCAGACGCGGCGAGGCTATTGTAAGGCAAGAAGCCAGCCCGATATCGCGTCTTTATGACAACTCTCCGGTGTCTGCGCACATTAAATATATGTAACGTGACGCCTAACGCAGACTTTCCATCTCTCGAATGCGCTTGGCGCCCTCTGCTTCCAGTTGCCTTGTGACAGCGCCGATCAGCATTTCTGCAACGACGAAGAGGGCGGCGGAGGAATCCCACGCCGACGGCACGGCCGTTCGTCCAGCGATGACATGGCGGGCGAAACGCGCGATCGGCGATAGCCATTGGTCGGTGAACAGCACGATCTGCACGCCGCGCTGATGCGCCTTTTCGGCGAAGCGAGCGAGGCTGTCCTGATAGCGCCTGATGTCGAAGATCACCAGCACATCGCGTTTGCCCATGTCGATCAGCCTGTCGCGCCACATGCTTTCCTGACCGGCAAGGTGAAAGACATCGGGCTGAACGACGGCGAGGTGGGCGGCCATGTAACGCGCCAGCGGATCGGTGAAGCGGCCGCCGATCAGGAATGTCTTGCCGCGCCGGTCGACAAGCCGGGCGGCGATGTCGGCAAGCTGCCTGTCGGACAGGTGCCTGAACGTTTCGCGCATGTTGTCGAGCGTCGCTTCCAGCATTGGTGACACCGTGCCGCCGCCGGGCGAGGGCGGGTTGAGCGTCCTTATCGCCGGCGATTGCAATTGCGCCGCCAGTTCGTCCTGCAGGCTTGACTGGAATTCCGGATAGTTCTGGAAGCCCAGCCGGGCAACGAAGCGCAGGATCGTCGGCGAGGAGACGCCGGCCGCGGCCGAGAACTCGGCGACCGTCTTCAGGCCGATCATCGGGTAGCTGGCGATCAGCGTCTGGGCCGCGCGTCGTTCGCCGGCCGGCATCGTGCCGATGCGGTCGGCAATCAGTTCGGCAATACTGGAAATCATCTTTCCCCCACCCCCTGGAGCGGGATGGCAAACCATTCCGCTCCGTCTGTTTGTCTTGGCCCATTTCTGCGACGCCAAGCGATTCTACCTGGCTGCAAAACGCTTCGGCCCGGTCGAAGGTCTTTTCCGAAATCGCATTTGACAAAACCGGCCAAACTGTATGAAATCATCCACAGGGACGCAATGAGACAAAATACGTAACATACGATACAGCGCTCCCCGGGGACGGTAGACTATGGAGAAAGCACGGCCCGCCAGCCTTGCAGCGTCTGATACCGTGAGGGTGACGAACCCCGGCGGATCGAGCCCTTTTGTGCTGACCTGCGATCACGCCTCGAACTTCGTTCCCGCCGAATTCGGCACGCTTGGCCTTGCCGCCGAGGACCTGTCGCGCCACATCGCGTGGGATCCCGGCGCGCTGCCGGTTGCCCGCCGCATGGCGCAGGCGCTCGATGCTACGTTGGTCGAAACCCGAATTTCGCGTCTCGTCATCGACTGCAACCGGCCGCTCGATGCGCCCGATTTGATACCGCCTGTCAGTGAGACAACAGCCATACCAGGCAATGCCGGCCTGTCGGAAGGTGAGCGCGCGGCGCGCATCGCCTTGTCGTGGCAGCCGTTTCACGCCGCCATCGATCAGATTGTCTGCGACCGGCTGGCGCGCGGGCAGGCGACCCGCCTGGTTTCGGTCCACTCCTTCACGCCGGTCTACAAATCCAAAAACCGGCCCTGGCATATAGGCATCATCCACGACAAGGATCGCCGGCTGGCATCACCGCTGATATCGGCGCTGAAGCGGCTTGCTGGCGTCACCGTCGGCGTCAACGAGCCCTATTCCCCGGCCGACCGCGTCTATTTCACGCTGGAACGCCATGCGCGCTCGCGCGGCTTGCCTTGCGCGATGATCGAAATCCGCAACGATGAAATCGCCGGCGAGACCGGGCAGCGGAAATGGGCGGATATGCTCACGGGCATTTTTTCGGATCTGGAGCCAGAGGAGGCCGGACACACCAGATCGCATTCAGTCGGAAAGTCAGTTCAATCGGCCAGCTAAGAACCAACAGGGGACACCAAAATGGCAGCACCGGGTTATACTGAAGTTGACAAGAAGGAGGACCTCAAGGTTCTCCATGGAATGGGCTATGCTCAGGAACTGTCGCGAAGCATGAGCCGCTTCTCGAATTTCGCGATCTCGTTCTCGATCATCTGCATCCTTTCAGGTGGCATCAATTCCTTCGCGCAGGCGACATCGTCGATCGGTGGCGCGGGCGCGGGCATCGGCTGGATCGTCGGCTGCTGCGTATCGGGCTTCTTCGCCCTTGCCATGGCGCAGATCGCCTCGGCATTTCCGACCGCCGGCGGCCTCTATCATTGGTCGTCGATCCTCGGCAACCGCTTCACTGGCTGGCTGACGGCCTGGCTCAATCTGTTTGGCCTGATCACCGTGCTCGGCGCCATCAACATCGGCACCGCCTTCTTCTTTGTCGGAACGTTCGGAAGCTGGTTCGGCATCACCGGCACGCCGGGCGAAATCGTCGGGTTCGTAGCCTTCATCACCGTGCTGCAGGCGCTGTTCAACCATTTCGGTATCAAGCTGACGGCTATGCTGACGGATGCTTCCGGCTTCCTGATTCTCGGAGCAACGGCGGTCCTAATCGTGGCTTGCCTGGTGTTTGCGCCGGCGATCGACATCACGCGGCTTTGGACCTTCACCAACTATTCGGGCGATGCCGGTGGCGGTGTTTTCCCGCAGTCCGACTCCATGAGCTACCTGTTCCTGCTCTGCCTGCTTCTGCCGGTCTATACCATCACCGGCTACGACGCGTCGGCGCATACCTCCGAAGAAACAGAGAAGGCAGCACACTCGGTGCCGCAGGCGATCGTTTCGTCCGTGCTCTGGTCTTCGCTAATCGGTTGGGTGATGCTGTGCGCAATCGTCCTGGCTATCCCCGACCTGGCCGCCGGCGCCAAGCAGGGCTGGAACGTGTTCTTCGCCACCATGGACGCGATCATGCCCGTCTGGCTGAAGACGTTGCTGTATCTCGCAATCCTGATCTCGCAGTTCCTGTGCGGTCTCGCCACGGTGACCTCGGCCTCGCGCATGTTGTTTGCCTTCTCGCGTGACGGTGGCATGCCGTTCGGTTCCGCGTCGCTCGCCAAAGTCAACCCGACCTGGCGCACGCCAGTCAACGCGATCTGGACCGCTGCTGTGCTTGAGATCATCTATGTCTTTCTTGCACAGTTCATTTCGATTGGCGGCACCAACATCTACACCATCGTCGTCAATTCGACGCTGGTTTTCCTGTTTCTGTCGTTCATCATTCCGATCGTACTCGGCATGATGACCTTCGGAACGGCGAAATGGCCGACTCCAGGCCCGTGGAACCTCGGCGCCGGGCTGTTCAAGCTGTTTTGCGCCCTGTCGATTGTCGGCATGGCGATCATCTTCTACATCGCCATCCAGCCGCCGAACGACAAGGTGCTTTACATCACCATTGGCTTCATTGTGCTGACCGCCGTCCTTTGGTTCGGTTTCGAAAACCGCCGCTTCCAGGGTCCACCGATCGGCGACCAGATTGCCAAGCGCAGGGCTGCCATCGCGGCCGCCGAACTGGCCGTCGGCGAAACCGGCCACTAACATCAACCATCACGGCCATGGCCGGCGTTTTGCCGGCCATGGTTTCGTTTGCCCTCTCAATCGTCAAGCGCTGGAGTGCCAAAGGAATGGCCGGAAATTTCTCGTTCGATCAGTTGAAGAAAGCGGTCTCCAGCGGCGAGATCGACACGGTGCTCGCCTGCATCGTCGACATGCAGGGCCGGCTGGCGGGAAAACGGTTCCTGGCGCAGTACTTCGTCGATTCCGCGCATGACGAAACGCATGGCTGCAACTATCTGCTGGCTGCCGACATCGATATGGAGCCCGTGCCCGGCTACAAGGCGGCGAGCTGGTCGAAGGGCTATGGCGACTTCGTCATGAAGCCGGATCTGGCCACGCTGCGGCGCATTCCCTGGCTGGAAAAGACCGCACTTGTGATCTGCGACGTGCTCGACCACCACACCCACGATGACCTGCCGCATTCGCCGCGCGCCATCCTCAAGAAGCAGGTCAAGCGGCTGACGGAGCGCGGCTATATCGGCTATTTCGCTTCCGAGCTGGAATTCTATCTGTTCAACGAGACCTACGATTCCGCCCGCAAGAAACACTGGCAGGGCCTCGACACCGCCTCGCCCTATATCGGCGACTACCAGATCGGCATCACCACCAAGGAAGAAGGCGTCATGCGCCGGCTTCGCAACGAGATGGAAGCGGCCGGCATTCCGATCGAGAATTCCAAGGGCGAGTGGGGTCCGGGCCAGGAAGAGATCAATGTGCGCTATGCCGAGGCGCTCGACATGGCCGACCGCCACGTCATCCTGAAGAACGGCGCCAAGGAAATCGCCGAGTCCGAAGGCAAGGCGATTTCGTTCATGTCCAAATACAATTACGGGCTCGCCGGCAATTCCAGCCACATCCACAATTCGCTGTGGAGCGCCGACGGCAAGACGCCGTTGTTCTTCGACAAGAAAGCGGACTGGACGCTGTCGACGCTTGGCCAGCAATGGGCCGCCGGTCAGCTCAAATACGCCAAGGAATTCACCTGGTTCCTGGCGCCCTACATCAACTCCTACAAGCGCTTCCAGGCCGGTACCTTTGCGCCGACCAAGATCATGTGGAGCGAGGACAACCGCACCGCCGGCTTCCGCCTGTGCGGCGAGGGCACCAAGGGCATCCGCATGGAATGCCGCATCGGCGGCGCCGATCTCAACCCGTATCTTGCTTTCGCGGCGCTGATCGCAGCCGGCCTCGCCGGCATCGACGAGAAGCTGGAATTGCAGAAGCCGTTTGTCGGCGATGCCTATCAGGCATCTCGCCTGCCGGAGATCCCGAAGACACTGCGTGATGCGACCGAGACGCTGGCGAAGTCGAAGATGCTGAGGCAGGCGCTCGGCGAGGATGTGCTCGAACACTATGTCCACACCGCAAAATGGGAGCAGTTCGAATATGACCGCCGCATCACGGATTGGGAACTGCACAGGGGGTTCGAGCGATATTGACGCTGTTGCGTTTTTTGCGATATGTTGCGATATAAGCACCGCAACATATCGGAGGCAGTGTTGCTCAAAGGCAAAGCCAATGTCGACAAAACATGGTTCGCGGATCAGATGAAGGAGCGCAACATATCGTTGCGCCGTATGGCCAGCCGCATGAACATGCATCCCAGCGCCTTGTCGCGGACACTGAACGGCGAGCGGCGTATGCAAGTCGATGAAATACGCAGGATCGCTGAAATTTTCGACCAGCCGGAAAGCGAGGTCTTGGTCCACCTGGGCTCTTCGGATGCGAAGGCGGCGGAGCGTCGTCCCGGCTTCATGGAGGGGCAGGTGGATTTCGAGAATGCGTTAGACGTAAACGACACCGCTGGAGAATACATCGTGCCGCCGCGAGGCGCCGATCCGTTGTTTGGATGCATGGCTGGGACGCTCACGCTTCTCCCGGACGTCGATTACACCGCACCCGCGGATCCCGACTGGGGCAAGGTGTATGAGGACTGATGGGGTGCTTCTGGACACATGCTTCATGCTGTGGCTGTCGACGGAACAACCGGTCGCGAGAGCGGCGGTTGAGAGGGTGACCAGCGCGCGCAAAAATGGCGACGTGATCGCCGTTTCCGTCATGTCCGCCTGGGAAATCGGAATGCTGGTTTCTAAAGGCCGGCTTCCGTTCATCAAGTCACCGCTCGCATGGTTTGAACGGTTCGTGCAGGCTGGTGCAACGAGCGTTGAAGGCATCGACAGTGAGCTCTTGGTCGAGTCTTCGTTCCTGCCCGGCGTCGTTCACAACGATCCAACAGATCGGATCATCATAGCTACGGCGCGCTCGAAGAATTTGGAAATTATCACCCGCGATCGCGCGATCCTTGCCTATGGCTCGGCTGGCTTCGTCAAAACAGTTCCTTGTTGATTTGGAGACGTTTAATTGGAAACCGTGAAACTCATATCCCCCGTCGATGGCTCGATCTATGCCGAGAGGCCCGTGGCAACGGACCAGGCGATCAACGCCGCGGTAGAACGTGCCAAGGCGGCGCAGGAGAAGTGGGCTGAGACACCGATCGTCGAGCGCGGCAAGTACATGCTGGCGATGCTGGAAGCGCTGGTCGCGATGACAGACGAGATCGTGCCGGAAATCGCCTGGCAGATGGGGCGGCCTGTTCGTTATGGCGGTGAGTTCGGCGGTGTCAAGGAACGCACCAACTACATGGTCGAGATCGCCGAGGCGGCGCTCAAGTCTGTGCCGGCCTCCAATCCGAAGGATGGCTTCCGCCGCTATGTGAAGAAGGATCCGCTCGGCGTGGTCATGGTGATCGCGCCGTGGAATTATCCTTACCTCACCGCCGTCAACACCATCGTGCCGGCGCTGATGGCCGGCAACACCGTGATCCTCAAGCATGCGGCGCAGACGCTGCTGGTTGGCGAGCGCTTTCAGCAGACCTTCGACAAGGCCGGTCTGCCGAAGGGTGTGTTCCAGAATATCGTGCTGAACCACGCCCAGACCGAGAAACTGCTCGGCTCGGGCAAGATCGACCATGTCAATTTCACCGGTTCGGTCGCCGGCGGCCGCGCCATCGAAAGAGTGGCGGCGGGCACTTTCATGACCCTCGGCCTAGAGCTTGGCGGCAAGGATCCGGCCTATGTGCTGCCCGACGCCAAGATGGACCATGCGGTCGCCAATCTGGTCGACGGCGCCTTCTACAATTCCGGCCAGTGCTGCTGCGGCATCGAACGCGTCTACGTGCACGAAAAGGTCTATGACGAATTCGTCGAAGGCTTCATCGCCGAGACGAAGAACTATGTCGTCGGCAATCCGCTCGACCAAGCGACGACGATGGGGCCGATGGCGCAGGCGCGCTTCGCCGACCTGATCCGCGAGCAGAAGGCCGAGGCATTGCGCAAGGGCGCGGCGGCGCACGTCAACATGAAGGTGGCGAACGACAAGGCCGGCTCGCCCTATCTGGCGCCGGAAGTGCTGACCAATGTCGACCATCAGATGAGTGTCATGCGCGAGGAGAGTTTTGGGCCGATCGTCGGCATCATGAAGGTGCGCAACGACGAAGAGGCGATCGCGTTGATGAACGACAGTCCCTACGGGCTGACGGCCTCGATCTGGACGCGCGATACCGAGCATGCGGTGGCGATCGGCAACCGCGTCGAAACCGGCACGGTGTTCATGAACCGTTGCGACTACCTCGATCCGGCGCTGGTCTGGACCGGCGTCAAGGACACCGGCAAGGGTGCCGGCCTGTCCGCCATCGGCTATGACAATCTGACCAGGCCGAAGTCATTCCATCTGCGCGAAGCCATCTGAGCTGCCTGAGTACCGAGCATTGGGCCACTCAAGGAGGAGAAATGTCTGAGATACAGCCGTCCGCACCATTGGCCCGTGAGGGGCCAGAGGGTATTGGCGGCTATCTCGTCGTGCCGATGCTTGGCCTCATTTTCATGCCTCTGGCTGGCCTGGTTGTGTTCGAGCACCATATCGGCCTGTCCGAGTATTTTAGCCTACTAACCGGTGCGCAGCAGGTCTTCGTCGTGGCGGAGATTTTCGGATATCTGGCGATCGCGGTCGCCTGCCCGCTGGGCTTGCTTGTTTTGCTGATTGGCAAGCGGCGGGCTTTTCCACGCCTTTACATCGTCTGGGCCGCCGTCAGTCCCGTCTCTATCCTGACCGATCTTGCGGCCGCGAGCGTCCTTCTTGGCGATATCTTTGAGGCGCAAGGCGTGGCTTTGTTCGATGGAGAGGCGGCAAAGAATATTCAACACTCGATCGTCTATTCCGTAATCTGGATTCTATACATGCAGAAGTCCCGGCGGGTTCAGAACACCTTCACTCAATAGTCACCACCCACAATGTCCTGAAATCGAGAAAAAATGTCCAAGCTGATCTCCAAATGGAACTATCCCACCACCGTCCGCTTCGGCGCCGGGCGCATCAAGGAATTGCCAGAGGTTTTGGCGGCCACCGGCATCAAGCGGCCGCTGTTCGTCACCGATCCTGGCCTGGCGAAACTGCCGGTCGTCGCCTCGACGCTGAAGATTCTCGACGACGCCAAGGTGCCCTACGGCGTCTTCTCGGAGGTCAGGCCGAACCCGGTCGAATCCAATCTCACCGCCGGCATCGCCGTGTTCAAGAAGGGCAAGCATGACGGCGTCATCGCCTTCGGCGGCGGCTCGGCGCTCGATCTCGGCAAGCTGATTGCCTTCCAGGCCGGCCAGGTCAGGCCGGTGTGGGACTTCGAGGATGTCGATGACTGGTGGACGCGCGCCAATTCGGATGCCATCGCGCCGATCATCGCCGTGCCGACCACCGCCGGCACCGGATCGGAAGTCGGCCGCGCCGGTGTCATCACCAATGAGGCGACGCACACCAAGAAAGTCATCTTCCATCCCAAATTGTTGCCTTCTATCGTCATCGCCGATCCCGAACTGTCGGTCGGCATGCCCGGCTTCATCACCGCCGGTACCGGCATGGATGCGCTGGCCCACTGTCTCGAAGCCTATTGCGCGCCGGGTTATCATCCGATGGCCGACGGCATCGCCGTCGAAGGTGTGAGGCTGGCCTTCGAGAACCTGCCGAAGGCTTTTGCCAATGGCAAGGATCTCGTCGCGCGCGCCCATATGATGAGCGCCGCCGCGATGGGCGCCGCCGCCTTCCAGAAAGGGCTCGGCGCCATCCATTCGCTGTCGCATCCGGTCGGTGCGCTCTACGATACCCATCACGGCATGACCAATGCGGTGTTCATGCCTTATGTGCTCGCCTTCAACCGCGACGCCATCGAGGAGCGTATTGGCCGGCTCGCCGCCTATTGCGGCATCAAGGGCGGCTTCGACGGCTTCGCCAAGGCGATCATCAAGCTGCGTAAGGAATTGAAGGTGCCGCACGCGCTGCCGGGCCTGATCAAGGGGCTCGACATGGACAAGAAGCGCAAGGCGCTGATCGCCGACATGGCGGTGGTCGATCCGACCGCTGGCGGCAACCCGGTCAAGCTGACCAAGAAGGCGGCGCTGACCCTGCTCGAAAACGCCATCGCCGGCACGGTCTGAGGCGTTTTCCGCACCGCGAAGTGATCTGAAAAGGGGCTAGAAAAACAAGGGGGAGGATGACGGGCAAGGGACAAAATAGTTAGCCGGAAAAAGAATCGCGAAGCGATTGCTACAGCCGGTTAAAAAGAGTTTACTTTTTCGTACTGCGAGCAGCCGGTTTCATAAAGCTTTCATCTGGCTGTCACATGAAAACGATACCGCATCGCAGGCGTCCAACGGCGTCAGTTCAACGGAGAGAACACATGTTCAAATTCACGGGGAAAGTGCTTTCCCTTTCGGCCGCGGCGCTTTTCGCGTCGACGGTGATTTCGTCCGCGGATTCGATGGACGATCTCGTCAAGGCCGCCAAGGCAGAAGGCCAGCTAACTACCATCGCTTTGCCGCATGATTGGTGCGGCTACGGTGCCGTCATTGATGGCTTCAAGGCCAAGTATCCTGGGATTGCCATCAACGAACTCAACCCCGATGCCGGGTCCGGCGATGAGGTCGAGGCGATCAAGGCCAACAAGGACAACAAGGGCCCGCAGGCGCCCGACGTCATCGACGTCGGCTTGTCGTTCGGCCCGTCGGCCAAGAAGGATGGCCTGATCCAGGCTTACAAGGTGTCGACCTGGGACTCGATCCCGGACAGCGCCAAGGATGCGGAAGGCTTCTGGACCGGCGACTACTACGGCGTGCTGTCCTTCCAGGTGAACAAGGATCTGGTCAAGGAATCGCCGAAGGACTGGGCCGACCTGCTGAAGCCGGAATTCGCCAACTCGGTCGCTTTGGCCGGTGATCCGCGCGCGTCGAACCAGGCCATCCAGGCGGTATATGCCGCTGGCCTGTCGTCGGGTGCGGCTGCTGGCGAAGCCGCCGGCACCGCTGGCCTCGACTTCTTCAAGAAGCTCAACGCCGCCGGCAATTTCGTGCCGGTTATCGGCAAGGCCGCCACGCTCGCCCAGGGTCAGACCCCGATCCTCGTCACCTGGGACTACAACGCGCTCGCCGGCCGTGACACACTGAAGGGCAACCCGCCCGTCGACGTCGTCGTGCCGAAGTCCGGTGTCGTCGCCGGCGTCTACGTGCAGGCGATCAGCGCTTTCGCGCCGCACCCGAACGCAGCCAAGCTCTGGCTGGAATACCTCTATTCCGACGAAGGCCAGATCGCCTGGCTGAAAGGCTACTGCCACCCGATCCGCTTCAACGATCTTGCCAAGAACAACAAGATCCCGGCGGACGTGCTGGCCAAGCTGCCGCCGGCTGAGTCCTATGCGGCCGCGGCGTTCCCGACGCTCGACGAGCAGGGCAAGGCCAAGGAAGCCATCACCAAGAACTGGGATGCCGTTGTCGGCGCCAACGTCAAGTAAGACCTGAAATCCACCGGGCGGCTTCACGGCTGCCCGGTTCGTCCTCTCGAAGACGGTAGCAGGCGCATGACCGATCTCTCATTTTCCGATCACGCGGTTGCCGGCAAGACCGCGCCCCCCGCCGAGGCGCGCAGCCTGAGGCTGCCGACGCAGTGGCTCGGCGTCGCGCCATTCTTCATCTTCGCCGTCATGTTCCTGATCTTGCCCACGCTCTACTTGATGCTGGGCGCGTTCCAGAACGATGCCGGCGAGTTCACCCTCGAAAACATCATGGCGCTGGCGCAGCCGTCGATCGTTGCCGCCTACTGGATTTCGATCAAGGTCAGCCTCGCCTCATCGCTGATCGGCGCCTTCGCAGGTCTCGCCATCGCCATCGCCATTGTGCGCGGCGGCCTGCCGGACTGGATACGTTCGGCGACACTGACATTTTCCGGCGTAGCTTCCAATTTTGCTGGCGTGCCGCTGGCCTTCGCCTTCCTCGCCACGCTCGGCCGCCTCGGCCTTGCGACGGTGATCCTAAACACCCTGTTCGGCCTCAACATCTATGCTCACGGCTTCAACATCCTGTCATTCTGGGGGCTGACGCTGACCTATGTCTATTTCCAGATTCCGCTGATGGTAGTGATCATCGTGCCGGCAATCGATGGTCTGAAAAAGGAATGGGGCGAGGCCGCCGCAACGCTTGGGGCGACCATGGCGCAATACTGGCGCATGGTTGTCATCCCGGTGATCTGGCCGAGTTTCCTCGGCACCGTCATCCTTTTGTTCGCCAACGCCTTCGGCGCCATCGCCACTGCCTATGCGTTAACGGGTTCGTCGCTCAACATCGTGCCGATCCTGCTCTATGCGCAGATCCGCGGCGACGTGCTGCACAATGCCCATCTTGGCTATGCCATAGCCTTCGGCATGATCTTCATCACCGGCCTAGCGAATGTCTTCTACATCTGGTTCCGCACCCGTTCCGAGAGGTGGCTCAAATGAAGGCTGGCAGGTTCTGGGCTTGGGTCGTCTTCGCCCTTGGCGCGGCCTATTTCTTCATTCCGCTGATCGCGACAGTGGAGTTCTCCATGCGCATGCGGCGTGGCGAGTACTCGTTCGACGCCTACAAGGTCGTGCTCGGCGATGCCCGCTTCCAGGCGACCTTCGGCTATTCGGTGCTCGCGGCCATCTTCACCATTATTCTCGGCGTGCTCATCGTGGTGCCGGCCGCCTACTGGATCCGGCTTCGGCTGCCGCAGTTGCGGCCGGTCGTCGAGTTCATCACGCTGCTGCCGCTGGTCATCCCGGCCATCGTCATCGTCTTCGGCTACATCAGAATGTACGGGTCGAACTCGCCGCTGCCGTTCCTGGCGACCGATACAGGCACCAATGCCTTGCTGGTCATCGGCTATGCGACACTGGCGCTGCCCTATATGTATCGCGCCGTCGACACCGGGCTTCGCACCATCGACGTGCGTACCCTGACGGAAGCGGCACAGATCCTTGGTGCTGGTTGGGGGACGATCATCACCCGTGTCATCCTGCCCAATGTGCTGATCGCGGTGCTGTCGGGCGCCTTCCTCACCTTCGCCATCGTCATCGGCGAGTTCACCATGGCGAGCCTGCTCAACCGGCCTGCCTTCGGCCCTTATTTGCAGAATATCGGCGCCAACCGGGCCTATGAGCCGGCGGCGCTTGCCATCATCGCCTTCGCTATCACCTGGGGCTGCATGTCGCTGATTCAGATCCTGTCCCGTTTCGCGCCGAGATCGGCGAACCGTCCGAACTGAGAGTCAAAGCCATGGCCGACCCGTTCCTTTCCATTCAGCACGTTCGAAAATCCTTCGGCGCCACCACGGTCGTGGAGGATTTCAATCTCGACGTCGAGCGCGGCGAATTCGTCTCCTTCCTCGGCCCGTCCGGTTGTGGCAAGACCACCGTGCTGCGCATGGTGGCGGGCTTCGAGGAGCCGAGCGCGGGCACGATCGTCGTCGGTGGCAAGGACATTACGAGGCTGAAGCCCAACCAGCGCAATGTCGGCATGGTGTTCCAGGCCTATGCGCTGTTTCCCAACCTGACCGTTGCGCAAAATATTGGCTTCGGCTTGAAGGTCGCCGGCATGCCGAGGGCGGACATCGATGCCCGTGTCGCCGAGATGCTCGGTATCATCAAGCTGCCGCAGATGGCGGATCGCTATCCCTATCAGCTCTCGGGCGGCCAGCAGCAGCGCATCGCGTTGGCCCGCGCCATCGCGCCGAAGCCGAAACTGCTGCTGCTCGACGAGCCGCTGTCGGCGCTCGACGCCAAGGTGCGCGTGTCGCTGCGCGAGGAAATCCGCTCGATCCAGAAGAAGCTCGGCATCACCACCATCTTCGTCACCCATGACCAGGAAGAGGCGCTGTCGATCTCGGATCGCATCGCCGTCATGTATGGCGGCAAGGCCGAGCAGGTCGGCACGCCGTTCGAGATCTACAACCGCCCGGCAACCAAGTTCGTCGCCAATTTCGTCGGCACGCTGAACGTGCTCGAAGGCACCGTCACCGACGCCGCCGCGGGCACGGTGCGGGTCAATTCCGAGCAGGTTTCGCTGAAGGGCAAGCTCAACGGCTCCAAGTCTGGCGACACGCTGTCGCTGGCATTGCGTCCGGAAGCGATCTCGCTTGGCCGTCAGCCCGGCCGCGACTCCAGCCTTTCGGGCGAAATCTCCGAGGTGCATTTCCTCGGCTCGGTGATCCGGGTTCGCGTCGGCATCGGCGGCAACATAGTCTCGCTCGACACCTTCAACAGCCCGGCAACGCCGCCCCCGGCGGTCGGTGAAAAGGCCGAGATATCGTTCTCATCGAGCGATATGCTGGTGTTGCACTAGGCGTGACAGCGCTCCTTCAGGCTGGAACCATGAATGGCTGCATCACCGCCTGAAAAACCGGCAGTGCTTCCATTTGGGTGGCATAGGCTTCCGACGACGGCGCGGTGATTTCGACATTGGTGTGGTCGATGCGCTCGCCGAAACCTGCAGAGGGTGGAAGCAAAGCTGGTAGGGGCACATTGCCTGCCAGCCCGAGCTTGCTGGCCAGGCTTTTTCCAGCTGCTTTGCCACTGCCGACGATCCCGCTTCCCGGCTATAACAAGCCATGGCCCTCTTCGAACTGACACTCATTCTGCTGTTGATCGCCGTCGCGCTAACGGCGCTGTCGCGGCGTGCGCAGATTCCCTATCCCTCCTTGCTGGCGCTGGCAGGGGTGGGCATCGCCTTCGTACCTGGTGTGCCGACGATCGAGATCGACCCGGAACTGGCGCTTGCTCTGTTCATCGCGCCGGTGCTGCTCGATGCCGCCTATGATACGTCTTTGCGCGACCTCAATCGCTACAGGGTGCCGCTTGTGCTGCTGGCACTCGGCGCTGTCCTTTTCACGACGACGACCGTGGCTCTGGTCGGGTGGGCGATGGCAGGCCTGCCGATCGCCGCGGCCATAGCCCTCGGCGCCATTGTGGCACCGCCCGACGCGGTGGCGGCGTCGGCGGTGCTTGGCCAGTTCAAGGTGCCGCATCGAATCACAGCCATCCTGCAAGGCGAGAGCCTGCTCAACGATGCCACCGCGCTGCTGATCTACCGGATAGCGGTTTCGGCGGCAGCGGGCAGCATTCTGCTGAGCAGCGCCGTGCCGATGATCCTGCTGTCCACCTTGGGCAGCCTTGCGGCCGGATATCTGCTTGGCCGGCTGTCTCTGATGACGCTGGACCGTATCGAAGACCCGGCGAGCGGCACTGTGGTGCAATTTGCCGGCACATTCGGGGTCTGGATCCTGGCCGACAGGCTGGGCCTTTCCGCCATCATCACCATCGTGGTCTATGCCATGACCATCGCCCGCACCGCGCCGCGCCGCATGCCGGCCAGAAACCGCATCAGTTCCTATTCGGTTTGGGAAACGGCGGTCTTCGTGCTCAACGTGCTGGCTTTCGTGCTGATGGGCCTGCAGGCGCGTTCGATTGTCGGCAGGCTTGCCGGCGAGGGGCAGACCGATGCCTTCTTCCTGGCCGGGACCGTACTTGCCATCGTCATCGTTTCACGTTTGATCTGGGTGCTGGGCTGCGGCGCGATCATCAGGTGGTTGGCCCGTTTCGGCAATGCGGATCGTCGGCGAGACGCGCCATCGTTGCGCGGCGGCATGCTCATCGGCTGGTGCGGGATGCGCGGTCTGGTGACGCTTGCGGCGGCATTTGCCTTGCCGGCTGAATTTCCCGCCCGCGACCCGATCGTGCTCGCTGCCTTCACGGTCGTGCTAGGCACGCTGGTGCTCCAGGGCATGAGCCTGAAACCGCTGCTGCGCCTGCTCAACCTCGACCCGGATGAAATGGTCGACCGCGAGGTTGCGCAGGCACGCGTTGTGGTCATGCAGGCCGCCCTCGACATATTGAGCGGCAAGACATCGGACGCGGCGGCTGCGGTGCGCGAGCAATATGCCGCTCAACGCAAGATCGCCAAAAATCCTGACGACGCCCAGGCGGCCACCGAATATGACCGCTTGCGCCTCTATGCCATCAAGAGCCAGCGCGACGCGCTGGAGGAACTGCGCCGCAACGGCACGATCGGTGACGAAGCCTATCACCGCCTTGAGGAAGAGATCGACTGGACCGAACTGGCGGCGTCGCCACCCGGCCGGTTCCAACCGCTGACGACATAGAGCCTGCTCCATCCCGATGGACTCAAGATGAAGCAGGGGCTGGTTGTTGTTTGAGCATGCTCTATTCCGAAAACGTGATTCCACTTTTCGGGATGATACTCTGGCCGCTGGCCCAGCCCCATCGCTCGCGCGGCACATTGCAACCAATCTGCCGAACCGATACTGCCAATTCGAAAGTAAGCCGGATAAACAATGAAGCTGGTCAGCTACAATATCCAATACGGGTTCGGCGGCGACGGGAGCTACGATCTTTCGCGCGCCGCGCGCATCGTTGCCGGCGCCGACATCATTGCGCTGCAAGAGGTCGAGCGGCACTGGCAGCGCAGCAATTTCGACGACCAGCCGGAGCTGCTTTCGCGCTTGCTGCCGGACTATCACTGGGTCTACGGCCCAGCCTTCGACATGGATGCCAGCGAGCGGCGCGACGGCCATCTGGTCAACCGACGCCGGCAGTTCGGCACCATGGTGCTGTCCAAGTTGCCGATCGTCTGGTCGCGGCTGCATGCGCTGCCGATGCGCCGTACGCTGCGGCCGCTCAATACGCGCAATGCGGCACTCGAATGCATGATCCGCACGCCTGCCGGCCCGGTGCGGGTGTTGTCGCTGCATCTCGCCCATATCGCGGTCGAGGAGCGGCTGGAGCAGATAGACTATCTCATGGCCGAGCATCGCCGGGCACCATCCGATGGCGGGCCGTGGAGCGGCGTCGACGACGAGCCCACGCGCAACTGGACCAGCGGCGAAGCGGAACCGGAAAACCCACCGGCGGCGATCTGGATGGGTGATTTCAACATGGAGCCGGGCAGCGCCGAATACCGCCGCATCGTCGGCAGCACGCCTTACCATCGCGGCGCGGCCTATCTTGACGGCTTCGTCGATGCCGCCGCCATTGCCAGCGAGCCGGCCGCGGATTTCCACACCCATGTGAAGACCATCGACGGCAAGGTGGCAAAGCGGCGGCTCGACCATTGCTTCGTCGGCGGCATGTTAGCCGGGCGCGTGCGTTCAATCAGTGCCGATATCGGCGAGGTTGCGTCGGACCATTTCCCGCTGCGGGTCGACATCGATCTCGAAAACGCCCGGCATTGCCCCATGAGCCGCGCATGACACTTTTCGTCTTCTTCGCGGTGCTTGCCGCCGCCGCCATGCACGCGGTCTGGAACGCGCTGGTCAAGGTCCATCTCGACCGCTTCCTGTCGATCACGCTGATGACGCTCGGTATGGGCGCCGCGGCCCTGCTGGTGCTGCCGTTCGTCGAAGTGCCGAAGGCGGAGGTGTGGCCCTACATCATCGCCTCCGTGTTTTTCCACATGGGCTACCGGACTTTCCTGATCGGAGCCTACAAGGCCGGCGATTTCGCCCAGACCTATCCACTGGCGCGCGGCACCGCACCGCTGCTCTCGGCCTTTGGCGGCATGTTCGTCGTTGCCGAGATTCCTGGCCCGTTCGCCATGCTCGGCATCTTTCTGTTGTCGGCCGGCACGCTGGTGATGTCGTTTCGCGGCGGCGCGCATCTGGAAAAGCTGAATTTACGCGCGGTCGGCTTTGCGCTGGGCACCTCGATCTTCATTGCCAGCTACACGCTCTCCGACGGCAGCGGCGCGCGGCTGGCCGCCTCGGCGCAGAGCTACGCCGCCTGGCTGTTCATCTGCGATGCTTTTGGCGCCTTGGTGCTGTGCCTGATCTTCCGTGGGCCGAAGGCGCTGCCGGTACTGGCGCGCGACTGGAAGGCAGGGCTATTCACCGGCGTGCTCAGTGGCGCGGCCTACTGGATCGTCATGTGGGCGATGACCAAGGCGCCGATCGCCTCGGTGGCGTCGCTGCGCGAAACCTCGATCCTGTTTGCCATGATGATCTCGGTGTTCGCGCTCGGCGAGAAGATGACGGGCTGGCGCGGTGCCGCCGCGCTCGGCATCGTCGCCGGTGTCGTCGCGCTCAGGCTCGGTTAGTCCAGGTGTCGTCTCGCGATCACCCATTTCACCACTAGGTATGGGACGACGAAACCAAGCACATCTACAAATGTGCGCCAATTTTTCGATTGCAGCGCGCTAGAGCCCCAGGTCGAAGACCATCAGTCCGTCGGTGCCGCCTTCAAGTGCGGCGACCAGCCGGGCGCCGGCGCGCTGATGCGCCTCATGCACCAGATAGGCGTCGCGCGCGGCAGCATCGCGGAAGTCGATTGTGAAGCCGTGGGTGAAGCCGCGCGCGAATGGCTCCGGGCTGACATTGGCGCTGAACTGGACCGCGTCCATGCCGTCGATCACCTGTCGCAGTGCCTCGAGATCTGCATGGATCGCCATGCGCTCAGCGGCGGGAACATCGTTGCGGAATCTAGCAAAAACGCAGTGCCTGATCATTTTTTGTCCCTAAGCCGCCCGGTTTCCAGAGAACACGGCCGGCGGCAACGGCTCGCGGCCAAGAATGATATCCGAACCCTTTTCACCAACCATGATGGTCGGCGCATTGGTGTTGGAGGAGGGGATGCGCGGCATCACCGAGGCGTCGCAGACGCGCAGGCCCTCGATGCCGCGCAGCCGCAGATCCGGTGTCACGACAGCCATGTCGTCATGGCCCATGCGGCAGGTGCCGACGGGATGGTGGTCGGTCTTGGAACTGCGGCAGGCATAATCGAACAGCTGGTCATCGCTGGCGAGCGACGGGCCGGGCAGCACTTCGCGCAGCACGTAAGGGGCAAGCGCCTTCTGCCGCATGATCTCGCGCGCCAGCCTCAGCCCCTTGATCGACATATCGCGATCATAGGGATCGGACCAGTAGTTCGGGTCAATCAACGGATGGTCGGCGGGATCGGCACTCTTCAGCCGCACCGTGCCGCGCGAGCGCGGCCGCAGGAAGGCTGAATTCAGGGTCACGCCCGGGTTGTTCAGCTTCTCGACGCCGGCCTCGATGCCGGAGCCGAGGCCGAGATGGAACTGGATGTCGGGCGAGGCGGCAGTCGGGTCGGCGTACCAGAAGCCGCCGGTCTCGAACAGGCTGGAGGCCACCGGCCCTTTCTTCAGCAGCAGGTATTGCAGGCCGGCCCAGGCCATGCGGTGCAGCTTTGCATAATTGTCATAGGTGTGGTCGCCGGTGCATTCGGCGATGACGAACAAATCAAGATGGTCCTGCATGTTGGAGCCGACGCCGGGCAGGTCATGAACCGGCGTGACGCCGACCGCCTTCAGATGGTCGGCAGGGCCGATGCCCGACTGCATCAACAGTTTCGGCGAGCCGATGGCGCCGGAGGAGACGATCACCTCGCGCTCGGCCCGCAGGATTTTCTTCTCGCCGCCCGGCCTGTCGACGATTTCGACGCCGACGGCACGGCCCTTCTCGACGACGATGCGGGTCACCAGCACATCGGTCCTGACGGTGAGGTTCTTGCGCGCGCGGATCGGTCTGAGATAGGCCACCGAAGCGGAGGAGCGGCGGGCATCCTTCTGGGTCAGCTGGTAATAGCCGACGCCTTCCTGGCTGGCGCCGTTGAAGTCCGGATTGAAGGGGATGCCCATCTCCTGGCCGGCGCGGAAATAGGCCTCGCAGATCGGCAGCGGCGAAATCGGGTTCGACACGCCGAGCGGGCCCTGGTCGCCGTGGTAATCGTTGGCGTAGCGCTGGTTGTTTTCGGCGCGCTTGAAATAGGGCAGCACGTCGCGATAGCCCCAGCCGGCAAGGCCCTCTTCCTTCTCCCAGGCGTCATAGTCGCGGGCGTTGCCGCGCGTGTAGATCTGGGCGTTGATGGACGAACCGCCGCCAACCACCTTGGCCTGCGTGTACCAAAAAACGCGGTCTTTCATGTGCTTCTGCGGTACGGTCGACCAGCCCCAGGACGCAATGCCCTTGGTCATCTTGGCGAAGCCGGCCGGCATGTGGATATAGGGATGCCAGTCCTTGCCGCCGGCTTCCAGCAGCAGGACCGAATTTGCCGGATCCTCGCTCAATCGGTTGGCCAGAACGCAGCCGGCCGGACCGGCGCCCACGATGATGTAGTCGGTCATGACACTGTCCATTTACAGTCGCGGCACGGAGAGCGCGCCGTCGACATTGATGATCGAGCCGGTCGAAAAGCCTAGTTTTCCTCTAGCGAGCGTCGCCACCACCGCACCGATATCGGCCGCTTCGCCCCAGCGTTTGGCCGGCACCAGCCCACCGTCGATCAGCGAATCGTATTTGGCGGCCACGCTGGATGTCATGTCGGTGCGGATGATGCCGGGACGCACCTCGAACACGCCGATGTTTTCGGGCGCCAGCCGCAGCGCCAGGTTCTTCACCCACATCGAAAGCCCGGCTTTCGAGATGCAGTAATCCGGCCGTTCGGGCGACGCCATTTCGGCGCTGACCGAGGTGATGGTTATGATTGATTTTGTATGGTCGTTCGGTGTTGCCAGCATCGCCTTGGCGACGGCCTGGCTGAGGAACACGGTGCCGCGCAGATTGATGCCCAGCGTGCGGTCGAAATTCTCCGGCTTGAGGTCCAGGAGGTCACCGCGCGCCACCGCGCCGACACCGGCATTGTTGACCAGGCAGTCGATACGACCGAAGGCGCGCATCGCGGCATCGACAAGTGTGGTGTGGCTGTCGAGATCGGCGATGTCGCAAGGGGCATAAGCGAATTTCGCACCGCGCCCGGCGATGTCGGTGGCAAGTCCGTCGGCGGCTGTTTCGGCAAGGTCGGCGACCAGAATATTGAAGCCGGCATCGGCGAGCGCCTCGGCGCAAGCAAGGCCGATGCCGCGTGCGCCGCCGGTGATGATGGCTGCGGGGCGGGTCATTGGAGGCTACCTCCGCAGGCGTGGTCGCCGCCCCTCATCGCCCTGCCGGGCACTTCTCCCCGTACAGAGACGGGGAGAAGGACACTGTCGCCACCGCTTTCGCCGATCGTCAAAGGAGCGCCGAGGTTGTGGCCAGCTTTCTTCTCCCCGTTTACGCCGTTTACGGGGAGAAGTGCCCGGCAGGGCGATGAGGGGCAGCGCAAACTGATCATGCCAGTTCGCCCTTGCGGATATGGTCGGCGACACGCAGCGCCTGGGCGGCGATCGAGAGGGCCGGGTTCACGGCGGCCGAGTTGGGCAGGAAACTGGCATCGACGACGAACAGGTTCCGATGGTCGAACGACCGGCAGAAGGGGTCGAGCGGCGCGGTCGCCGGATCGTCGCCCATCTTGACCGTGCCGCACTGGTGCGACGGCGTGCGTTTGTCGAAGGGCCGCGACAGCACCAGGGGATAACCGCAGGCGCGGAAGTTCTCGCGCATCACCTTGGTCAGCCCGTCGAGCGACTGCATGTTGGAGCGCCGCCATTGCATGACGATGTCCTTGCCGTCGACCATGATGCGGCTTTCGGGATCGGGCAGGTCCTCGCACATCAAATACCAGTCGACGGCGTGGCCGGCGATGAAATCGAGCGCGAATTTCGGCGTAAATTTCACGTTGGCCTTGAGCATGTTGCCGTCGATCTTGCCGAGCAGTTGGACATTGCCGAGCGGCTTGCCGCCCTTGCCGTCGGACAGGTAATAGTCGTTCAGCATCAGCGTCTTCTGGTAGACGGCATCGTTGCGGCGGCGCGGATCGATCGCCAGCATGGCGCTCGAATTGTGGTTCATGAAATTGCGGCCGACCTGGTCGGAGCGGTTGGCAAGGCCCTTGCCACCTTCCTTGCCGTTGTTGGGTGAGGGCGAGCGCAGCAGGATGACGGCGGAATTGACCGCGCCGGCCGAGAGGATGACCAGTTTCGGCGATACCTTCTTCAATGCGCCATTCTGGCGATAGTGAATGGCTGATATGGTTTTGCCATCGGCCGACGCCTCGAGATATTCGACATAGGCGCTGGTCTTGAGTTGGATATTACTGTCCTTGAGTGCCGCCGTCAGTGGACCGGTCTGCGCGTCGACCTTGCCCTGCCCGGTGTTGGGAAACGCATCCCAGCCGGTCCTGCCCTCCTTCAGCCAGATGTCGATGTCGACACCGAGCGGCAGCGAGGCTGGATGCAGACCGAGTCCCTTGAGCTCGGCGCGGGCGCGGGCGATGGGGGCTTCGTCGGGAACCGGCTTGAAGGAGTAGGGGATCGAATGGAACGGTTCGGTCGGGTCCTCGCCCAGCGCGCCGCGCACGCGAAACAGCTGTTCGGCTTTCGAATACCAGGGCTCGAACTCCTCATAGGAAAACGGCCAGGCCGGCGAAACACCGCCGAAATGCTCCATGGCGGCAAAGTCTTCCTTGCGGTAGCGGATCAGCACAGCGCCGTAGAATTTCGAATTGCCCCCGACATAGTAGTAGTTGCCGGGATTGAAGGCACCGCCACCGGCCTCGCGCCACATCTCCTTCGGCCGATAGTGGCCGTCGACGAAGATCGAGCGCGTGTCACGCGCATGCGGCGTTGCCGGCAACGGCTCGCCACGCTCCAGCATCAGGATCGAGGCGCCGCTGCCGGTAAGGCCGGAGGCGATCGTTGCGCCGCCTATGCCGGAGCCGATGATGACGATGTCCGGATTTGTCATGGCCGTCAGCGAATGCGGCTCTCGGTCGCCGGATCGAAGAACACAGCCTTTGTCAGGTTGAAGGCGAGCGGCGTGTTGGTGCCCGGCTGGATGTTGGCGTCGGCACGCAGCCGCGCCACCACGCCCTTGCCTCCGAGATTGGTGACGGCGAAGGTGTCGGAGCCTGCCGGTTCGATGACCTCGATGTGACAGTCGGCGGTGGCGATGTTCGACGCATTGCGCTCGGCGCCTTCCGGGTCGGTCAGCGCTTCAGGGCGGACGCCGAAGATGATCGGCTTGCCCTGGAATGCCGACAGGCCCGCCGGTGCATTGGCCATCGGCAGGTTGATCGGCTCGCGCGCCTCGCGCTGGAGCACGACGGACAGCGCGTTGCCGTTGGTGCCGATGGTCGCCGGGATCAGGTTCATCGCCGGCGAGCCCATGAAATCTGCGACGAAGAGATTGGTCGGGTTGTTGTAGATTTCGGCTGGAGTGCCGAACTGCTGTACCTCGCCGTCGCGCATGACGGCGATCTTGGTCGCCAGCGTCATCGCCTCGATCTGGTCGTGGGTGACGTAGACGATGGTGGTGCCGGTGGTGGCGTGCAGGCGCTTGATCTCGATGCGCATGTCGACGCGCAGCTTGGCGTCGAGGTTGGACAAAGGTTCATCGAACAGGAACAGTTTGGGGTCGCGCACCAGGGCCCGGCCCATTGCGACTCGCTGGCGCTGGCCGCCCGAAAGTTGGCTCGGCTTGCGCTGCAGCAGGTGACCGATCTGCAGCACCTTGGCCACCTTGTCGATCGCCTTCTGGCGCTCCACCGCCGGCACGCCGCGCATCTCCATGCCAAAGGAGATGTTTCCCGCCACCGTCATGTTCGGGTAGAGCGCGTAGCTCTGGAACACCATGGCAATGTCGCGCTTGGAGGGATGCAGATCGTTGATCTGGCGGCCGTCGACGCGGATTTCGCCCGACGTGATCGTCTCCAGCCCGGCGATGGTGTTGAGCAAAGTGGATTTTCCGCAGCCGGACGGGCCGACCAGCACCAGGAAGCCGCCTTTCTCGAGCTCGACATCGATCCCTTTCAGAATCTCGACCTGGCCGAAGCGCTTTCTCAGACCATCAATTTCCAGAAAAGCCATCAGATTATCCTTTGACGGCGCCAGCCATGAGACCGCGCACGAAGTAGCGGCCGGCGAGCACATAGACGAGAAGGGTGGGCAGAGCCGCGATCATCGCGGCGGCCATGTTGACGTTGTATTCGACGACGCCGGTCGAGGTGTTGACGACGTTGTTGAGCGCCACCGTCATCGGCATCGAGTCGCCGGTGCCGGCGTAAGCCGAGGCGAACAGGAAGTCGTTCCAGATGTTGGTGAACTGGTAGATCACCGTGACGACGAAGATCGGCATCGAATTTGGCAGCATGATGCGACGGAAGATCTGGAAGAACGAAGCGCCGTCCACCTGTGCCGCCTTGACCAGTTCGGTCGGGAACGCCTCGTAGTAATTGCGGAAGAACAGCGTGGTGAAGCCGATGCCGTAGACGACGTGGACGAAGACGAGGTTGACCGTCGGGTTACCGAGGCCGAAGCTCGTGCCGACCGAATTCCGCAGCATGACGCCGAAGCGGCCGAGGCTGCCCAGGATGGTTGCCATCGGCAACAGCACCGACTGGAACGGAATGAAGCAGGCGAACAGCATCAGTCCGAACACCAGCGTCGCGCCACGGAAGCGCCATTTGGTCAGCACGTAACCGTTGAGGGCGCCGAGCATCGTCGAGATCAGCACGGCCGGAACCACCATCTTGATGGAGTTCCAGAAATAGCCCTTGATGCCGGCGCAGGTGAGGCCGACGCAGGTCTCCCCCCAGGCCTTGAGCCATGGATCGAAGGTCGGCGCCTGGGGCAATGCCAGCATGTTGCCGTTCTGAATCTCGTCCATGGTCTTGAACGAGGTGACCAGCATGACGAACAGCGGCATCAGGTAGAACAGCGCAAACAGCGCCAGCAGTCCGTAAATGACGATGCGGTTGACGATCTTGACGTTGACGACGCCTGAAGCCTGACGGGCGGGAGTGGTGACGGCGCTCATCGCGGCTTCTCCCTGAGTTCCGAATAGAGATAGGGCACGATGATGGCGACGATGGTCATCAGCATGATCACGGCACTGGCCGAGCCGACGGCCATTTCGTTGCGCTTGAACGTGTACTCGTACATGAAATTGGAGGGCAGCCAGGCCGAGCCGCCCGGTCCGCCGCTGGTCAGAGCCACGACCAGATCGTAGGATTTGATGGCGAGGTGTGCGAGGACGATGAAGGCCGACAGGAAGATCGGCCGCAGCAGCGGAATGACGATACGGCGGTAGAGCTGGAAGGTGGTGGCGCCATCGATCTGCGCCGCCTTCATGATCTCGCCGTCGATGCCGCGCAGGCCTGCCAGGAACATCGCCATGATGAAGCCGGAGGCCTGCCAGACGCCGGCGATGACCACCGTGTAGATGACGAAATCCTTGTTCTTGATCCAGTCGAAATGGAAGCTCGTCCAGCCCCACTGATGCAAGGTCTGCTCGAGGCCGAGGCCGGGGTCGAGGAACCATTTCCAGGCAACGCCGGTGACGATGAAGGACAGCGCCATCGGGTAGAGATAGATCGGCCTCAGCACGCCTTCGCCGCGGATCTTCTGATCGAGCAGGATGGCCAGGAACAGGCCGAGCGCCAGGCAGATGAAGATGTAGAGAAAGCCGAAGATGCCCATGTTGGTGATCGACGTGTACCAGCTCGATGGCGGGTCGGTGTCGAAGGTCCAGCCCCACAGCCGCTGATAGGCGCGCGGGCCGGTGATGACATAGGATGGGAAGGTCTTGGAATTGGTGAAGGACAGATAGATCGTCCACAGGATGAAGCCGTAGACGAAGACGATGGTGATGGCGAAGCTCGGCGCCAACACGATCTTAGGCAGCGCATCCTGCAGGCGCGAGCGCACCGAGGCGCGCGGGCGCGCGTGCTCCGGCGTCAGCTTGATCTGGCTTGTCGCTACCGTGCTCATGAGGCTCCTCCCGTCGACACGCGGCCATCCAGCTTCGCGGATCGGAGCCTTCCCCGCCGGAACGGGGAAGGCGTTTTTGTGTGTGGCGCTTACTTGGCGTCGTCGATGGCCTTGACCAGTTCGGTCACGGCCTCGTCCGAGGTCTTGATCTGACCATGGACGAACTTGGAGACGACATCCTTGTAGGCATTGGCGACCGCCGGAGGCGCGCCATAGCCCTGGGCCAGCGAACCGAACAGCGTGCCGCCCTCGTTGGCTGCCTTCAGGTCAGCGATGCCCTTCTTGCCGCAAGCGTCGAAGTCGGTGTCCGGAACGTCGGTACGAGCCGGAACCGAACCCTTGACAACGTTGAAGGCCGACTGGAAGCTCTTCGACAGGGTGGCTGTGGCCAATGCGATCTGGGCGGCCTTGCGGTCGTCCGGAACGTTGAACATGCCGAACATATCGGAGTTGTAGACCACCGAGCCTTCGGTGCCCGGGAAGCGATAGCACAGGAAGTCCGTGCCCGGCGTTTTCTTGGCGGCGTTAAACTCGCCCTTGGCCCAGTCGCCCATGACCTGCACAAGGGCATCGCCCTTGATGACCATGGCGGTGGCAAGGTTCCAGTCACGGCCCGAGAAGTTCGGGTCGACATAGGTGACGAGCTTGGCCAGGTTGTCGAACGACTTCTTCATCGTGTCGGACTTCAGGGACTCGTCATCGAGGTCGTTGAAGGCCTTCTTGTAGAACTCAGGTCCGCCGGTCGACAGCACGACCGAGTCGAACATGGTGGCTTCCTGCCAGTTCTGGCCGCCGAGGGCGAGCGGGATCACGCCTGCCGCCTTGGCCTTGTCGAGCAGGGCAACGAAGTCGTCGAAGGTCTTCGGCTCGGTGCCGCCGATCTTGTCCATGACGGCCTTGTTGATCCACAGCCAGTTGACCGAGTGGACGTTGACCGGAGCCGCGACCCACTTGCCTTCATAGACCGAGAACTTCTGCAGGGCGGCCGGAACGGACTTGTCCCAGCCTTCCTTCTTCGCCGTCTCGGTCAGGTCGCCCATGACGCCGGCGGCCGCATAGTCGAGCACTGTGTAGCCGAGCATCTGCGAGGCGGTCGGGTAATTGCCGGCCGCGACCATCGCCTTCAGCGCGGTCATGGCAGCGTCACCGCCACCGCCGGCCACCGGCACGTCCTTCCAGGCGTAACCTTCCTTGGCCAGGTCACCCTTGAGCACGTTGAGAGCAGCCGCTTCGCCGCCCGACGTCCACCAATGCAGCATCTGGACTTCCTTGACGTCCTCGGCATGAGCCGCGAAAGCCAGACCCGATGCGAGAGCCGTTCCGATAAGCAGTTTGCGCAACATGTACTTCCTCCCTTGTTGCATTACACGACCGGTGGAAGCCCACCGGGTTCTTCTCAACTCAGCCGACCCACCATCCGGTGCGTTGGCCGCGATGAAACTGGATTGTCTTTTCCTCGGTATAATCCTCAACGGCGCGTTTGCCGAGTTCGCGTCCGAGACCGGACTGCTTGTAGCCTCCGAAAGGCAGCTCGGGATAACCTTCCATGAATGTGTTCACCCAAACGGTCCCCGAACGCACCCCACGCGCCACCGACATGCAAGTGTCGATGCTGGCGCTCCACACGCCCGCCGACAAACCATAGGGCGTGTTGTTGGCGATGTGCAACGCCTTTTCAATCGATTCAAAAGTCAGCACCGAGAGCACCGGTCCGAACACTTCCTCGCGCGCTATGGCCATATCCTCGGTGACGCCGCGGATGATGGTGGGATCGAGGTATTGGCCGGCATTGGAGGCCAACTGCTTGCCACCGCTGTAGACGCTGCTGCCTTCGTTGGCAGCTGCCGCGACGTAATCCGCCACCTTGGCCAAGTGGTCGGATGAGATCATTGCGCCGACCTTGGTCTGGTCGTCGAGCGGATCGCCGACCGTCACCCTGGCCGTGAGCGCCTTGACGGCGCTGAGAAAATCGTCGGCGATCGCCTCGTGCACGATCAGCCGGCTGCCGGCATTGCAGCATTCGCCGGCGTTGAAGAAGCCGCCGAACACCGCCGCGTCGGCGGCCGCATCGAGGTCGGCGTCGGGGAAGACGATCTGGCCGTTCTTGCCGCCGAGCTCCATCGAAACTTTCTTCAGCGACTGTGCGGCCGAGGCCATCGTCATCTTGCCTACGCGGGTGGAGCCGGTGAACGACACCATCTCGACCAGGGGATGGCTGACCATCGGCGCACCGACATCAGCGCCGAGGCCGGCGAGAATGTTGACTGCGCCGGCGGGCAGGCCGGCCTGCATCAGGATATCGCCGAGCACGAAGGTCGAGGCCGAGGTCATCTCACTCGGCTTGACCATCGCCGTGCAGCCGGCGGCGAGCGCGAAGGGCAGCTTCTGGCTGACGATCAGGAAGGGGAAATTCCACGGTGTGATGATCGAGACAACGCCGATCGGTTCACGCAGCACGACACCCAGCATGGCATCGCCGAGATTGGCGTAGGATTCGCCGTGCAGCGTGCGGGCGAGCGATGCGGCATAGCGCCAGATGTCGACGGCGCCGCCGATCTCGCCGCGCGCCTGGGCGATCGGCTTGCCCGATTCCAGCGCGTCGAGCCGGGCGATCTCTTCCAGCCGCGCCTCGATCAGGTCGGCCGCCTTGAGCAGGATCGCGGCACGTTCGGCCGCTTTCATGCGCGGCCACGGGCCGGTTTCGAACGCCTTGTGAGCAGCCTGCACCGCGGCTTCCACTTCGCCCTCGCCGGCTTGTGCATAGTGCGAGACGGTGAAGCCGTGGCCGGGGCTATTGCGAGCAATCGTGCGGCCGTCGCGGGCATCGATATGCTTGCCGTCGATCAGCAGCCTGTAGGCTTTCGGCGCCGCGGACGCCTCGGCCGGCATGGAAATCTTGAGGGGTGCGTTCATGTGTTTCCTCTAGGATCTCGAAAAGGCCGGCTTCTGCTTGGTCTTGAAAGCACCGACGCCGGCCTTGAGATCGCCCGTCATGGCGATTAAGCCACTGGCCAGCGCTTCAGTGGCGGCGGCACTTTCCTCGCCTTCGGCGACAGCGATCATCAATTTGGCGGCTTCCGTCGCCAGCGGACCGCGCTCGGCGATCTTTTCGGCCCATGCCTTGGCTTCGTCGTGCGCCTCGCCGGTCTCGACCACCCGGTCGACCACACCCAGGGCCAGTGCTTCAGGGGCGAGAAAGATCTCGCCGCCCAGTGCCATGCGGCGCACCGTCTGCGCACCGAAGCGGCGCACGGCGCGCTGCGTGCCGGACCAGCCGGGAACAACGCCGATCGAGGTTTCGGGAAAGCCCAATTTCACATGTGTTTCCGCGACGCGGAAATCACAAGCCACAGCCAGTTCCAGCCCGCCGCCCAGCGCATGGCCGGACAGAACGGCGATGGTCGGTTGCCTGAGCCGCGCCAGCCTGTCGAAGACGCGATGGCCATAGCGCACCCATTGCACCTGGAAATCGGCGGCACTCATCCGCGCCCAGGCCTCGACATCGCCGCCGGCGCAAAAGCCCTTGCCTTCGCCGCGCAGCAACACGACGCGTACGCCTTCCGCCATCTCGGCCGCGTCGAGCGCCGTCTCCAGCGCCCGCAGCATCGGGATGTCGAGCGCGTTGAATTTCTCCGGCCGGCGCAGCGTGACGATGCCGATGGCACCACCCTGCTCGAAGGTGACGAGACGCTCAGCCATGCGCGCCTCCGAGCGAGGCGGCGCCATTCAGCGACAGGCCCATCGGCTGGTCCAGGTAGAGCGCGCTCGGTGTCGTCTTGAGGTCCTTGGTAATGCCTAGCGGAAATTCGGCCTGCGCCAGCACATCGCGCTGCAGATCGATGCCGGGTGCGAGTTCGGTTACCACCAGCCCGTCCGGCGTCAGCTTCATCACGCAGCGCTCGGTGACGTAGGTGATGTCCTGTCCCTGCGCGACCGCGCGCTTGCCCGAGAACGAGATGTGCTCGACCTCCGCGACCACCTTCTTGACCTTGCCCTCCGCGTCGATGCGGATGCCGCCATCGGCCAGTGACAGCTTGGCCCCGGCATTGAAGAAACCGGAGAAGACGATCTTCTTCGCCCGTGCGGTGATGTCGACAAAGCCGCCGGCACCGGCGGTGACGTGCGGCCTTGCCGAAAGCTTCGAGACGTTGACCGAGCCGTGGCGGTCGATCTGCAGGAAGGACAGCAGCGAGGCATCGAAGCCGCCGGCCTGGAAGTAGATGAACTGGTGCGGCGAGGGCATGAAGGCGTCGGCGTTCGATGAGCAGCCGAATTTGAAGTCGAGCAGCGGCACGCCGCCGACCGCGCCCTGTTCGATCACCCAGGTGACCTTGCCGTGCTGGCCTTCCTCGAGAAGGATGCGCGGCACATTGGCGGAGATGCCGAAGCCGATGTTGACGGCCATGCCGTCGCGCAGCTCCATGGCGACGCGGCGCGCGATCACCTTCTGGACGTTCATCTCGGCATTGCGGAAGCTCGACAGCGGCCGGAAGATTTCACCCGAGATGGCCGGGTCGTAGGGCGTCAGCGTCGTCTGCAACTGGTCGGGCGCGACGACGATATGGTCGACCAGCACGCCGGGAACGCGCACATCATGAGGCTTCAGTGTGCCGTTTTCGACGACGCGCTTGACCTGAGCAATGACGACGCCGCCATTGTTGCGGGCGGCGAGCGCCTGTTCGAGGCCGCCGAGATAGGCGCCCTCGTGCTCGTACGTGAGGTTGCCGCGCTCGTCGGCCGTGGTGGCGCGGATGATCGAGACATCAGGCACGATCGAGCGGAAATAGAGCCATTCCTCGCCATCGAACTGCTGCACCGAAACGATCGGCTCGCTGGCGGCGGCGTTCATGGCGCACCCCTGGTGTCGGGGGTCGGCGAAGGTATCGAGACCGACCTTGGTCAGCACGCCCGGCCGCTTGGCGGCGGCTTCGCGGTGCATATCGAATAGGATGCCGGACGGCACGTTGTAGGCGGCGACCGAATTGTCGCCGATCATCTTCCAGATCTGCGGCGGCTCGGAAGAGGAGGGGCCGGACGGATAGGAGCCGCACAAAGTGCGCTTCAGCAGGCCGGGTTTGGCAAGATGGTCGATACCCCTAATGCCATACATGTCGCCGGCGGCGATAGGATGCAGTGTGGTGATGTTCTTTGGATGGCCTTCCCCATCGAAGCGCTCGCCGATGGCGGCCAGCACGGCGTCCGGGCAGCCGAGGCCGCTGGATGAGGACACGGACACGACCATGCCATCCTTGATCAGGCCGGCGGCTTCAGCTGCGGAAACGACCTTGCTCAATTCATGCTCCCGAGTTTCGGGTCGATCTTGACGGACTTGCCGGAACTGGCAGATTGCAGCGCTGCTTCGGCAGCGGTCAGCGACCAAATGCCGTCCTCGCCGGTGGCGGAGGGCTGACCCTCGCCACGGATCGCGGTGTGGAACTGGCGCACGGAGCGCGCATAAAGATCCTCGCGGTCGAAGCTCAATTCCTCTTCGCCTGCCGCGGTGCGAAGCATCACCGAGCCGACCGGCCTCTGTGTCATCACATTGCCGGCAATCAGCGAGCCTTCCGAGCCATGCACCTCGAAGCCGGTGCCGGCGAACTTGGTGGTGAAGCCCTCATGCGACTGGGCAATGACGCCCGATTTGAAGCGCCAGATGCACATGGCGCCATCTTCCAGCCCGTTGCCGGCCATGCCGGCCGACTGGGTGAAAGCAGACACCTCGACCGGGTCGTCGCCGAGCACGAAACGCAGCGTGTCGGCGTCATGCACGGTGATATCGAGCACCACACCGCCGCCTGCCTCGGGCTTGGCAATGCGCCAGCCCTGCAGGCTTTCGGGCAAATAGACGGAATGGAAGACACGCGCGGCGATCGGCTTGCCGATGCGGCCGGCGGCGATCGCCTCGCGCATGGCGCGATGCGCGCCGGCGTTCCGCAGATGATGGTTGGTGCCGAGTACGACGCCGGCGGCCCTGGCGGCAGCGACCATCGTGCGCGCACCGGCACTGCTCAGCGCCAGTGGCTTTTCGCACAGAACGTGCTTTCCCGCCTTGATCGCGGCGAGCGCCTGCTCGAGGTGCAATTCGTTGGTGGTCGAGATGTAGACGGCGTCGATGTCGGCGCCGAGCAGGGCATCGAGCGTCGAGACGGCAAGCGGAATGTTGTTTTCCCCGGCATAGGCGGTGGCGCGCTCGGGGCTGGAACTCATCACCGCCGCGATCTCGCCGTCGCCTTGCGCACGGATGGCGTTGATCATGAACTGTCTGGCGATCGTGCTGGCGCCGATCAACCCCCATCTGACGCTCATGCCGCGTCCCCCGAACCCGCGGGCCTGTTTCGGGCGCGGCGATCCGGGCCGCAGCTTTCCCTGACCACGAGATTGACCGCGCCGATATGATCCTCGGCCCGCGTGGTGCGCGACTGGATCATTTTCAGCATGACATGGGCGGCACGTTCGCCGAGGCCCGCCGAGTCCACCGCGACGCTGGTCAGAGCCGGCATGTAATGCTCGGCCTCGGCCACGTCGTCGAAGCCGACGATGGCGAAATCAGCGCCCGGCTCAAGCCCACGCTTGCGCAGCGCCAGCATGGCGCCAAAGGCGACGGCGTCGTTGAAGCAGAGTGCCGCGGTCGGCGGTTCAGCCATCATGAGAGCGGTCTCCAGGCACGCGATACCACCTCTGCGGCTGGTCTCGCCTTCGACGACAAGCGCGTCACCGGCGGCAATGCCCTGCGTCTCGCAGGCTTCGCGAAATCCGCCAAGCCGCTCGTGATAGACCACCATATCGGACGAGCCGCCGAAGAAGACCAGCCGGCGATGTCCCTTGCCGATCAGATGAGCGGTGGCGAGATAGGCACCGCGATGATTGTCGGGCGCGATCACGGGGATGCGGCTTTCCGGTAGCCGGCGCATGGCGAAGACCACCGGCAGGCCCGCCGTCTCGATCCTGCGGAAGGCGCCCGGCGTCGTGCCGCGCGCCGGCGACACGATGAGGCCGGCGACACCTTGCTCCATCAGCGACTTCAGCACTTCTTCCTGGCGCACCGGATTTTCCGCCGTGTTGGCGATGAATGGCACGATGCCGGCCGACTGAAAGACGCGTTCCATGCCGACCGCCAGTTCCGCGAAGAAAGGATTGGTGAGATCGTTGATGACCATGCCGATGACATTGGAGTGAGCCTTGCGCAGATTGGCGGCGCCGCGGTTGTAGACGTAGCCGACATCCTCGATCGCCTTGCGCACCTTGCTTGCGGTCTCAGGCCGGATCAGCCCGCTGCCCTGGAGCACGAGCGATACCGTCGATTTGGACACGCCCGCTTCGCGGGCGATGTCGAATATCGTCGCCTTGGCCCGGCTGGCCATTCAGATGCACCCTTCCGATTTGATGGTCAAATCTATTGGAACGTTCTAATCATCGCGTCGATCCCGAGTCAATCCGGATTTTTCAATGGTGCTGAATGATCGACTGTATGCGCTCAAACGGCATGTGTTATAAGGCTTTCTGTGTTGCAATGCAGCATTCGCCTGTGAATGAACCCTGAATCTCAAAGCTTCTTGATTTATTGGAACGTTCCATTTAATAGGCGCGGGAAAGGAGAGATCGATGGACATTTCCTTGCCTGGTGAGGATGGCCGCAGTACCCGCTACGCGCTTGCCGGCCAGCCGGTGCAGCCTGTGATCGGCGCGCGGTTTTCCCGCATCGCCTATGCCGCCGCGCATGTCGTTGCCGATCCGCTTGCGATGACCGATCCGTGGTCCAGGCCGGTGGTCGACTGGGACAGGACGATGGCGTTCCGGCGCCATCTGTGGCGGCTCGGCTTCCGCATCGCCGAGGCGATGGACACGTCGCAGCGCGGCATGGGCTTCGACTGGACAAACGCGCAGGAATTGATCCGCCGCTCGATCGCCGAGGCGCGTACCATCGATGGCGCCGACCTGGCCTCGGGCGCCGGCACCGATCATCTGGCGCCGGCCGCTGCCAGGACGCTCGATGACGTGATCACCGCCTATGAGCAGCAGTTCGCTTTCATCGAAGGACTTGGCGGCAAGGCGATCATGATGGCCAGCCGGGCGCTCGCGGCGACGGCCAAGGGCCCGGATGACTATGCGCGTGTTTACGACCGCATCCTGTCCCAGGCATCCGGCAAGGCCATCCTGCACTGGCTGGGCGACATGTTCGATCCGGCGCTCAAGGGCTATTGGGGCAGCAGCGATTTCGAGGCCGCGCTCGACACAGTCGTCGCCATCATCGAACGCCACGCCGACAAGGTGGCAGGGATAAAAATCTCGCTGCTCGATGCCGGCAAGGAGGTCGCGCTCAGGAACCGCCTGCCGGAGGGCGTCGTCATGTTCACCGGTGACGACTTCAACTACCCCGAACTGATCGCCGGCGACGAGCAAAGGCATTCGCATGCGCTGCTCGGTATCTTCGACGCCATCGCGCCCGTCGCCAATGCAGCACTGGCGAAACTGGCGGAGGGGAACCGCGCCGGCTATGACGCATTGATGGCGCCGACCGTGCCGCTGTCGCGAAAGATCTTCGAGGCGCCGACCGAATATTACAAGGCCGGCATCGTCTTCATGGCCTGGCTGAACGGCCATCAGGACCATTTTGCGATGGTCGGCGGCATGCAGTCGGCGCGCGGCATCCGTCACTATGCCGATGTCTTCCGCCTTGCCGACCAAGCCGGATTGCTGGCCGCTCCGGACCTGGCGGTTGCCAGGATGAAAAGTCTTTGCGCCGTCGCGGGTGTCTAGGTCCGCGACGAGGCCCTCGAAGTAGCCGGTCGTGCGGGACTTGCTGTCACGCGAACGCCGCGCCTGCTTCAAACAATAGCTCCGGGGCATGGAGGTCTCGTGAGGCCCTTCGTCGCCATGCGGCACAAAATGATCTTCGCCGGCATGCGCAATTCTCTTTGAACAAATTTCTCCCGAGGCGCGACCAAGCGATGTGTCCAAACATGGTCCATCAAGGAGAATGTCTCATGTTTACTGTTTCGAGAAACGTCCTTTTGGCCGCCATCGCCGTTTCGGTGCTGGCCGGCTGCAAGACAACCAGTCCCAGGGAATGCGACAGGCAGAAGCCTGGCGTAACCTACAACGGCAAATGCTGCGGCACCGGCGAGCCTTGCCGCGAAGGCAAGGGCGGCACGCCGGACAGGCCGGGAAATACACCCGATCCAGAGCCGCAATGATCTGATCGCCCGCAGCCCGTTCCGGTTGGCGCCGGGACGGGCGCGTTGCGCTCGAAAAGCCCGCCAACGTCCAGTTTCCCTTGGGGCGAACGAAATCGTCCAGCTCTGGCGAGCCGGCCAGGGTGCCGCTTTAAGATCTGACTGTCTGGATTGGATGGTGGGCGTGACAGGGATTGAACCTGTGACCCCTGCAATGTCAATGCAGTGCTCTCCCGCTGAGCTACACGCCCATCCGAAGCCGCGCATACACCATTTTTGATCCAGCGCGTCAATAGCAGGAAAAAGGAAAGAAGGCGTCGTCTCGCCGCAGTGGCGAAGAGGTGCGGCGCCTCGCTTGGAAAGCGGCTCAGGCCGCGTGCAGCATCTTCTCGACCTCGTTGACGAGGTCGCGCAGGTGGAACGGCTTCGACAGCACCTTGGCGTCTTTCGGTGCCTTGGAATCCGGGTTCAGCGCAACGGCGGCGAAACCGGTGATGAACATGACTTTCAAATCAGGATCTATCTCGGTGGCGCGGCGTGCCAGCTCGATGCCATCCATCTCCGGCATGACGATGTCGGTCAGCAGCAGCGAGAACGGCTCCTCGCGCAGCCGCTCATAGGCGCTGGCGCCATTGTCGAAATCGCTAACCTGGTAACCCGCGCGCTCAAGCGCCTTGACGAGGAACCGACGCATATCGTCGTCGTCTTCCGCCAGAAGAATGCGTGCCATGATATCCCGTCCGAATCACCCGCCCGAGGTTGCCGTTGGGCAAGCCCGTTAACCATCCTGTATATGAGGAGGTGAGGGTAAACATCAAGTGAACGCGGAAGGCGATGATCCATATTTGCCCCGGCTGCGCGGCCGCTGAAATGCTGGACACGCGGCCAGCAAGGTGGCACTTTCACATGATGATGCACTGGTGTTTTCGGGTTCGTTCAAATTGAAGACGGCAGCCGAGGATTTTTCGGTCTTTCCACCCTTCGAAATCCGGTTGGGCGCCGAGCAGCGCGTCCCCTCCCCCTTCCTCTTCAACTCACCGCATAGCGGCCGCCACTATCCAGAACGCTTCCTGGCCATGGCGAGGCTGGACCGCAACGCCATCCGCCGATCGGAAGACTGTTACGTCGATGAGCTGTTCGGCGGCGCCGTCGCGCTCGGCGCACCGATGCTGGCGGCGAATTTCCCGCGGGCCTATCTCGACGTCAACCGCGAGCCGTGGGAGCTCGATCCGCGTATGTTCGCCGAGCCGGTGCCGTCCTTCTGCAATATCCGCTCGGCGCGGGTGGCCGGTGGACTTGGCACGGTGCCGAAGTTGGTCGGCGAGGGGCTCGATATCTATCCCGGCCGCTTGCCGCTGGCCGAAGCGGTCGCCCGCATCGAGGCCGTCTACAAGCCTTATCATGAGACGCTGAAGCGGCTTTTGACCAGGACTCATGCGCGTTTCGGCTTCGCCGTGCTGATCGATTGCCACTCGATGCCGGCGAGCATTCGTGTCGGCGACAGCGGCGTGCGGCCCGACTTCATCATCGGCGATCGTTTCGGCATCTCGGCCGCCGCGGCCCTGACCGAGACCGCGATCGGCCTGCTCACCGCCATGGGCTATACCGTCGCCCACAACAAGCCCTATGCCGGCGGCTTCATCACCGAGCACTATGGCCGCCCGGCGCGCCATCTGCATGCGCTGCAGATCGAGGTCAATCGCGGGCTCTACATGAACGAGCGGACATTCGAGAAGGCCGCCGGCTTCGACGCTCTGGCCGACGATTTGACGCGATTTTCAGCCGACCTGATGTCGATGCCCGACCATCATTTCGTCGACCTGCCACTGGCCGCGGAGTGAAATCCGCCTTGTATGCATGTCGTTGCCCCATGCTTTTGGGCGACATGCATTGGAAATCGCGGCGTAAAAAAAGACCGCATCGTTTGCACGATACGGTCGAAGTCTAGGGAGGAAACGCCCAAGGAGGGCATGGACAGGAAAACCTGTCCGAGGATGAGGGTATTGTGCGCTGCACAAATGTCAAGCGACCTTCAGGCTTTTTTAATTCACTCTGATGTGGAAATTGCGTTTCGACGGTGCTTGTGTGACATCCAGGCAACAGATGGCGCTGCGGAAAAATCGTCGAACACCCTTGTTTTGGCACAAAATTGGCGGCAGAGCACGGCTTGAGCATGCTGCAATGCGGGAGAATCAGTTGGACATCAGCATCGATTTCATGCGCCGCATCGCGCAGGCAGCGGCGGCGGAGACCTTGCCGCGCTTTCGTAGCCAGGGGACTGTCGCCAACAAGGAAAAGGGCAGTTTCGACCCGGTCACCGAGGCCGATCGCGAGGCTGAGCGCGCCATCCGGACGCTGATATCGGCGCGGTATCCCGACCATGGTATCCTCGGCGAGGAGCACGGTAGCGAGAACATTTCGAGCCGGCATGTCTGGGTGATCGACCCGATCGACGGCACCCGCGCCTTCATTTCCGGCCTGCCGGTATGGGGGACGCTGGTTGGGCTGACGGTAGATGGCGATGCTGTGGCCGGCATGATGTCACAGCCCTTCACCGGTGAGCTTTTCTACGCCAACGCCTCCGGCTCTCACTATGAGGGTCCAGGCGGTCCGCGAAAACTGACAACCCGCAAGACGACGAAGCTGGCCGAGGCGACGCTATTCACCACCACGCCGGCACTGTTCAAGGACGAGGCGCGCAATCGCTACGACCAGTTCGAGAAACAGGTTCAGCTCGCTCGCTACGGCACCGATTGCTACGCCTTTGCCATGATCGCGTCGGGAAGCGTCGATATCGTCGCCGATCCCGGTTTGAAGCCCTACGACATCGTGGCGCTGATCCCGATCATCGAGAAGGCCGGTGGTGTCGTCACCACATTCGATGGCGGACCAGCGGAACAGGGCGGTGACGTGCTCGCCGCAGCAACGCCGGAGCTTCACGCGGCTGCCATGGCCGCCTTGCGCGGCTGATATTATATTTCAGCGCGACCTTATCGAGCGCTGGAATTCCGCTGGCGTGCGGCCGTAAACCTGTCTGAAAGCGGAACTGAAATGGCTGTGGCTGGAGAGCGCGCGCGCCAGCCGCAGGCGCAGATGGTAGCGGTAGAGCGGCATGGCCTCGACCTGCTGGAAGACTTGCGTCAGATAGACCGGCGAGACGCCGACCTCGGCGGCAATGTCAGCCAATGTCCAGCGCCGTGACAGCCAGCGATCGGCGCTTATCAGGCAGTCGGGTCGTCGCTGCCGGGAATGAAGGCATCGAAGGCGGCGAGCAACTGCTCACGGTAGATGTCGGCTTCCTGCAGGATTTCGTGACGGGAACCGTCGATCATCAGCAGCGAACCGAGCCGCAGACGCCTGGCGTAGGCTTCCACGGCCCTGGTCGAGACGACCTGGTCGGCGCCGGCGGCGATTATCAGCAGCGGAATCTGGATCCGAGCCATGAAGTCGGGGTCGCTGACGGCTTCAGAGGCTTTCGCGGCTGCCCGCAGCCAGCGGATCGTGGGGCCCCCAAGTGCCAGTTGCGGGTACTCTTCGTAGATCCGCGTGTTGCGCCGATAGCGCACCGGGTCGCTCGTCAGCTTGTTGGTCTCGAACGGGGCCGTCACCTTCGGCCGCGGGCCCCAGGCGGCATAGAGCCGGCCGAGGCCGACAGCGCAAAACAGCGAACACACGCGGCGAACCGTCGATATCGAGACCGGCAGATCGGGCAGCGTCAGGAAGGGCGCGATCAGCACCATGCGCCGCACGCGGTTCACCATCGACCGCGCGGCAAGCAGGGTGATCAATGCGCCCGCCGAATGCGCCAGGATGTAGTAGGGACCCCGGCAGTCGGGCAGCACGATCTCCTCGAAGAACTGTTCGAGGTCCGCGGTATAGTCGCCGAAGCTCCTGACATAGCCGCGCTGGCGATCGCGGATCAGCCGGTCGGAATCGCCCTGGCCGCGCCAGTCGAGGGTGGCGACGCCAAAGCCGCGATCGGCGAGGTTGCGGATGGTTTCGAAATATTTCTCGATGCACTCGTTGCGGCCAGACAGCAGGACCACGGTGCCCTTCATCGGGCGAGCGACCGCGCCGAACAGGCCGTAGCGGATCTTCTTGCCTTCGCGCGTGGTGAAGAAGCCGCCGGAAGCGTTTTCCGGCCGCGGATTGCCCTCAATTTCGTGAAAAAGGGGGTTGTCGTTGAAAAGATCCGTCATTCGGCGCTTCGTGCTTGGCGTCTCGCATGCCTGCCTGTGCCGGCCGGCTCGCTAAGGTGATAGACGCCCATGCGCCAAAAGCAAAGCAATTCACGGCAACGGAGGCTGGAACGGGGAAGGCCGGAAGCCGCTTGAAAGCATGCTTCCGGCCTCTGTCGATCCGGGAGGAAGGGACGTTGACACCCGGTCGGCCTCGGTGCGGTGCCTGTTGTGCAATCGGCGCCGCCAATCCTTGATCCTGGAATGCACCTTAGCCCCGGTTGTCTGAACGCGCGCCGAAGCGACGGTTCATCTGCCGTTCATCAAGGCACCAGCCGCACGGCTTCTTTGCCACCGGATGTAATCTTGAAATGCATTCGAGCGCTCCCCAAATGTCTGGTGCGGCCGCCAATGTTGGGGCCGCTGGTCCAGCCGAAACGCCGCTCAAGGGTTTCGCACCGGCCATACGCAAACCATGTTGCTCAACAGGAGAACACTCATGCGTCACGTTGATTTTTCCCCGCTCTATCGTTCGACCGTCGGCTTCGACCGTCTCTTCACCATGCTCGATTCGCTTGCGCAGCCGGATGGCGCGCAGACCTATCCGCCCTACAACATCGAGCGCACCGGCGAGGATTCCTATCGCATCTCGATGGCGGTTGCCGGCTTCTCGGACGAGGAAATCTCGATCGAAGCCCATCGCAATGTGTTGACCGTGAAGGGTGAGCGCAAGGACGAGGGCACCGGCGAAGGGTCCGAACTGCTCTACCGCGGTATCGCTTCGAGGGCTTTCGAGCGCCGCTTCCAGCTTGCCGATCACGTCGAAGTTGTCGGCGCCGCGCTGAAGAATGGCCTGCTCTTCGTCGACCTCACGCGCAACATTCCCGAGGAACTGAAGCCGCGCAAGATTGCGATCACCTCGGCTCCGGCCAAGGCCAAGCAGATCGAGGCCAAGTCCGCCAATTAAACCTGTAGCCTCCCAAGGCAAAGGCGGCGCCGAAAGGCGTCGCCTTTTTTGTTGTCCGGGACATCGATTATCAAGCGATCAACTGACCAAAGCGGTCGACTTCCCCTGCCGTGGTGGCGAAGCTGGTGACGAAGCGATAGAGCAGCTCGTCCTCGCTGATGTGGCCGTCAAAGCCATGTGGCTTATGCCAGTCGTAGAAGGCAGCGCCGGCTGCCTGCAGCTTTTCGGCGTCGGCTTTCTTGATCACCGCGAACACCTCATTCGCCTGCGGCAGCCAGGCCAGCTTTGCCGTGGCCGAATCCTCGATCGCCGCCGCAAGGCGCGCGGCCATGGCGTTGGCGTGGCGGGCGGTGTCCAGCCACAATCCATCCTTGAAATAGGCCTCGAACTGCGCCGCGACGAAGCGGGATTTCGAAAACAGCTGGGCGGCGCGCTTGCGCAGGAAGGCCAATTCCCTGGCGCGGTCGAGATCGAACAGCACGATCGCCTCCGCGCACCAACAGCCGTTCTTGGTGCCGCCGAAGGAGAGGATGTCGACGCCGCGTTTCCAGGTCATTTCGGCTGGCGTCGTGTCGAGCGCGACGAGCGCGTTGGCGAAGCGGGCGCCATCCATGTGCAGGGGCACCGAATGTCGTTTGGCGATCACCGAGATCGTCGCGATCTCATTCAGCCCGTAGATAGTGCCGACCTCGGTCGACTGGGTGATCGAAACGGCCATCGGCCGTCCCCAATGGACGATTTCGGGCGCGAAACGGCCGATGGTCCGTTCCAGATTGTGCGGGTCGATCTTGCCAAGCGCGCCATCGATCTCATGCAGGCGCGAGCCGCCGGAAAAATATGACGGCGCGCCGCATTCGTCCTCGATGACATGCGATTCGCGGTGGGCGAAGGAGATGCCGCCAGGCTTGTTATAGGCGGTCAGCGCCAGCGAGTTGGCGGCAGTGCCGGTTGCGACGAAGAACACCGCGACCTCGCGTTCGAAAATCTCATTGAATCGCTGATAGACTGCCTTGTCGAGCGCACCGTCGCCATAGGCGTTGGAAAAGCCGCCGGCATTGGCCGACAGGCCAGCAACGATATTGGGATGGGCGCCTGCCCAATTGTCGGAAGCGAAGAACATGCATCTGCCTATGTCTAGGGAATCGGGGTTTTGGGGAAATCGGGGTTTGGGGAAGTCAGCCTGAAGTTGACCGGTTTCGCGTGCTGATCGCAAGGGGCCAGACGCCGGAAAATCGGTAACGCCAGCCAGGCCGGCAGGGCAGAGATTGGCGACTGAACCTTACGTTTTTACCCGACTTCACGTAATTTTCTGTCGCGAAAGGCCCAAGTTTTTTGTGAATCGGTCTTGTATGCGTCCGGAATTTCTGTCATAAAAATTTAGGACAGTAGTGCTGTCTTATTTTGTCGCACAAAACGAGCTGGATTGGCGTATCATTTGGGCCTCTCCGGCTGTTGCCGCGAGCGACAGGTGGACGGCCTCAATCTGGCCTGTACGATACGAACCATGTGGAAAGCCGCCTGGTCCGGCAAGGATTTCGCAAGACGTGCCGCAAGGATCAGGGTGAGCCAAGCGCTTGCCGAGGCAAACCAGCGCCCGACGGGCTGGGAACGGAGGACAGGAGATGACGGACATGACGCACTCTGCGACGAACGGCCAGGCCGCGCAGACGAAAGCGGCAGCCGTCAAAAATACGTCCCTGACCAATATCGGTAGATCCAACATTGGCCGCACCGGCAACGGCTTTTCCGCCCGAGGCCTCTACGATCCGCGCAACGAGCATGACGCCTGCGGCGTCGGCTTCATCGTCAACATGAAGGGCGTGAAGTCGCATCAGATCGTCAAGGACGGGCTTGCCGTGCTCGAAAACCTGACGCATCGCGGCGCCGTCGGTTCCGATCCCCTGGTCGGCGATGGCGCCGGCGTGCTGGTGCAGCTTCCCGATCGTTTCTTCCGCGAGGAGATGGCGGCCCAGGGCATCGACCTGCCACCGGCGGGCCAGTACGGAGTCGGACATTGGTTCATGCCGCAGGACGCGGCACTTCGCGCCCATATCGAGGACATCATCGCCGAATCGGCGCAATCCGAGGGGCTTCCGCTCATCGGTTTCCGTGACGTGCCCGTCGACAATTCGTCGTTGTCGAAGGCGGCTGATATCGTGGCGTCCGAGCCGTTCCACCGGCAGATCTTCATCGGACGCACGCCAGACATTACCGACGACGAGGAGTATGAGGCCAGGCTCTATCTGCTGCGCAAGGTCATATCGGGCCGCATCTATGCCGAGAACGACAACAAGGACATCGGCGCCTATTGCGTGTCGCTGTCGGCGCGCACGATCGTCTACAAGGGCATGTTCCTGGCCTATCAGGTCGGTGCCTATTACAAGGACCTGATCGATCCACGCTTCGAGACGGCACTGATCCTCGTCCACCAGCGCTTCTCGACCAACACCTTCCCATCGTGGAAGCTGGCGCATCCCTATCGCATGGTCGCCCACAATGGCGAGATCAACACCGTGCGCGGCAACAACAACTGGATGGCGGCGCGGCAGGCGTCCGTCGATTCCGAACTGTTCGGCAACAACATCTCGAAGCTTTGGCCGATCTCCTATGACGGCCAATCCGATACCGCCTGCTTCGACAATGCGCTCGAGTTCCTGTTCCAGGGCGGATACAGCCTCAGCCACGCCATGATGATGCTGATCCCGGAAGCCTGGGCCGGCAACAAGCTGATGGATGCCGATCGCAAGGCCTTCTACGAATACCATGCGGCACTGATGGAGCCGTGGGACGGACCGGCGGCGGTGGTCTTCACAGATGGCCGCCAGATCGGCGCCACGCTCGACCGCAACGGACTGCGCCCGGCGCGTTACATCGTTACCGACGACGACCGCGTCATCATGGCCTCGGAAGCCGGCGTGCTGCCGGTGCCGGAGGAGAAGATCGTCAAGAAGTGGCGGCTGCAGCCTGGCCGCATGCTGCTGATCGACCTGGAGAAGGGACGCATCGTTTCCGACGAGGAGCTCAAGTCGGAGATCGCGGCCAAGCATCCCTACAAGACCTGGCTCGCCAATACGCAGCTCATCCTGGAAGATCTGAAGCCGGTCGAGCCGCGCGAACTGCGCAGGGACGTCAGCCTGCTTGATCGCCAGCAGGCGTTCGGCTACAGCCAGGAAGACACCAAGCTGTTGATGTCGCCGATGGCGACGACAGGCCAGGAAGCCGTGGGCTCGATGGGTACCGACACGCCGATCTCGGCCATGTCGGACAAGTCGAAGCTGCTCTACACCTATTTCAAACAGAACTTCGCCCAGGTCACCAACCCGCCGATCGATCCGATCCGCGAGGAACTGGTGATGAGCCTTGTGTCCTTCATCGGGCCGCGGCCGAACATCTTCGACCTGGTCGGCAATTCGCGCCGCAAGCGGCTCGAGGTGCGCCAGCCGATCCTGACCAATGGCGATCTCGAAAAGATCCGCTCCATCGGCCACACCGAGGACCGCTTCGACACCAAGACGATCGACATCACCTATGGCTCCGCCGAAGGGGCCGCGGGCATGCAGGGCGCCATCGACCGCTTGTGCGAGCGGGCGGAGGCGGCGGTCGCCGGCGGCTACAACATCATCATCCTGTCCGACCGCCAGGTCGGGCCGGACCGCATCGCCATACCGGCGCTTCTGGCGACAGCCGCGGTCCATCATCACCTGATCCGCAAGGGGCTGCGCACCTCGGTCGGCCTCGTCGTCGAATCCGGCGAGCCGCGCGAGGTGCATCATTTCTGCTGCCTCGCCGGCTATGGCGCCGAGGCGATCAATCCTTACCTTGCCTTCGACACGCTGCTCGACATGCACAAGCGTGGCGAGCTGCCGAAGGAAGTGGACGCCTACGAAGTCGTCTCGCGCTACATCAAGTCGATCGGCAAGGGCATCCTCAAGGTGATGTCCAAGATGGGCATCTCGACCTACCAGTCCTATTGCGGCGCGCAGATCTTCGACGCCATCGGGCTGAAGACCGATTTCGTGCAGCAATATTTCACCGGCACAGCGACGCTGATCGAAGGCGTCGGGCTGGACGAGATCGCGACCGAGACGCTCAGCCGCCACGATGACGGTTTCGGCAACGACCCGGTGCTGCGCAACAGCCTCGAGGTCGGCGGCGAATACATGTTCCGCATGCGCGGCGAGGCGCATATATGGTCGCCCGACGCGGTCGCCACATTGCAGCACGCCGTGCGCCAGGGATCGTGGGAGACGTTCAAGGACTATTCCGCCCAGATCGACAGCGAGACGGCCCGCGCACAGACCATTCGCGGCCTGTTCAGGCTCAAGCTGGCCGAGGAGACTGGCCGAAAGAAGGTCGCGCTCGACGACGTCATGTCGGCGGCCGACATCGTCAAGCGGTTCTCGACCGGGGCGATGTCGTTCGGCTCGATCTCACGCGAGGCGCACACGACGCTGGCGCGCGCCATGAACCAGATCGGCGGCAAGTCGAACACCGGTGAGGGCGGCGAAGAGGCCGACCGCTATCTGCCGCTGCCTGGCGGCGGCAAGAACCCCGAACGCTCGGCGATCAAGCAGATCGCCTCCGGGCGTTTCGGCGTCACGGCCGAATACCTCGTCAATTCCGACATGATGCAGATCAAGGTGGCGCAGGGTGCCAAGCCCGGCGAGGGCGGCCAGCTGCCCGGCCACAAGGTCGACGCGACCATCGCCAAGGTCCGGCATTCGACGCCGGGCGTCGGCCTGATTTCGCCGCCGCCGCATCACGACATCTATTCGATCGAGGATCTGGCACAGCTGATCTACGATCTGAAGAACGTCAACCCGGCGGCCGACGTGTCGGTCAAGCTGGTGTCGGAAGTCGGCGTCGGCACGGTTGCGGCGGGCGTCGCCAAGGCGCGCGCCGACCACATCACCATCTCCGGCTATGATGGCGGTACCGGTGCCTCGCCGCTGACCTCGCTCAAGCATGCCGGCAGCCCGTGGGAAATGGGCCTCGCCGAGACGCACCAGACGTTGGTTCTGAACGGCTTGCGGTCACGCGTTGCGCTGCAGGTCGACGGCGGCTTGCGCACCGGCCGCGATGTCATCATCGGCGCGCTGCTCGGCGCCGACGAGTTCGGCTTCTCGACCGCGCCGCTGATCGCGGCCGGCTGCATCATGATGCGCAAGTGCCATCTCAACACCTGCCCGGTCGGCGTCGCGACGCAGGATCCGGTGCTGCGCAAGCGCTTCAAGGGTACGCCCGAGCACGTCATCAACTTCTTCTTCTACGTGGCGGAAGAGGTTCGCGGTCTGCTTGCCGAGATGGGCTACACCCATATCGACCAGATCATCGGCGACACCGACCTGCTGGAAAAGCGCGACCTGATCGTGCACTGGAAGGCACGCGGGCTCGATTTCTCGAAGATGTTCTTCAAGCCGGATGCGCCGCATGAAGCGGTGCATTGGACCGAGCGGCAGAAGCATCCGATCGACGACGTGCTCGACCGCAAGCTGATCGAACTGGCCAAGCCGGCGCTCGAAAGCAAGCAGCCGGTCAAGATCGAGGTCGACATCCGCAATGTCGACCGCTCGACCGGCGCCATGCTGTCGGGCGAAGTGGCCAAGCGCTTCAAGCACAAGGGCCTGCGCGAGGACACGATCTCGGTGAAGCTCACCGGTACCGCCGGCCAGTCCTTCGGCGCCTTCCTGGCGCGCGGCATTTCGTTCGAGCTTGTCGGCGCCGGCAACGACTATGTCGGCAAGGGCCTGTCGGGCGGCCGCATCGTCATCCGGCCGCCGGAAGAGGCCAAGATCGTCGCGGCGGACTCCATCATCGTCGGCAACACGGTGCTCTATGGCGCGACCGAGGGCGAGGCCTATTTCGCCGGTGTCGCCGGGGAGCGTTTCGCCGTGCGCAATTCGGGCGTGGCGGCTGTCGTCGAAGGCGTCGGCGACCATGGTTGCGAGTACATGACCGGCGGCATCGTCGTCGTCATCGGCCAGACCGGCCGCAACTTCGCCGCCGGCATGTCGGGTGGCGTCGCCTATGTGCTCGACGAGGCCGGCGATTTCGCGGAGCGTTGCAACATGGCGATGGTCGAGCTGGAACCGGTTCCGGAAGAAGACGATTTGATGGAAAGGCTGCTGCACCATGGCGGCGACCTTGATCACAAGGGTCGCGTCGACGTGTCCGGCGACATGACCAGCCATGACGAGGAGCGGCTCTACCAGCTGATCTCGAACCATGTTCACTACACCGGTTCGGTGCGCGGTCGCGAGATCCTCGACGACTGGACGACATTCCGGCCGAAATTCCGCAAGATCATGCCGGTCGAATACCGTCGCGCGCTGATCGAGATGGAACGCATGCGCATGGGCGTGGCGGCGGAATAGATTGGAATTGCCGGGAGGCCCAGGTTTCCCGGCCCATCTTCATCGATAGTTTGACCTCGTGCGAAAGGTTGCCATGGCTGCCTCAAGAGGTTAACGGGTGCGGCGAAAACCGCACCATCTGGACAGCAGGAACTGGACTATGGGCAAGGTAACAGGCTTTCTCGAAATCGACCGGCAGGTGCACAAGTACCAGCCGGCCTCCGACCGCATCCGGCATTTCCGTGAATTCACGCTGCCGATGTCGGACAAGGAGGTCGAGAAACAGGCCGCGCGCTGCATGGATTGCGGCATTCCGTACTGTCACGGGCCGACAGGCTGCCCGATCCACAACCAGATCCCCGACTGGAACGACCTCGTCTACAATGGCGACTGGGACAACGCGATCCGCAACCTGCACTCGACCAACAATTTCCCGGAGTTCACCGGCCGCATCTGCCCCGCGCCCTGCGAGGAAGCCTGCACGCTGAACCTCGAGGACATTCCCGTCGCCATCAAGACGGTGGAGCAGGCGATCGCCGACAAGGCCTATGAAACCGGCCATATCAGGCCTTATCCGCCAGAGAAGAAGACCGGCAAGCGTGTCGCCGTCATCGGCTCCGGCCCGGCCGGCATGGCGGCTGCCCAGCAGCTCGGCCGCGCCGGCCACGACGTCCATGTCTATGAGCGCGAAAGCCGGCCCGGCGGGCTGATGCGCTACGGCATTCCCGACTTCAAGATCGAGAAGCACTATATCGACCGCCGGATCGAGCAGATGCAGGGCGAGGGCGTCACCTTCCATTGCGGCGTCAATGTCGGTGTCGACAAGCCGGTTGCCGAGCTGCTGGTCGAACATGATGCCGTGCTCTATTGCGGCGGGTCGGAAACGCCGCGTGCGGCCGGCATTCCCGGCGATGATCTCGGCGGCGTGCATGACGCGATGCCGTACCTGGTGCAGCAGAACAGGCGTATCGGCGGCGAACCGATCCAGTCTGTGGCGTGGCCGTCGCATCCGATCATCGCCGGCGGCCAGCATGTCGTCGTCGTCGGCGGCGGCGATACCGCGTCCGACTGCGTCGGCACCGCCTTCCGCCAGGGTGCCGTGCGTGTTACCCAGCTCGACATCCGTCCGCAGCCGCCGGAGAAGGAAGACAAGCTTTCGGTCTGGCCCTACTGGGCAACCAAGATGCGCACCTCGTCCTCGCAGGCCGAAGGCGCGGAGCGCGAATTCCAGGTGGCAACGCTCGAATTCATCGGCGAGGAAGGCCAGTTGACCGGCGTCAAGTGCTGCGAGGTCGACGACAAGCGCAAGCCGATCGTCGGCACCGAATTCGTCATCCGCGCCGATCTCGCCTTCATCGCCATCGGCTTTGCTGGTCCGGCGAAGGCTGGTGTGGCGACTGAGCTGGACGGTGAGATGAAGATCGTCACCGACAACCGCCGCTCCAGGAATGTCGAGGCCAACGACCGTGACTACAGGACCAGCGTCGACAGGCTCTATGCGGCGGGCGACGTGCGTCGCGGCCAGTCGCTGGTCGTCTGGGCGATCCGTGAGGGCCGCCAGGCGGCACGCTCGATCGACGAGGCGCTGATGGGATCGAGCGTTCTGCCGTGGTGAATAGTGAATAGTGAATAGTGAAGATATCCTCCCATTCACCATTCACCATTCACCATTCACCGATTGATCGCGGTCGTGGTGTCGGTCGCGATGGCAGCCTTCGGCGGCCAGGAGAAATCGTCGGCGCGGCCGGGCGAGGCATTTGGTGCCTTGCCCTCGATTACTAGCTTTTCACCCGGCAGGTCCGGATTAGCCTTCGCCAGCGGTGCCGCGCCAAGCAGCTCGGTGCCGCCATCGAGTGCCGGATCACTGAGCAGCATCGGTGCGGTTCGGTCGATGACAATGGGGGCCGCGGCCGGCGCCGGCGCCTCCACGGGAGCGCCGGCCGGGGCGGATGCCGTGACCACACTCCCCGGCGCGGTCAGTCCGAGGATCTTCAACAGCGGCTTTTCGGCATAGAAGGCAAGCTTGCGCTTGCCTGCCTTCGAGACGTTGATGCCGTCATCGGCGCGCAGTCGCACCGGCTGGCCATTGATATCGGGGCCGCTGGTGACGAAGGCACCGTTCTCATCGACGAAGCCGTCCCAGATATCGACGAATTCGCCACCATGGCTTTCGGCGGCCTGACGGTAGATGTCGTTGAAGGCAAGCATGTCGGAGGTCATCTTCTGTACCCGAAAGGCCGGCATGCCGACCCAAAGGAAAGGCACCTTGGCCTCCGTAATGGCTTTGCCGAACGCGTCGGTGCGACGCTCATATTCCTTGGTCCAGGTTTCGGACCGCGGCTGTTCGCGGACGTCGCCGATTTTCATCTGTTGGCGGTCGTTGGAGCCCAGCATGACGATCACGGCGGCGGGTTTTTCGGTCTCGATCAACGACTTGATCTGTTCGGGCCAGTTGTAGAAGTCGTCACGCACGAAGCCGGACGAACCATTGCCGCGAACGACGATCCTGACGCCGGCATTCTCGGCAAAGGCGGTGTCGAGGCCTTCGGCGAGACCGGCCGCCATGAAGTCACCGACCACCAGGACGGTGCGGGCATCCGGCGCCTTTTCGACCACAGGGGTTTCCGGTTCCGCGGGCGGGCGCGGCGTCCGGGGTTTTTTCACCTTGGGCCTGGGCCTTGCCTTCTGGATATCCAGCGGCGGCTCGAACCGCTCGCTGCGGCGCGGGAACAGAAGGTCGCGCAACGACCAGCCGCGGTCTTGCTGCTCCTGCGCCATGGCCGGTGCATGAAAGGCGCCGGCCATACCGACGGCGAGCACGATTACGGCCAGAATGAGCACCGGCATGCGACGAACAAGCCCTGCGATGCGCGCAGCCGAAGCCAATCGTTTCCTCCATCCCTGGCAGATCGCTACAGTGTCCTTTGCGCGCCCGAAAGGCCGCGCGGCACCGCAGGTGGCTCTATTTCCGCCGGAGCCACTTCAGCACTTCCATGCTCGGATAGCCATCCTGGGCCAAGCCGGCGCCGGCCTGGAACGCCATGATGGCTGACTTCGAACCGTCGCCGATCTTGCCGTCGAACTTGCCTTCGTAGAGGCCGTGCTGGGAAAGCCGCTTCTGCAGCTCCTGCCTTTCCTCGAAAGTGAGCTTGGTGAAAGGCCGCTTCCAGTCCTGCACGAGACCGCTGGAGCCGGCGATCTCGTCGGCAAGAAGACCGACGGCAAGCGCATATTTGTCGGCATTGTTGTAGGCTTTGATGACCGAGAAATTCTTGATCATCAGAAAGGCTGGCCCGCTGCGGCCGTCCGGCACCTTCAGCGTCGCCTTGTCGGAGCCGTTCTTGAACGGCTTGCCATTGGCCCTGACCACGCCGAGAGCCTGCCATTGCGACAGCGTCTTGGAACCGCCGGGAAGTTTGCCGGCAGGCAGGGCGACCTCGTAGCCCCAGGTCTTGCCTGCCTGCCAGCCATTCTTCTTCAACAGGTTGGCGGCGGTCGCCAGCGCATCGGGAATAGAATTCCAGATGTCGCGCTTGCCGTTGCCGTCCATGTCGACGGCATAGTGCAGGTAGCTGGTCGGGATGAACTGGGTGTGGCCCATGGCGCCCGCCCACGATCCGCTCAGATGGCTTTCGTCGATATCGCCGGTCTGGAGGATCTTCAGCGCGGCGATCAGCTGGGTGCGGGCGAATTTCGCCCGTTTCGGATCGGCATAGGCCAAGGTCGCCAGCGAGCGCACGACGTTGCGCATGATGTCGTCGCGCTTGAGGATTTCGCCATAGTTCGATTCCATCGACCAGATGGCCAGCAGGATGTAGCGGTCGACGCCGAACCGTGACTCGATCCTGTCCAGCCACGGCTTCCATTTCCTGGCCATCTGCTGGCCGACCGAGACCGACTGGTCATGGACGCGGTTGTCGAAATAGTCCCAGGCAGGGGCAGTGAATTCAGGCTGCGTGCGCGCCTTTTCCAGCACCACCGGGTCAATATCCCTGATGTCCCTGAAGGCCTCGTCGTAGAGGGCGCCGGAAACGCCGCTCTGCACGGCGGTGGCGCGGAAGCCGGCAACCCATTGCCGGAAGCCGGCATCGGCGAAAGCGGGGCCAGGCATCAGCAGAGCGAGCGAGAGGCTGGCTGCCGCTATGACGCTGGCAAAACGTTTTGCGGCATTGCGAACGGACATCTTTTCCTCCTTCTCTGTCTCAGGAAAGACCATTCATCGCCGAACCAGGTTAGGAATTAGTTTACCATAGGTGCCGCCGCGAACGAAAAGACGTCTCGAAGGTTTCCGGCGAACGCTCCTGCCCTGTCGGCCAGTAATCCTCAATTCCGGCGTGAAAATGTCTTGCAACGGGGATTGCGGAGCTGCCCATCAAACGGATAATTGACTGCATGAAGAGAGTTCGCAAGGCAGTGTTCCCGGTCGCCGGTCTCGGCACACGGTTTCTCCCGGCCACCAAGGCTGTCCCCAAGGAAATGCTGACCGTCGTCGACCGACCAGTCATCCAATATGTGGTGGATGAAGCGCGCGAGGCCGGCATCGAGCATTTCATCTTCGTCACCGGCCGCAACAAGGCCGTCATCGAGGACCATTTCGACATCCAGTTCGAGCTCTATGACACGCTGGCCCAGCGCGGCAAGGACGACCAACTCGCTCGCCTGCAACGGCTGCAGCCGGCGCCGGGGCAGACCAGCTTCACCCGCCAGCAGGTGCCGATGGGGCTCGGCCACGCCGTCTGGTGCGCCCGCGAGCTCGTCGGCGACGAGCCGTTCGCGCTTTTGTTGCCCGACATGATCATGCAGTCGGAGAAGAGCTGCATGAAGGCAATGGTCGAGCTCTACGAGGAAACCGGCAACAACATCATCGCCGTGCAGGAATGCGATCCCGCCGAAGCCCACAAATACGGCATCGTCGGCCGTGGCGAGGATACGCATCACGGCTTCCGCATCACCGAGATGGTGGAAAAGCCGAAGACCGGCACCGCGCCGTCCAATCTCTACATCAACGGCCGCTACATCCTGCAGCCCGAGATCTTCAAGATCCTCGAAGTCCAGGAAAAGGGCGCCGGCAACGAGATCCAGCTCACCGACGCGATGCTGAAGCTGGAAAAGCAGCAGGCCTTTTATGGCTACCACTATCGGGGCCGCACGTTCGATTGCGGATCGCCGGAAGGTTTTGTCGAGGCCAATGTCGCCTTCGCACTGTGGCGCAGCGACATGAACGAGAACATGGCCGGCGTGATCCGCACCCTTCTCGATGAGATAAGACCATCGGAGCGGCTCGGCGCCGCTTAAGGCAGTCAAGCTCGCGACATATGGCTTTGCCTGACTGTGCTTGGCTAGATTTCCTATCTCTGCACTTTCACGCCGAGGAAGATGCTGTTGGCGGTATAGTCGCGGCCCGGTAGATTGCTGGTCAGCTTTTCGGTCCTCACCCTTGTGGTCAGGCCGGCATAGCGGTTCAGCCACAAGGTCATGCCCGCCTCGGCGCTCAAGATCCTGTCGTGGCCGTCGATGCCGACATAATCACGCCAGTCCAGGCCCAAAGCCGCATTTCCGGTGAGGTTGGCGCGAATCCGACGTTCGGCGGTCAGGCGCCCGGAATAGAGGATATCGCCGCTTTCATTGGCCGTGGTCGTGGGCTCGACGGTGGTCCGCCCGGTCAAGCCGATCGTGGTGCCGCGTTCGGGCGACCATTTGAGGTCGGCGTTGATGGTGGCACCCGAAATCGCATCCAAATCTTTGTCATCGATCGCTTCCCTGAGCCAGCCGGCCGAGAATTCACCCGACAGTTTCTCACCCATGTCGAGCGCAAGGCCGGCGCGGGCGCCTAGCCGCGTCGACGAGCGCTCGAAGCCTTCATTGTCGATGCGTTGATCATAGGCCCGGCGGCCAACCTCGATTTCGGTGAAAGGGGTGAGGGCGGGGGAGATCTCGTAGCCGGTGCGCAAGGTCGCGGTGTAGAGCGTGGAGTCTTGATCCTTCTGCGACAGCGAGGTGCCGTTCGAAAGCCTGGCGTCGCCATAGAAGTCGTGCGAGACCGCGCCGGTGAGCGTGTACTGCATCTTGCCGACGTGTTTTTCGACGGCGAGGCTGCCGTTGATGGTCTGCCGCAGCGGCTGCTTGCTGACGCCCGCGATGGCGTCCGGCGACGACGCCGATTCCGGCACGGCCTCATAGCCGAGCTTGGCGATGGCGCGCAGTTCATTGTCGAGGTCGAGATTGAGCTGGCCTTCGATGCGCCCTTGCTCATTGTGAACCGGGTAACCCGAGACGGTCTCGCGGAACAGGCCATAGCCGTCGATCGTGGCGGAGTTCTCGCGCCAGTCGGAGGCGGCGGAAAAGCGCAGCGCTGTCTCGGACAGCAGTGCCGACTTGCCGGCATTGCTCGAATCGCCGTTCGACGTGGCGGTCAGGCCCTGTTCGATCGTCGGTCGGATGACGAAGGAGCCCCATTTGACGCCGGTGGCGGCGAACGGGTCATCCTCCGGCTTCTTTTTCTGGCCTTCGATGGCGTTCGTGCGCTCCGCTCCTGGGTCGAGCTTCTGCTTGTCGGCGCTGTCGATGGTGAGGGCGCGGCGGTTGGCCGTTTCCTCGTCGGTGCCTGCACTATCGCTGGCATCCGTCGTGGAGGCGGTCGTGGAAGCGGTGATGTCGGTGGCTGCCGCCGTCGACTTCTTCTTTTTTTTCGACTTGTCCGCGGTCTTGTCCCTGGCTTGGTCGGCCGCATTCTGCCCGGCGGTCGATGAGCGGCGGCGAGGCTTGGGCGGCGCCGCGGTGTCGGCGGAAGTATCGTCGGTGGCTGCCGGCGGGTCGAAAACGCTGCCGGTCGCGGTTGCGTCACCGGTGTCCGTATCGTCGGGCACAGCGCCGGCGCTGGCCGGCAGATAGGTGCGGGCCAGCGCATTGTCTTGCGCCGCATTGGTCGGGGCCTGACCCTGCGCCGCCAAAGCGAGCTGTCTCGCCTTGCGCTGCTGGTCGGACAGGATCGCCGATTCCGAAACCTCGCCGCGCAGTTCCGTTTCCTGCGCATGGAGCGCCGTTGGGCGCAGCAGGGCAAACATGCTGGTCGCCAGCAGCAAGGCGCAGACCGCCTTGCCCTCACGTCCTCTCGATTTTTCTGGCTGGGCCCCGGACATCGCCACCACTGCTTGCGCGGCGCACGCGCGCCATACTTACCGAACCGTAAATGGGGATGGTTAACGGAGGGTTGAGGCGGCAGGCCGTTGGCCGCCTGAAGCGCTGACTTCCCAAGGGATTCATACGGCGCGCGTTAAGCTTTTTGGTCTCCATGCCTGTCGTTGTCGCAAACCGCCGCACACATTCGGGCGACATGCCCAGGGCCATTTCCGTTGGACAGCGCGCCGGCAAAGCGCTAATCGCTTCAGCCATGCATGCGGGATCCCTGGATAACAAGCCTTTGGACAGGCAAGCGTCGATCGATTCGGCGCTGAGGACGGTGGCGACCGAACAGGCCGGAGTAGCGGCCCTTGCCGAGGCCTTGGAGAACGGATTGGCCGCGCCTTTCGCCCAGGCCGTCGAGACGATCTCCGGGATTGAAGGCCGGCTCATCGTCACCGGTGTCGGCAAAAGCGGCCATATCGGTTCGAAGATCGCGGCGACGCTGGCCTCGACCGGCACGCCGGCTTTCTTTGTCCATCCCGCCGAAGCCAATCACGGCGATCTCGGCATGATCGCCAGGGACGACGCCATCATCGCCATGTCGTGGTCGGGCGAAAGCAAGGAACTGATGGGCATCGTCGCCTATTCCAGGCGCTTCTCCATCCCACTTATCGCCATCACCGCCGGAGAGACATCGGCACTGGCTCGGGCCGCGGACGTCGTGCTGCTTTTGCCGCGCGCGCCGGAGGCATGCCCGCACGGCCTGGCGCCGACGACATCGACGCTGCTGCAACTGGTAATGGGCGATGCACTGGCGATCGCCCTGCTCGAAGCGCGCGGCTTCACGCCGGACCATTTTCGCACCTTCCACCCGGGCGGCCAGCTCGGCGCCAATCTGACGCAGATCCGCGAGATCATGCATGTCGGCGACAGGCTGCCGCTGGTGGTCACCGGCACCGGCATGCAGGACGCGATCCTGGAACTGTCGCGCAAGGGATTTGGCTGCGTGGCGATCACCGACGCCGACGGTGCGCTGGTCGGCATCATCACCGATGGCGACATCCGCCGTCATATCGGCAGCAATCTGCTGGCGATGACGGTGGATCAGGTGATGACAAAAAGACCGAAGACGGCGGCGCCTGACACATTGGTGGCGACGGCGCTGCAGACGATCAACAATTCAGCCATCACCAGCCTGATGGTGGTGGAGGGCCGCAAACCAGTCGGCCTCATCCACCTGCACGATCTCTTGCGGATCGGCGCGGCCTGAACGTTCAGACGGGCTCCACCGTCAGCTCCAGATCGGTGTCGGCCGCACCCGTCACGCGCACTTGCGTGCCGGCCGGCAGATCCGGACCGGAGACACGCCACAGCGTGTCGCCCAGCTTGATGCGGCCACGTCCATCCCGGATCGGTTCGGCAAGTGTCGCCATCCTGCCGACCATTTGCGCGCCACGCCGGTTGAGCAGCGGCTGGTCGGTCGGGTCATTGCGACTGCCGACCAGTCTCTTGCCGATATAGGCCGAGACCAGCGACAGCGCCAGGAAGGCGAGGACCTGGACCTGCCAGGTCCAGAAAGCGGTGTCCCAGATCAGCAGCGACACGGCGCCGATGATCAGGGCGGCGATGCCGATCCACAGCATGAAGATACCGGGCGCGATGATTTCCATCACCAGCAGGGCGAAGCCGAGAACCATCCAGTTCCACGGGCCAAGTTCGGAAATGATGCGGTCGATCATGGGTTTCGAGCTCAGTTATCGGTCGGGCGAACGACTGGCGGGCGCGCGGCCTGCCTTTGCGCGCCGGTCGTGCCTTCGCTGCGGAAAACCTCCTTGGCTATTTCGCCAATGCCGCCGAGCGAACCGATCAGCGACGACGCCTCGAAGGGCATCAGCACGATCTTGCTGTTGGTGGCCGTGCCGATCTTGCCCAGCGCTTCGGTGTATTTCTGGGCGACGAAGTAATTCAGCGCCTGCACGTCGCCCTTGGAAATGGCTTCCGACACCACCTGCGTGGCGCGGGCTTCCGCCTCGGCCGAACGTTCGCGTGCCTCGGCGTCGCGGAAGGCGGCTTCCTTGCGGCCTTCGGCTTCGAGGATCTGCGACTGTTTGAGGCCTTCGGCGGCGAGGATCTGCGCGCGCTTGTTGCGTTCCGCCGTCATCTGCCGACCCATCGATTCGATGAGGTTGGCCGGCGGGTTGATATCCTTGATCTCGACGCGGGTGATCTTGATGCCCCACGGATGCGCTGCTTCGTCGACGACGCGCAGCAGCCGCTCGTTGATGGCGTCGCGGTTCGACAACAGCTCGTCCAGATCCATCGAACCCATGACGGTGCGGATGTTGGTCATCGTCAGATTGAGGATGGCGTTCTGCAGGCCCGCAACCTGGTAGGCGGCCTGCGCCGCATTGAGGATCTGGAAAAAGGCAATGCCGTCGACACCGACGATGGCGTTGTCGCGGGTGATGATTTCCTGGCTTGGAACGTCAAGCACCTGCTCCATCATGTTCATCTTGGCGCCGACGCGGTCGACGAACGGGAAAATGAAATTGAGGCCCGGGCTCAGTGTCTTGGTGTAACGGCCAAAGCGCTCCACCGTATAATTGTAGCCTTGCGGGATCGTCCTAATGCCTTTGATCAGAAGCACCAAGACCAGAAGGGCAAGTGCACCAACCGCAATATCGAAACCACTGAAATCCATTTGGCTCTCCCTCGGACGTAGGCCGCACAAGCCATTCTCGCGCAACCGACTTCACCAAAGGCTTAAGTGTATTTCAGACGCGTTACAATCAGGTGATGATGGATTGTTTGTCGAATTGCATCCTACGGTTGAAAGAAAACAGCCTTGCATCCGTATCGTCCAGCCCGTTGATCGAAGCCGAGACAATCTCGGAAGCGATCCGCGAAAAGGTGATGCCGTTGCCACCGTAGCCCATCACCGCATGGATGCGAGGATGCCTGGGAATGGCGCCGATATAGGGCAGGCCGGTGGTCGTGGTGCCAAAAGAACCGGTCCAGGCGAATTCAGGCCTGGTGTCGAGATGCGGAAATATCAGGCCAAGTTTTTCGGCAATGCGTGCGCTCTTGTCAGCGATCAGCTCGTCGCGCTGGGTCTCATCGACAAAGTCCTCGTCCTCGCCGCCGCAGACGACCCTGCCGTCGGCTGTCGCGCGCAGATAGAGGTAAGGGTCCGACGCTTCCCAGATGAAGGCTGCCCGAGGCCAGATCTTTCGCGATTGCGGTCGTGTCGCGATCGCCCAGGTCGAGACGATCTGGTGGACTGCTGCCGGCACGATATCGACGAGTTCGTAGCCGGTGGCCAGAACAACATGTCGCGCGATGATGGTCGGGCCATCCCTGGTCGCGACGACAACCGCGTCGGCGCTGTCCACGATCACCGTCGCTTCGACGGGGGCATAGAAACGTGCCGTGCGCTCCACGGCCTTGAGCAACAAGCCGGCCGTCAGCTTGCGCGGGTCGAGTGCGATATTGCCATGGCTGAGGATGGCGCCATCACGATCGATGCCGAAATTTTCCGCCAGCGCCGCCGGTGTGAGGTAGGTCGCGCCGATGCCGGCTTGCCGCCGCGCGTCGGCCTCGTCACGCAGTTGCGATGGGCTGAGCAAGGTGCCGGCCAGATAGAGCGAAGGCGTGCGGCTCAGACCACAATTGATGCCGAGTTCGGCGATGCGGGCGGCAAGATTGGAAATGGCGAGCCGCGAGCGTCGCCAGGCCTGGTTCGCCGAGTCTCTGCCGATCATCTTTGACAGCGTCGAAAGCGGCTGATCAAGCTCGAATTCCACCAGCGCGGTGGTCGCGGCCGTCGAGCCTTTCAGCGGGCCGCGCCGGTCGATGCAGATCACCGCATGGCCCTGCGCCGTCAGAGCTTCCGCCATCATGGCGCCGCTGATGCCCATGCCGACGATCAGCACATCTGTCTTGACGTCCCGGGTCAGGCTGTCCGTCGGCACCGCAGGCGCGCGATAGGCGGACCAGACTGGCCGTCCAGTTCTCAGGTCGAGCTTGCGGGGCATCGAATTCTCCGGAGGGCGCGCCTTAACGCCCCGGAGCTTGTGTTGTTCCGCTTCAGAGCGGCTCACCGCTTCACGGAAGCGGCGAGCCGCTCCAACTCTTGTTTGAAGCAATTCCGGACGGAAAACCGTTTCACACTTTTCCTGGAATTGCTTTAGACCCAGCCGGACAGTTCGCGCCGCACCATCGCCTCGATCACCGCCATGCCCTCGGCGCTGTCGTTGAGGCAAGGGATATGGGCGAAGTTCTTGCCGCCGGCATGATGGAAGGTCTCGGCCGCCTCGCGGCCGATCTCGTCCAGCGTCTCGATGCAGTCGACGGAAAAGCCGGGATTGACGATGGCGATCGACTTCACGCCGTCCTGCGCGAGTCTCTCGACCGTCTTGTCGGTATAGGGCTGCAGCCATTCCTGCGCGCCGAAGCGCGACTGGAAGGTGATGATCAGTTTCTTGTCATCCCAGCCGAGCCGTTCACGCAACAATCGCGTCGTCTTCTGGCAATGGCAATAATAGGGATCACCCTTCTCGAAATAGGGTTTCGGGATGCCATGATAGGAGGTGATGACCACCTCCGGCTCGAAATCAAGCGTCGCCAGATGCTGTTCGATCGAGCGCGCCAGCGCTTCGATGTAGACCGGCTCGTCGTAGTAAGGCGGCACGCTGCGGATGGCCGGTGCACGGCGCATTTTCATCAGCGCGCGAAACAGCTGATCGTTGGCGGTTGCCGTGGTCGTCGCCGAATATTGCGGGTAGAGCGGGAACGAAAGAATGCGGTCGCAGCCTTGGTCGACCAGACGCTGGGCAACGCTTTCGGTCGAAGGATTGCCATAGCGCATCGCCCAATCGACGACGATTTCGGGCAGGTCGCGCAGCGCTTCGGCCAGCTTCTCGCCCTGGCCGCGAGTGTAGGTGCGCAGCGGCGACTCGTTCTTCTCCCGGTTCCAGATCCGGGCATAGTTGGCGCCCGACGTCTTCGGTCGCCTGGTGAGCACCAGGCCATAGAGGATCGGATACCAGATCGCCCCGTTGAGTTCGATGACGCGTGGGTCGGACAGGAATTCTCGGAGGTAGCGCCACATCGACTTGAAATCGGTGCCGTCAGGCGTGCCCAGATTGACCAGCATGATGCCGATCTTGCCCGCCTTGACCGGCGGGTGTCCGGCGGGCAACGGGCCAAGTGCCTTCGCGGCCTTGGGATCGACAGGGGTGGATAGCGTCATAAGGGTTCTCCGGGAGACGCGAACCTAACCATCTTGTGTGCGCTTTCAATGCAGCGTCTGGCCGCACCTTATCCCGAAAACAGGACGCCCGCCCGGTTTCTCGGGCGGGCGGTGTCTTTCAGGCATCGAAGCGAGGTCATTTCGGCGGGATGGTCAGGGTCGCGCCGACCGGAAGCCGACGCGGCTCGTAGCCCTTGTTGGCGTCCGAAATGACTTTCCACTTGGTGCCGTCGCCATAGGCCTTCACCGCCAGATCCCAGTAGGTATCGCCGGCAACGATGACATGGCTGCTTTCGGCCGGTGCCGGTGCCGGTGCCGCAGGGGCAGGAGCCGGTGCCACTTCAGCCGGTTTTGCCGGTTCGGCCGGTGCTGCAGGCGGGGCTGGCGCTGTCTCAGTCGATATGGCCGGCGGTGTGTTGGCGATATCGCCCGAGTTGGCCGGCAATTCAGGCATTGAAGGCGCCGCGTCCGCGGGCTTGGCGGCTTCAACCGGTGCGGGTGCCGGGGTAGCCGGAACTGCTTCGGCCGGCTTGGCTGGTTCGGCCGCGGGTGCCGCCGCGACGGTCGCCGCGATCTCGGTGATGCGGCCGTCGAGCTTCGGCGTGTAGGGCCGGTGGGCGCCAAGATAGTCGGCAACCACCTGTTCAAGACCCGGACCGTAGTCATAGGCGTTCCTCGCCTTGTCGGCGAAGACCTTGTAGCCGTCGCCGCCCTGGCGGACATAATTGTTGGTGGCGACCAGATAGTCCTTGTCCGGATTGAGCGGCGTCCAGGCGCCGCCTTCCATGACCTCCACCGACTTGACGCGGCCGGCATTGGGTGCGGCGGACTTGTCGAAGGAATATTTCAGGCCGGCGACCTGCGGGAAGCGCCCGGCGCCGTCCTCGACCTGGCTGAGGCCGTTCTCAAGACCGGCCACCAGGTCCTTGCCGGAAATCTGGAAGGTTGCCAGCGTGTTCTGGAACGGCAGCACGGTCAGCACCTCGCCCATGGTCACGGTGCCCTTGTCGATCGATGCGCGCAGCCCACCGCCATTGGAGATGACGATCTCGACGCCCTGTCCCTTGACGCGGTCGAGGATGGCGTCGGAGACGAGGTTGCCCATCGCGCATTCTCGGGTACGGCAGCTCTCGCGGCTGCCGTCGATCACGTCGGTGGTCTCGGCCACTTCCTTGTTCTTCAGCGCCTCGATCGGCGCGCCAAGCTCCTTGATGCGGGCGAGCACGGCCGGGTCGGGCGTGATCGACTTGTCGAGATAGATCGGGTCGCCGCTGGCCGATTTGACGACGCCATTGTCATCGAACACCACCTTGAACTCGCCGAGATATTTCGAGTAAGACGCCGCCTGCACGACCGGCACCTTGTAGCCGTCCGGGTTGTCGACCATCGTCGGGTAGGGGCCTTCAGCCTTGGGGTCGGTGTTCGACAGCAGCGAATGGCTGTGGCCGCCGACGACGACGTCGATGCCCGGAATCTTGGCAATGACGTCGCGCTCGCGTCTGTAGCCAATATGGGTCACGGCGATGATCTTGTTGATGCCCTCGCCCTTCAGCTTCTCGACCTCGGCGGTGATCGACTTGACGTCATCCTCGATGGCGACATTGGGGCCGGGGGAGGCGAGGTCCGGGGTGTCGTTGGTGATCGCGCCGATGACGCCGATCTTCTGACCGCCGACCTCGACGACAACAGACGGCTTGACGCGGTCGCCGAGCTTGGATTGCGCGTTGGCCTTCACATTGGCACCCAGCACCGGGAACTGGATCATGTCGAGGAACGGCGCCAAGGCGACTTCGCCGTCGTCGAATTCATGGTTGCCGAGCGCCATGGCGTCGAACTTCATCTGGTTGAGGAATTCGCCTTCGACCTTGCCCTTGTATGTCGTGTAGAACAGCGAGCCCTGGAAATTGTCGCCGGCGCTGAGCAGCAGCACATTCTGGCCTTCCAGCTTCTTGCGCTCCTGGGCGATAGCGGTGATCAGCCGACCTGCGCCGCCGATGCACTCGCCCTTGGTCTCCTCGTCGGCCGAGCAGGTCGATTCATATTTGTTGTTGCCCTCGATGCGGCTGTGCCAGTCGTTGATGTGCAGGATGTTCAGTGTGTAGTCGGCAAAGGATGCGCCGGCCGACAGGCCGAGGGCTGAGGCGGACAGGGCGGCAATGGCAGCAAGCTTCTTCATCTTCGTCTCCCGGAAAGCTGATCGAGGCCTTTAACGCTCTTGCTTGACTGGAACATTACAGTCGGCGCTTTGGCCATGTTCCCATCGCGTTCCAGATGACGCAAGCGGAAATCCGGGAACCTTTGCCGGCATAAAAAAGGACGGCGGCCAATCGGCCGCCGTCCTTAGGAGAGCGAATGCTCGCTGGTTCAGACGCGTCGTGTCAGCACGAAATTCTGGCCGCTGGCGCTGGTGCAGTTGAGCTGGCTTGTCGAAACCATCAGGCAGTTGAAGCTGACTGGCGTCTGGCGGATCAGAGAGGTGCCGTTGATCTGCACCGAAGTGGCGCCGGTCATCGTGTAGCTGCCATCGGCAAGCTTCTGGCCTGTGTCGGTGGCGACGGTCGTGAAGGTGCCGCCGGCGAAGGTCGACAGGCCGGTGCCCTTGGCGTCGATCCAGGAGCCTTCAACGCCTTTCGGCGACGCCGCCATCGGCGGTTCATCGGGGCCGCTGGTGGCACAAGCAGCAAGCAACGCCGCAATGGCCCCCGCCAAACTCATAGAAAGAACCTTGCGCGCAATAGTCATGTGAAAATCCTCTCCTCTCGCATCGGCCGAAAAATCGGAATCGACTTTCGGAAAGCACGATGCGGGCATCCAAGTTTCCAGAGCGCACGCCGTGCTGTCAAACGGGCACGCGGTCGCTCTCGTCCGCATCCTTCAATCGCCCGATTTCCGGGCGATTGCAAGGCAATGGGGCCTATGGAACGCACCGCTATCGAACGAGGATGTTGCGGAATTGCCACGGATCGTCCCGGTCGAGGTCTTCCGGGAACAGGCCGGGACGGTTATCGAGCGGCGTCCAGTCGGTGTAGTGGCCCTCGACCGGCCCGAGATACTGGGACTGCACTTCCAGGCAGCGCCTGTAGTCCATCTCGTCGGCCTCGACGATGCCGGCCTCCGGGTTTTCCAATGCCCATACCATGCCGGCGAGAACCGCCGAGGTGACCTGCATGCCGGTGGCGTTCTGATAGGGTGCCAGCTTGCGCGCCTCGGCGAGCGAGAGGTGCGAGCCGTACCAGTAGGCATTCTTGTCGTGGCCGTAGAGCAGCACGCCAAGCTCGTCGAGGCCGTCGACCAGCTCGTTCTCGTCGAGCACGTGGTGCACAGGCTGAGCCTTGCCGGCGGCGCCGAACATCTCGTGTAGCGACAGCACCGCGTCGTTGCAGGGATGGTAGGCATAGTGGCAGGTCGGGCGGTAGTGCACCTTGCCCTTCTTGCCGCGTACGGTGAAGAAATCGGCGATCGAGATCGCCTCGTTGTGGGTGACCAGGAAACCGTATTGCGCGCCGGGCGTCGGGCACCATGAGCGCACGCGCGTGTTGGCGCCGGGCTGCTCCAGGTAGATCGCGGCCTTGGAGCCATGCTTGTGCTTCTTGGCGTTCTTCGGCATCCACTTCTCATGCGTGCCCCAGCCGAGCTCGGCGGGCTGCAGGCCTTCGGAGATGAAGCCCTCGACCGACCAGGTGTTCCAGAACACATTCATCGGCTTCGGCTTCTTGGCGCGCTGGGTGTCGCGCTCGGCGATGTGGATGCCCTTGACGCCGGCCTTCTTCATCAGCTTGGCCCAGCCCTCGCGGTCGTCCTGCGCAGGCTCCGAAAACTCGAGGCCAAGATCGGTGGCGAGATTGACCAGCGCCTGTTTGACGAACCAAGAGACCATGCCTGGATTGGCGCCGCAGGTGGAGATGGCCGTCGCACCGCCGGGCTTGTCGTGCTTTTCCTGGATCATCGCCTCGCGTAGCGCGTAGTTGGTGCGGCTGGCATTGTCGGCCTCGGCATCGAAATAGAAACCGAGCCATGGCTCGACGACGGTGTCGATGTAGAGCACGCCGAGCTTGCGGCAGAGGCGCATCAGATCCACCGAGCCGGTATCGACCGACAGGTTGATGCAAAAGCCCTGACCACCGCCATTGGTCAGAAGCGGCGTCAAGAGCTTCTTGTAGTTCTTCTCGGTCACCGCTTCCTGGACGAAGGCGATGCCGCGCTCGTCGAGCAGCTTGCGGTCGGTGTCGCGCGGGTCGATGACCGTCATGCGCGACTTGTCGAACTGGAAATGGCGCTCGATCATCGGCAGCGTTCCCCGGCCGATCGAACCAAAGCCGATCATCACGACAGGGCCGGTGATCTCACCGTAAACGGGCCAGTTTTCAGTCGCCATTTTATCGAACACTCCTTCAAAGCCCAGGAAGCTGGGAAAAACGCACACAAAACCGGGCATCCTTGCCCGGCGGCCATGCGCTACATCACAGATCATTGTCACAAACCAGCGAAAAGCGCCAACCAGCGGCTAGCCGTCATTGGCCATGTGGTTAAGGACCACGATCAGCCGGTCGCGGTCTGATGTCAGGCCCTTGTAGTCGAGCTGGGCGAGATCGAGCGCTTCGAGCTGGCCGGCGAAAGATACAGCCAGCGTTGCCCGATCCGGATGCCGGGCGAGCACGGTGAGGGGGTCGAGATGGATGCGGATGGTGAACAGGATGTCACGTGTAACCGGTAGTTTCCGCAGGGTTTGCCGCTCGACGCGGATGAAGGCATGGGCGTCGATATCGCCATCGGGAAAGCGCGACGGCCGGTTGGTGGCGCGGTCCATGCGCTGCAGGTCGGAGAGCGGATGATAGAGCGCGTCGCCCGACTGGATCGACCAGTTGTAGCGCTCGACGGCTTGTCCCTGGAGGCCATCGAACATCCGGTGGATCAGCTCGGCCGGACGCGTGCCCGGGCCGAAACCCGGCACCGGCGCGTGGATGTCCTGCAGCGGCTTACCGAACTTTTCCAGGAGCGACCAGGATGAGGGAAAGCACAGCGAGCCGGCAACGAGCCGCCAGCCGGCGTCGCTACGGCGCATCAGGATCAGGTCTTCCTGGACGAGCTGTGAGGCCCTAGCCAGCGGAGCATCGGCGAGGGAAGCAGGCAGGCGGCCCGCCGCGCCCACGGCCTCGACCCCCGACCCGGTGCGCCGATAGGTTTCGGGGAACCTCTCCAGCAGATGCGCATCGAGCAAATCGAGCACTTCCTGCTGGGCGTCCCGCGTGCCATCCTCCTCGACGAAAACACGCTCGGGGATTTCGGCATAGAGCCGGCGCTTCTCGGCGAGATAAGGCAGCAGATGATCGTCGACCTCGATCCAGTCCGCCGGATCGAGCGGCTTCAGCCCGATGCTGAAGAGTTTCGACGAACCGTCGTAGGGCGTGTGGGCGGGGAGCACCTCGGCCACGCTCATGCTTCCTTGAAATGATCGAGGCTGGTGGCGGTCATCCTCGCCAGGAATTCGGTGACATCATAGTCGGCCGCGCCTGCCTTGGCGAAAGGGTCGGCGGCCAGCCTGACGTCGAGCACCTCGCGCGGACATCGTGCGATGATGACGCCGCCGGTCCTAGGCTTCTTCGGCCCGGAGGCGACGAAGATGCCGTCCGCATAGCAGGCCTTCAGCCACTCGACATGCGCGGCCTGCAAGCGGTCGATCTCGGTCAGCGGCACTTTGTAGTTCAGCGAGACGACAAACATTGTCTGGGCTTCTCTCAGGTAAGTTTGGCCGGAATCAGTCCGCGCAGCGAATTGCCGACGAACAGCGTCCTTGCGGATTTCAGATCGTCCAAGCTGTAGATCGCTTCACGGGCGCGGCCTTCATCCAGAAGCTCGGCGCGCAATACGCCAGGCAGCAGGCCGCAGTCGAGCCGGGGCGTCGCCAGCGCGCCGTCGCCGAAAATCGGCGAAGACATTGGTGATGGTGCCTTCACAGATTTCGCCGCGCTCGTTGGCCAGGATCACCTCGTCGGCCTGGGTGATGAGATATTCGGCGCGGGCGTGCGTGTAGAGCTGCCGCCGGCTGGTCTTGTGGCGCAGCAGCGGATCGTGCGAATCGAGCCTCGTTCGCGCCAGCCGCAGCAACCAGACCTTGTCGGCGGCGAGCGGTTCGTAGGGGTGTGCCGAGGCGGTCACCTTGCCGTCATGCGACAGGACGAGGCGGGTGCGCATGGCAATGCCGGACCCGCTGACCGCGCTGCTCAGCGCCTCGCCGACCTTGCCCGGATCATAGCGGAAGCCGAGCTCAGCCGCCGAGCCGTAGAGGCGGGCGAGATGACGATCGAAGCGCAGGAAGCCCGAGCCGGGTTCCCAGCGCATGGTCTCGATCAGCTGGAAATCGGCGGTGTTCCCGTCGCGAAGCGCGCTTTCAGCAGACACTCCTGATACTCCTCCCGCGCCGTCGAATCGAAGACGACGCCGCCACCGACATTGTAGACGGCCTCGCCGCCGGAAAAGAGCGAGATCGTGCGGATCGCCACGGAAAAGCGCATCGTGCCGCCGGGCGCGATCCAGCCGATGGCGCCACAATAGACATCGCGCGGCGTGCCTTCCAGATCGTGCAGGATTTCCATGGCGCGAATCTTTGGCGCGCCGGTGATCGAGCCGCAAGGAAACAGCGCCGCAAAGATCTGGCGGATGGAGAGACCCGGAAGCAGTTTGGCCCTGACATCGCTCACCATCTGATGGACGGTCGGATAGGTTTCGATGCGGAACAGCGCCGGCACGTCCAGCGTGCCGACCTCGCTGATCAGCGAGATATCGTTGCGCAGGAGATCGACGATCATGCGGTTTTCGGCCTGGTTCTTCTCGTCGTTGCGTAGGAAGATCTTCTGCCGCTCGTCCTCGGCCTTGGTCGCGCCGCGGGACGCCGTGCCCTTCATCGGATGCGTCTCGATCATGCCCCCGGCGTCGATCTCGAAAAAGAGTTCCGGCGAGCGCGACAGCACGATGGGTTCACCGAGCGCGACGAGCGCGCCATACTTTACCGGCTGGCGTTCGGTCAGCGCATCGAAGGCGGCCAGCGGGTCGCCTGACCATTGCGCATGCACCGGAAAGGTCAAATTGCCCTGGTAGCAATCGCCCTGCCTGATGTGCTGGTGCAGCCGCGAGAAGCGCTTCTCGTAGTCCTTGGGCGACCACGTCGCGCGGGCGTCGAAGATCGGGCCATTGGTCGCCGCGGTGTTGCGGGGCGGCACCGCCTCTTCGACCGGCGCATCGAAAACGCCAAGGCACACGAGCGGAGCGCGGCGCCCGTCCGGCAGCAAGGGAACGAGCTTGGGTTCCAGCAGATACCCCGCCTCATAGGAGAAATAGCCGGCAAGCCATTTGCCGGCGTCGTGCGCGGCTTGCGCTGCTTCCAGTGCCGGCAGGAAATCCCTTGCCTCATGCGCCAAGATGACATCGGCCGGCCGGTCGAAAACGAGCTGGCGCGCGCTTTCGTCGTTGCGGAAAATGGCGGCGGGCACGGACATGGGACTCGGATGCTGCGGTCGATGAAGCCGTCGACCGCTCTATATGGGGGGCCGCTCGCGCGCAATCGAGGGAACGGCACGCTGCCACTCAAAGCCGACCTTGGGGCCGATCTCAAGGCCATTTCCGGGTCAATATTGCGGGCCAAAAACAAAACGGCGGCGCCCTGGGCACCGCCGTTTGCAACAATATTGCCTCTGCCGCTCAAGTGTTGCTGGCGGTTCCCGCAGTTGGAAACTGCTTGGCGAATTCCTTTTCGTTGCCGGCGGCGAGCAGCTTGGCCTGCTCGATCCAGCGCTCGCGTGCGATGCGGCCGTCGAAATTCATCACGTCCTCGATCCGCTTGACATCGGCGGCTGTCCAGCTGGCGATCTGGGCGAAGCTGGTGACGCCTTGCGCCTTGAGCAGCTTCTCGTTGACCGGCCCAATGCCGATCAGCCGACGCAGATTGTCAGGCTTGCCGGATGCTGGCTTGGCCGGTGCCGGTGCGGCTTTCCTGGCTGGGGCTTCCTTTGGTGCGGTCGAATTCTTGGCTGCCGAGGCCGCGGCTGCCGGCTTGCTCGCCGCGGACTTGACCGCAGGTTTCGACGCTGCCGGCTTTGGCGCCGCCGATTTCGCAGCCACCGCCTTTGCAGGGGCGGCCTTCGCGGCCGCCCGTTTGGCAGGCGCCGGCTTTACGGGCGCGGATTTGGCCGTCGAAGGTGTCGACATCACGGCCGAGGGGGCAGCGTTTGTCTTGGCACTGGCAGCGGGTGCTGCCTGCGCATCGCGCAGCCGGCGCTCAAGGTCGGCGCGAGTCTTGCCGCATGCATTGAGTTCACCGGTCAGCCGGTCGCTGTCGGCGCGCAGTCTGTCGCGCTCGCCGCGTGTGCGGTCGATGTCGCCACGCAAGCTGTCCAACTCACCGCGCAGGCGGCCCCACAGGAACCAGCCCACCAGCACGCCTACCAGGAACGCCAGGAGCATGTAGAAAAAAGTGCCCATTGTGTCTCTCCAGTCAGATCCGTCTGCCGTGGGGTCATGACCTTCGGCGAAGGACTACTCGATGGTGGTTCCGCGGTTCGCGGAACAGCCGGCTTCGGTTCGAGCTGTCGGCAATCGGCCTTGCTTGCCATGGCCAACGGCCATCGTCGCGTTCGCCTGAGTGCTACGGCCGGCTGAGATATTTCCTCGCAGATCCGCATGCGCTCCGGCTGAGCTTGTAGCGAAGGCTATCATAGAGCTCGTGGAAAGCTATCGGAAAAACTTCGGTGGAGAGTACTTCAAGAACAGATATTTAGAGCAAGAATACAGCCATACCAATGTGCATTCCGGCTAAACTGTTTGGTGACGCCCGCGGGACGCATTTCACGTGTCGAGCACTTCCAACTCGTCGATCAGGCCGCTGATGACGCCAAGCCCGATCTGCCAGAAGGCGGGGTCGGTGGCGTCAAGGCCGAAGGGCGCCAGAAGCTCTGAATGATGCTTGGTGCCGCCGGCGCGGAGCATTTCGAAATACTTGTCCTGAAAGCCGCGCTCGGCGTTCTGGTAGACCGCATAGAGCGAGTTCACCAGGCAGTCGCCGAAAGCATAGGCATAGACATAGAAGGGCGAATGGATGAAGTGCGGGATGTAGGTCCAGAACACCTCGTAGCCTTCGCGCAGCTTGATCGCCGGACCCAGGCTTTCGGCCTGCACTTCGAGCCAGAACTGGCCGAGCCTGTCGGAGGTCAGTTCGCCGTTCTTGCGCTCGGCATGCACCTTGCGCTCGAATTCATAGAAGGCGATCTGGCGCACGACCGTGTTGATCATGTCCTCGACCTTCTGGGCGAGCATGGCCTTGCGCTCGCGCCTGTCGGTGGTCTGGTCGAGCAGCGAGCGGAAGGTCAGCATCTCGCCGAAGACGGACGCCGTCTCGGCCAGTGTCAGTGGCGTCGAGGCCATCAGCGCGCCCTGGCCGCTGGCCAGCACCTGATGCACGCCATGGCCAAGTTCGTGCGCCAGCGTCATCACATCGCGCGGCTTGCCCATGTAGTTGAGCAGCACATAGGGATGCGCCGACGGCACGGTCGGATGCGCGAAGGCGCCGGGCGACTTGCCCGGACGCACCGGCGCGTCGATCCAGTTGTGGTCGAAGAAGGTTCGCGCGATCTCCGCCATGTCGGGCGAAAAGCGCTGATAGGCGGACAGCACGGTGTTCCTGGCCTCGTCCCAGCCGATGATCGCCTGAGGCGTATCCGGCAACGGCGCGTTGCGGTCCCAGTGGTTCATAACCTCCATGCCGAGCCACCGCGCCTTCATCGCGTAGTAGCGGTGCGACAGGCGCGGATAGGCATCGCGCACGGCGGACGCCAGGGCATCCACCACGCCGCGCTCGACGCGGTTGGCGAGATGGCGTGAATCGGCGATGTCCTCGAAGCCGCGCCAACGGTCTGAAATTTCCTTGTCCTTGGTCAGCGTGTTGGTGATCAGCGTGAAAGTGCGCAAATTCTTGCGGAAGGTCGTGGCCAGCGCCTCGGACGCCCGGCGGCGCACCTCGCTATCGGCGTCCTGCAGGCGGTTCAGCGCCGGCTCCAGCGTCAGTTCCTCGCCGTCGATGGCGAAGCGAAGATCTGTCATCGTCTCGTCGAACAGTCGGTTCCAGGCACCGCGCCCGGTGATCGATTTTTCGTGGAAGAGCTGCTCGACACGGTCCTCGAGCTGGTAGGGCTTGTCCTTGCGCAGATCGAGCACCCACGGCCGATAGTGGCCGAATGCGGGATCGCCGGCGAGCGCGCCTTCGATGGCGGCATCATCGATCAGGTTGAGTTCGAGCGCGAAGAACAGAAGGTGCGCGCTGGCGTCGGTCATCTTCTCCTGGATGTCGCCATAGAGCTTGGCGCGCTGCGGGTCGGCGGTGTTGCCGGCATAGACCAGTCCCGCATAGGAGACGATGCGGCCGATCAGTTCCTCCAGTGCCTCGTAGGCGACAAGCGCCTCGCCCAGCCTGCCTCCGCTGCCGCGCTCGGCCTCGGCGGCCAGCGTGCCCTTCCAGCGGCTCTCGAAGCTGATCGCATCGGTGGCCGCCTTGGCGATATCGCGCTTCAGCTCCGGCGCGTCCATGCCGGCATAGAGGTCGGCAAGGTTCCATTCCGGCAGGTCGCCAAGCTCGGCCGCGCCCTGGCCGGACGCTGGCGCCGCAAGCCGCCGAGCGGAAACCGTGTGCCCAGAAACCATGTGCATCGCCGACACCTTCCGTGGCCAAGGTTCAAGGGGAAACGAGAAGCCGGTCAAATCCTAAGGAATTCATTCACCGGGTTTTTTGAAACCTTATTTAGAACCCTGTGCCAAGATGGTCCACAGGGCAGAATTCCTCGGGCGGGCAGTCATACCAGTCATGACAGGTTCCATACTCATAGTCGATGACGATCCCGTGCAGCGCCGGCTGCTCGAAGCGGCGGTGACTCGGTTCGGTTACACGGCCATCGTCGTCGATGGCGGCGCGGCTGCTCTCGATGTCCTCGACGGGCCCAGCGCCCGCGAGGTTTCGGTGGTCATCCTCGATCTGGTCATGCCCGGTCTCGACGGCATCGGCGTGCTTAAGGCGATGCGCGAGCGCGACATAAATGTCCCGGCCATCGTGCAGACCGCCCAGGGCGGCATCGAGACCGTGGTCTCGGCGATGCGTCACGGCGCCTTCGATTTCGTCGTCAAGCCGGCGTCTCCGGACAGACTGCAGGCGTCGATCGGCAATGCGCTCAAGGTCGAGGCCGTCGAGGGCGAGGTCAAGCGCACGTCGCGCCGGCGCAGCGGCCTTCTGACCTTCAAGGACATGATCACGCACAGCCCGGCCATGGACAGGGTGATCCGCCTCGGCCAGAAAGCGGCGGCATCCAACATTCCGATCCTGATCGAGGGCGAGTCCGGCGTCGGCAAGGAGCTGGTGGCGCGCGCCATCCAGGGCAGCGGCGACCGCCGCTCGAAACCCTTCGTCACCGTCAATTGCGGCGCCATTCCCGACAATCTGGTCGAATCGATCCTGTTCGGCCACGAGAAGGGCTCATTCACCGGCGCGACCGACAAGCACACCGGAAAATTCGTCGAAGCGCATTCCGGCACGCTGTTTCTCGACGAGATCGGCGACCTGCCGCTCGACGTGCAGGTCAAGCTGTTGCGCGCCGTGCAGGACGGGGAGGTCGACCCGGTCGGCGGGCGCTCGACCGTCAGGGTCGACATCAGGCTGATTTCGGCGACGCACCGCAACCTCCTGCAGCAGGTCAAGGACGGCAAGTTCCGCGAGGATCTGTTCTATCGGTTGAACGTCTACCCGATCTTCGTACCGCCGCTGCGCGACCGCCGCGACGACATCCCCTATCTGGTCAGCCATTTCATGGACAAGGTCGCGCCGGCCGACCCGCGTCGCCGCCTGCAAGGCATTTCGGCCGCGGCGCTCGCCGTGCTGCAGGCCTATGACTGGCCCGGAAACATCCGGCAGCTCGAAAATGCCGTCTTCCGGGCCTCGGTGCTTTGCGAAGGCGATGTGCTGACCACGGAGGACTTCCCGCAGATCCGGGCGCAGGTGGAAGGCACCGTCAACCTCGACACGGACGACGATGCGCCGTCGCCGTCCCTGCCTCCGGAGGGGTACGAAGAAGAAGCCTTGCCCGGCGAGGTTAGCCCGGCAACCGGGTCCGATGCGCCGGCCAGGTTGCCGCCCCGCTTCGGCACGTTGCGGGCGCTCGACGATCGCGGCAATGTACGCGCGCTGGCCGATGTCGAACTTGAGATGATCAAGCTCGCCATCGATCACTACAACGGCCAGATGAGCGAAGTCGCCCGCCGACTCGGCATCGGCCGCTCGACGCTCTATCGCAAGCTCAAGGAATACGGCATCGATCCCGAGACCGGCCGCGTCGACCGGCTCGCTTCCTGAGGCACAAGGCCGGCGCCAGTCCGCAATGCCACAATAGGCCGTATACCGGCCGTTGGCGGATTGTGGCGGCACAACGCTGTTCACGCATTAAGGCTAACGGTAACAGATCGTGTTCCGCGCAAAGGCGGAAACATGATCTAAACCAGTGGTTTACCAAGTAACCCTGTGTACAATTTTTGACGGGATATCGCCACGGTGTTACCGCATTTCGACTTCAATAAGCGATGATTAACCATTAGGATCGATATTCGGATGTGACCACGACACATCCGTTTGGACAAATCCGGGGACAAACGGCAGCCTGCAAGGCCTTTTGATTTGAACAGAATCGAACGACACACGAACGGGCGGCACCATCAAGTGAGCGTCTGGCCGAAGTGGCTGGCGGCGTTGATTGTCGCATTTGGTTTTGTCGCCGCGGCTGGGACTGGAGCCAACGCCGAAACACGTTCGCTGAAGCTTTATCACCTCCACACACACGAAAAGGCCGAGATCGTCTACAAGCGCAACGGCCGCTACGTCCCGGAGGGTCTCAGGAAGATCAACATCATTCTGCGCGATTGGCGTCGCAACGAGCCGACCAAGATGGATCCGCGTCTGCTCGATCTGGTCTGGGAAGCGTACCGGGAAGCTGGCGCCACGGACTACATCCAGGTCGTCTGCGGCTATCGCTCGCCGTCGACGAACTCGATGCTGCGCAGCCGCAGCCGGGGCGTCGCCGAGAAGAGCCAGCACATGCTCGGCAAGGCGATGGACTTCTACATTCCCGGCGTGCCGCTGAAGAAGCTGCGCAATATCGGTCTCAAGATGCAGGGCGGCGGCATCGGCTACTATCCGTCCTCCGGTTCGCCGTTCGTCCATATGGATGTCGGCAATGTGCGCCATTGGCCCGGCATCAGCCGCCAGGAACTGGTCAGCCTGTTCCCCAATGGCAAGACGCTGCATGTGCCGAGCGACGGCAGGCCGCTGCCCGGCTTTGAGCAGGCGCTCGCCTCCTACAAGGCGCGCAAGGGTTCGGGCTCGCCGGCCATCGAGTTGGCCAGCGCCGGTGGTAGCGGCAAGAAATCAGGCGGGTTCCTATCGGCCTTTTTTGGCGGCGGCGACGACGAGGCCGACGACAGCGCCGATGTCGAGACCGCTTCGGCCGCACCTCCGCCCAAGGCGAGAAACTTGAAGCCGGCCGCGGCAGCCAAGACCAGCAACCTCCCGGGCATCGCCATCGTGGCGCCGGAGAACGCGCAGCGCGCCGCGGTTCCGCAGGTGACCGAGGAGCAGGCCCCCGAGCCGGAACAGGACACGCCGGAGACGATCATAGCGGCATTGCCTGCACGCAGCGTTCCGTTGCCTGATTTCGCACCACGACCGAAGGCCGATGTCGGCGCTCAGCCGCCTGAAAACGTTCCTTTTGGGATGGCGGACGCGACAGCCACAACCGAGCAGGCCGTGGCGACCGCACAGGCGCCGGCGACCGTTCCTTTCGGCATGGCCGATGCAACGGCTTCGGCTGATCCGGCCCAAATTGCCGTCAACAACATACCGTTGCCGACATGGCGCCCCGACACTTCGCTGCCAGCCGCTCTGGCTGCGTCGCCCAGCAAGACTGTGCTGATGGCGCTGGCCGATACGGCTGAGCACGGCAAGACCGGGACCGATGCGTTCTCGGTGCTGCCGACGGCGCGCCCCGAGATGGCCCAGCCGGACGCCGTCAAGGCCGTTCTCGACGAGGCCAATGCCCAGGTCGGCGCGGCCGACGAATACCAGGTTGCTTCCTTGTCCGCGTCCGAGCCGCGTTCGGCCTTCAACGATCCGTCGGGTAACGATGCCGCATCGCCGCGCGAGGCTGTCGTTGCCCGCCCGGCCGGCTCCGATCCGGCCGCCGCGATCGGCGCCGGCGTGAAGACCACCCGCAAGGAATCGAGAGCCACCGCGCGCGACCTGAAGCCAGGCCCCAAGGCGATGGTGGTTGCCGCCGCACCGCAGGCCGCCCGCTGGGCACTGACCAGCGGTGAGAATGTCGCCACCGTTTCCAGCGCGACGACGGCGCCGGGCTACGCCTACAGCATCGTGCACACGGCGCCGAGCGAGGTCTACACGGCCGGCTTCCAGCAGGGCTACCAACTGGCCGACGCCAACCGCTTCACCGGCAATGCCGTCAAGTTCCTCTCGGTCGCCCGCTTCCAGACCAAGTAAGCGATCAGCAATCGACAAAGCCGCGCCGGGCAACCGGCGCGGCTTTTTGCTGCGAGACCACCCGGTCTGACATTGCAGTGATCGTGGACGGCTCGAAACCTGCGACGGATCCTGCTTGCAACAGGAAAACCGCGACTCGCTCGACGCAAGTCGGCCGGTTTTTCATGCCGTGACGAAGGCCTTATTTCGCGAGCTTGCTCGCCGCGCGAGCCAGGGCTTCGATCTCGTCCCACCTGCCGGCCTTGACCATTTCGTCGGGCGCCACCCAGGAGCCGCCGACGCAGATGACATTGGGCAGGCTGAGATAGTCGGCTGCGTTCTTGCCGGTGATGCCGCCGGTTGGGCAGAATTTCACATCGGCGAGCGGCGAGGCGAAGGCCTTCAGTGAAGCGATGCCGCCCGACTGCTCGGCCGGGAAGAATTTGAGAAAGCGCAAGCCGGCTTCCCGTGCGGCCATGATCTCGCCGGGCGTGATGGCGCCGGGCAGCAGCGGAACATCGCTGTCGGCGGCTGCCGCCAGAAGCTCGCGGGTAATGCCGGGGCTGACGATGAATCGCGAGCCTGCGCTCGCTGCCTCTTCGAACTGCCTGATATCGAGAATGGTGCCGGCGCCAACGATGGCTTCCTCGACCTCACCAGCCACACGCCGGATCGCCTCAAGCGCGTCGGCGGTCCGCAGCGTGATCTCGATCGCCGGCAGGCCGCCGCGTGCCAGGGCGCGGGCCAGCGGCACGGCGTCGGCGACATTGGCGATCTTCAACACCGGGATGACCGGCTGGCCGTTGAGAAGCGACAGGAGTTTTTCGGTCTTGCTGGGCATCTGCTCTCCGTATCCTAACTAAGGCGTGTCGCATGAATTGGTTTCGGCGCGACGCGCTTGACGGCAATCCAACCGATTAGCAGACGGGTGTTTTTCTGTCCATGAAACGAAGCGTGTCGCGATGTCACGCGCGGCCGGTACTTGCCTGGATTCCGGCTCTGCCTTGAATCGGCTTGCGTGAGCGTTTAGTGGCTTCGGCAATGATATCACTTCTGCCCTTTCGCGTCGCCGCGCTCTACCGGTTTGCCCGGCTCGACGCCTTCGAGGAGCTGCGCGCGCCGCTCACTGCCTTCTGTTGCGGGCGCGGCATCAAGGGCACGCTGCTTCTGGCGCATGAAGGCATCAACGGCACCGTCGCCGGCAGCGAAACGGCGATCGGCGAACTGATCGAGTATCTCGAAGCCGTCGAAGGGCTCGCCGGCCTCGAGGTCAAATACAGCGTCGCCGCGGAAATGCCGTTCCATCGTATGAAGGTGCGGCTGAAGCGCGAGATCGTCACCATGGGCGTCGCCGATATTGATCCGGCGACGAGCGCCGGAACCTATGTCGCGCCAGCCGACTGGAATGCGCTGATTTCCGAGCCCGACACTGTTATCATCGACACGCGCAACGCCTACGAGGTGTCGATCGGCACCTTCAAGGGCGCGATCGACCCCGTCACCGCAAGCTTTCGCGAGTTCCCGGCCTGGGTGGAAGCGCACCGGGCGGAGTTCGAAGGCCGCAAGGTCGCGATGTTCTGCACCGGCGGCATACGCTGCGAAAAGGCGACCGCCTATGTCAAATCGCTCGGCTTCGAGGATGTCTTTCATCTCAAGGGCGGCATCCTCAAATACCTCGAGGAGGTTCCGGCCGAACAGAGCCTCTGGCAAGGCGAGTGCTTCGTCTTCGACGAGCGGGTTTCGGTGTCGCACGGACTTGCCGAGGGCGAGGCGGAACTCTGCCGAGCCTGCCGCCATCCGCTGACGCCGAGCGACCTGACATCGCCTAAATTTGCCGCCGGTGTTTCGTGCCCGCATTGCTTCGATGCGCGTTCGGACATGGACCGCCAGCGTTATGCCGAGCGTCAGCGGCAGGTCGAGCTTGCGCAGGCGCGGGGCAGGGGTCCGCACATCGGATCGTAGGTCCGCTCTGTTATCGACAGCTACGGCAAAGCGACGGTTTGTCATTGTAATGCAAGGGTTCGGGACCTACGTCTTCGACGTTCGAAACCTGCCCGTCCGGCCGGGCAAATCCTGGAGGCACTGAATGTTCGATCCCAAGAAGCTTCTCGACGATCTGCTCGGCTCGCAAATCCCCGGCACCAGTGGCACCGTTCGCGACAAGGCGGGCCAGGCGGTGCAGATGGCCAAGGACAATCCGCTGGCCGCTGGAGCGCTCGCTGCGGTGCTGCTCGGAACCGGTGCCGGCCGCCAGATGACGGGTACCGCGGTGAAGCTCGGTGGATTGGCCGCGATCGGCGGCCTCGCCTACAAGGCCTACCAGAACTACAAGGCCGGCAATGCTCCGGCCGAGACGCCGGCAGCCGGCGAGCCTGAATTGCTGCCGCCGCCCAAGGACACCGCCTTCCACCCGTCGCAGGCGCCGCAAGGCGAGGACGAATTCACGCTGACCCTGGTGCGGGCGATGATCTCGGCGGCGAAGGCCGACGGCCATATCGACGATGACGAGCGCCAGAAGGTCGCCGGCAAGCTCAGCCTTTCGGGGATCGGCTCCGACGCCGAAAAATTCCTGATGGCGGAGCTGGCGAGCCCGCTTGACCTCGACGCGCTGGTGGCTGGCGCCCAGACCGATGCGCAGAAGCTCGAACTCTACACCGCGTCGCGCCTGACCATCGATCCCGACACACGCGCCGAGCGCGGCTATCTCGACCTGCTCGCCGGCCGGCTCGGTCTGCCGGATGCGCTGGTCGATCATGTCGAGGCGACGGTTTCGGCGACCAAGGTGCCGGCCCAGGCCGGGACTTCACCCAATCCGCGCTGGTAGGTCAAAACGGCACAGGCGGCCTTTCGGGCGTTAACCTTTCGTTAACTCAGGAAGCGCATGATTTTATGCAGTCGGATCGGCTTTTCCTCCTCCCAAGCCCGGTTCAGATCAGGGCGGTCGCCAATGACCGCCCTTTTTGTCGGCACGATCTGCTCACCTGAGCACGATCTCCAGCAGAAATCGGATTCCAATTTTCGGATCATGCTTTGTGCTTCGGCTTGCCATCGCCGCTATCATTTGCGATGCCTTTGCTTCTTGCGCAAACCCGGAAAATAGTGCGTGCGCGCGTTGCTGCCGGAGGACAACAGCCATGACCGTAAAACGAACCGCCATCGTCACCGGCGCCGGCACCGGCATCGGCAAGAGCGTCGCCACGGCGCTGCTCAAGGCCGGCTGGAACACAGTGTTCTGCGGGCGCCGCAAGGCGGTGCTGGATGCCGCGGTCGCCGAGGCCGGCCGCACCGACGCCAAGGCATTGGCGGTTGCCTGCGATATCAGCAAGGCCGGCGAGGTCGATGATCTGTTCGAGACGGTGGCGGCGGCCTTCGGCCGCGTCGACCTGCTCTTCAACAACGCCGGCATGGGTTACAAATCGACGCCCATCGACGAGATCCCGGTCGAGGTGTGGAACGATATCGTCGGCGTCAATCTCACCGGTTCGTTCCTGTGCGCTCGCGCCGCCTTTGGCGCCATGCGCAAGCAGCGGCCGATGGGCGGCCGCATCATCAACAACGGCTCGGTGTCGGCCTACGCGCCGCGCCCGGGCTCCGTGCCCTACACGGCGACCAAGCATGCCATCACCGGGCTGACCAAGACGCTGGCGCTGGACGGAAGACCCTATGACATTGCCTGCGGGCAAATCGACATCGGCAATGCGCTGACCGACATGGCGCAGCCGATGACGGTCGGCGTACCGCAGGCCAACGGCTTGATCGCCGCCGAAGCGGTGATGGACGTTCAGCACGTTGCCGACGCCGTTGTCCACATGGCCAGCCTGCCGCTCGACGCCAACGTGCTGTTCATGACGGTGATGGCGACCAAGATGCCGTTCGTCGGCCGTGGATAGTTATTTCCCAGCCAAGGGCACGCCCGGCAGGTAGAGCGCGATTGGACGGATTTCGTAGACGGCGGTCGGATTAACGCGGCGCAGGTCGCGGGCGATAACGATCGCATCGTCACGTGTCGCGCAGTCGACGACATAGAGACCGAGAAGCTGTTCCTTCGTCTCGGCGAACGGCCCGTCGAAAACGGTTCCGTCGCCTGGTCCGCGCAAGGTGCAGGCCGACCGGGTCGCCCCAAGCCGCGCCGATGGGCCAAGATTGCCTTCACGGTAAAGCCGATCGTTAATTTCGAGCAGGTCGACCATCAATGCCGCGTCCTGCTCCGGCGTCAGCGCGGTGATGGCTCCTTCCACATGGTAGGCGAGGATGGCGTAAAACATCGAGTCACCTTCTGTCGTGATTGCAAACATCCAGCGCCGGTCGCTAGGCCCGACAGCCTCACTTGCCCAGGAACGCTCCGATCCGCTCCAGTGCCCGCAAGATGTTCTCCTCGGAGTTGGCGTAGGAGAGCCTGATATAGCCTTCGCCGAGAATGCCGAAATCGGGGCCGCCGATCAATGCCACGCCGGCCTCGTCGAGCAGCGTCGAAGCGAGCTTCTTTGCTTTCCAGCCGGTCTTCGAGACGTTGGGGAAGGCATAGAACGCGCCCTTGGGCGTGATGCAGGTAATGTTGGGCAGGGCGTTCAATCCCTCGACCACGATCTTCCTGCGGCGGTCGAAAGCGCGCATCATCTTGTCGACATCGTCCTGCGGGCCGTCGATGGCCGCGATGCCGGCAAACTGGCTCGGCGCGTTGACGCAAGACCAGCAATTGACCGCCAGCTTGCGCACCTTGTCGTAGAGGTGAGCGCCCTTGTCGCCATTCGGCCAGATCGACCAGCCCATGCGCCAGCCGGTCATCGCCCAGGTCTTCGACCAGCCATTGAGCACGATCAGCCGGTCGCGGATCTCGGGAAAGCCAAGCAGCGAGCAATGCGTCTCGCCGTCATAGGTCATCACGTCGTAGATTTCGTCGGAGAGGATGGCGACCTGGGGATGCGCCTCCAGCCCCTTGACCAGCTTCTCGATCTCGGCCCGCGGCGTGACGCCGCCGGTCGGGTTGGCAGGTGAGTTGAGGATCAACAGCCTGGTCTTCGAGGTGATCAGCGCCAGCGTCTCCTCGGCGGAGAAGGCAAAGCCGTTTTCCTCGCGCATGGGTACTGGAATAGGTGCCGCACCGGTGAACTCGATCATCGAGCGGTAGATGGGGAAGCCCGGATCGGGATAAAGGATCTCGGCGCCAGGCTCGCCGAACATCAGGATCGCGGCGAACATGGTCGGCTTGCCGCCGGGCAGGATCATCACCGTTTCAGGCGATATCTCGACGCCGGTGGTGGTCAGCGTGCGCCGCACCACCGCCTCGCGCGTTGCCAGCAGGCCATTGGCCGGCGTGTAGCCGTGATGGCCGTCGCGCAGCGCCTTGATCGCCGCCTCGACGATGTGCTGCGGCGTCTTGAAGTCGGGCTGGCCGATGCCGAGATTGACGATGTCGCGGCCCTGTTGGGCCAGTGCTGTTGCCCGTGCCAGCACCGCGAAGGCATTTTCCTCGCCGAGACGGTCGAAAGCCGAAATCGTGTGGAGCATTTTTCCCGTCCGTGTGGTTCTTGCTGTTGGGTCGCGTTTTTGTGAGCTTCGGCTGGCAAAAGTCAAACGGATTGGAGCTTTCGGTGACGGAAAATCTGAAAGATTGGCAACCGCGCCCGCGACCCGAGCGCAAGGCGATCGACGGCCGTTATGTCCGGCTTGAACCGCTGAGCGCCGCAAAACACGGCGATGAGCTCTATGAGGCGTCTTCCGTGTCCGATGTCGATGGCCGCTTCGCCTGGCTGCCCGACTATCCGCCTGAAACCCGCGTTGCCTTCCAACCCTGGCTGGACAAGGTCGAGGCCAGCGAGGATCCGCTGTTCTTTGCAGTCATCGACAAGGCCAGCGGCAAGGTCGCCGGGCGCCAGACCCTGATGCGCATCGATCCGGCCTACGGCGTCATCGAGATCGGCAACATCTATTGGGGCCCGCTCATCTCGCGCAAGCCGGGAGCGACCGAAGCGCAGTTCCTGTTCATGAAATACATCTTCGACGAACTCGGCTATCGCCGCTACGAATGGAAGTGCAACAACCGCAACGAGCCGTCGAAGCGGGCAGCCGAACGGTTCGGCTTCAAGTTCGAGGGCATTTTCCGCCAGCATCTGATCGTCAAGGGTGAAAACCGCGATACGGCATGGTATTCGATCATCGACAAGGAGTGGCCAGCCTTAAGCAAAGCCTATGAAGCGTGGCTCGATCCGGCCAATTTCGATAGCGACGGCCAGCAGAAGCGACGGCTTGAGGATTTTCGCGCGCAGTTAGGTGCGTGAGATCAGGCGCGTAACGGGAGTTGCCATTGGCCCACACCCACGATCACAGCGGGCATGATCACACTGGGCACGATCATGGGCCGGGTCATGTGCATGGCTCGACCGACAAGAAACGCGTGCTTATCGCGGCCTGCCTGACCGGCGGCTTCATGGTCGCCGAAGCGCTTGGCGGTATCCTCACCGGGTCGCTGGCGCTGCTGGCCGATGCAGGCCACATGCTCGCCGATTCGATCGCGCTCGGCCTTGCCTGGTACGCGTTTCATCTCGCGGGACGTCCGGCGACCGTTCGCCTCACCTATGGCTTCGGCAGGGTCAAGACGCTGGTGGCCTATACAAACGGCATTGCCATCTTCGTCATCGCGCTGTGGATCGTCTACGAAGCCTGGGGGCGCCTGCGGGCGCCGGCGCCGGTGCTTGGTGGGCCGATGCTGGTGGTGGCGATCCTCGGCCTGCTGGTCAATATCGGCTCCTTCCTGGTGCTGCATGGCGGCGACCGCGAGAACCTGAACATGCGCGGCGCCATCCTGCATGTGCTGGGCGATCTGCTCGGCTCAGCCGCCGCCATCGCGGCGGCGTTGGTCATTCTGACGACCGGCTGGACGCCGATCGACCCGATCCTGTCGGTCCTGGTCTCGCTGCTGATCCTGTATACGGCGTGGTCGCTGATGCGCGCCGCCGCCCATGTCCTGCTCGAGGGTGTGCCACCCAGCCTCGACCGCGATCTGATCGCCAGGGACATCGAAGCGACGGTCCGGGGCGTCCGCGAAGTGCATCACATGCATGTCTGGTCGCTCGACGGAACCAGCAACATGGCGACGCTGCATGCCTGTCTCGACGAGGGCGTCGACGCGCACCAGGCGGTCAGCGCCGTCAAGAAGCGGCTTGCCAGCGAGCACGGCATCAGCCATGCCACCGTGGAACCGGAATTCGGACAGTGCGCCGACGATAGCCACGAGCACGGCCACGGGCACGGGCATGAAGCGGCCGCGCACCACGACCACCATCACTAGGACCGATCGATTGGTCCTGCCTCAGGAGTTCCAAACCTTGAAAACCAGCTTGATGAACGCCCACTGCCCGGACGCGTCATGATGGATCGTGACACCAGGAATGCGGCCATCGCAGCGGTGTGGATCATGCTTCTGTTCGGCATCGGCGCCTACTATCTGCCGACCGTGATGCTGGCCCTCGGCAGCCTTTCGACCGTGCTGGCCGGCGCCTTCGGCATCGTCTTCGTGCTAGCGTTTTTCTCGGTGTTCTGGCTGCGCGCGCGCAACCAACGCAAAAACCAGGGTAAATAGGCAAGGGATTTTCGACATGCGCATTCTGATCACCGGCGCCGCGGGCATGGTCGGCCGCAAGCTCATCGCCCGGCTGGCCAAGGACGGCATGCTGCGCGGCGGCAAGATCACCGCGCTCGACCTGCACGATATCGTGCCGCCGCAGGCGCCGGTCATGGACGGGGTCAGCATCACCCTCCACACCAGCGATCTTGCCGAGGCGGGTGCCACCGAACGCCTGGTCGCATCGCGCCCCGATGTCGTCTTCCATCTCGCCGGCATCGTGTCCGGCGAGGCGGAGGCGAATTTCGAACTCGGCTACCGCGTCAATCTCGACGGCACGCGGGCGCTGTTCGATGCCATCCGCCTGGCGGGCTTTGCACCGCGTGTCGTCTTCACCTCGTCGATCGCGGTGTTCGGTGCACCGTTCCCGGATGTCATACCCGATGACTTCCATCCGACGCCGCTGACCTCCTACGGCACGCAGAAGCAGATGAGCGAAGCGCTGCTGGCCGACTATTCCAGGCGCGGTTTCTTCGACGGCATCGGCATCCGGCTGCCGACCATCTGCGTGCGGCCCGGCAAGCCGAACAAGGCAGCGTCGGGCTTCTTCTCGGGCATCATCCGCGAGCCCTTGAGCGGACATGAGGCGATCCTGCCGGTGCCGCGCTCCGTCGTGCACACCCACGCGAGCCCGCGTTCGGCGGTCAACTTCCTGATCCATGCGGCGCAGATCGATGGCGCCGCCGTCGGGCCGCGCCGCAACCTGACGATGCCCGGCGTCGCCGTTACCGTCGGCGAGCAGATCGAGGCGCTGGAGCGTATCGCCGGGCCGAAGGCGGCGAGCCTGATCCGTGAGGAGCCGGACGAGACGATCTGGGCGATCGTCAAGGGTTGGCCGACAAGGTTCGAGGCGCGGCGCTCAAGGGAGCTCGGCTTTGCCGCCGAAAAGAGTTTTGACGAGATCATCCGCGCGCATATCGAGGATGAGCTCGGCGGCAAGATCGCAGGTTAAATCCGCAGCACCACGGTGGGGAAAATCACCCGCCTGACGCCAGGCTTGCCGACAAAAGCAACAGTCCGAACAGGAAGACGAAGGCGGCGCCGCCGATCTCGACGATCGAGTGGATGCGGTTGCCCATGCGGCCATCGCCGGCGAAATACACGGCCCAGTTCTTGGCGGTCACCGCAAGTGTGGCCAGCGCCGAGACGGTGATCGCGGTCCCCAGCGACATCGCCAGCACCGACAGCAGGCCGCCGAGCCAGAGCCCGTTGAGAAGCGCGAAGCTGAGCACGATCAGCGCACCGGAGCAGGGGCGGATGCCGACCGCCGCCACCGCCGACCAGGCCGTGCGCCAGTCGAAGCGATCGCCCGACAGCAGCGCCGGGTCGGGCGCATGCGAATGGCCGCAGGTGTCGCAGACCTCGCCCGCCGCGTGATCGTGATGGGCATGATCGTGGCCGTGCGCACCATGGTCGTGATGATCGTGCGAATGGCTGTGCGCATGGTCGTGATCGTCATGCGCGTGCAGGGCGTGCGAATGGCCATGGGCCGCATGCGAATGACCTGCATGCGAATGGCCACCATGAGAATGGCCGGCGTGCGCCGCCGACAGGCTGTAGGCTGGACCTTTGCCGAACAGGCGCAGGACGGCAGGGCCGAGCTTGCGCCACAGCAGCCAGGCGCCGAACAGGGTGACGAAGACAAAGCTCATGACCTCCATGAACCAGGCCGCGTCCGTCATCGACACGGAGGTGCCGCGCAGGACGAAATAGGCGACTCCCATCACCGCGACCGCTGTGAGGCCTTGCAGCAGCGCCGAGATGAAGGACAGCAGGATGCCGCGGCGTAGTGCCACTTCGTTGGCGACCATGTAGGACGAGATCACCGCCTTGCCGTGACCGGGGCCGGCGGCATGGAAGATGCCGTAGGCGAAGGACAGGCCGACGAGTATCCAAATCTTGCTGCCGTCCTGGCGCATCGCCTTCATCGCGGTTGCCAGCGCGCGATAGAATTCCTGCTGCCGCAGATTGATCCACATCAGGATGTGGGCGAAGGGGCCGGTGCTGGGCGCGATGCCGTCATTGACGCCGATGCCGAGCGAACTCTGAGCATGGGCGGAGTTGGCAAAATGCATCATGGCAACAGTGAGGGCTAACAGGCCGAATGCCAAACGCAGGGACGGTTTCGTCACCGGTTTCATCCTTCTGGCTGACAGGTCAGTTCGAGCTTGGTGGCAAAGATCTTGCTCATGTCGGTGCCGGTCGGATCGTTGAAGAAGGCATCGGTAAGGGTCTTCTGGTTTTCCTTGATCGCCTCGTCCGGGTCCGGACGGATCACCTTGCTGGTGCAGTTCGACGGCAGGCCTTCAACCGTGATGTTGGAGTCCTCGGTGAAGTCGATCGCCGTGTAGAACGTCGGATCGTAGACGCCGATGTCGATCTTGCCGTTGAGCTTGATCGGCTCCTTCGGTTCGGACTCGAACAGGATGATCAACTGGTCGTTGTCGAAATTGGCCATCAGATGCGGCGGCGGCGTCATCGCCACGTCCTTGCCGTCCACGGTGACGAGCTGGAAGTAATTGAACTCGGCCAGCGAGGCGTGGACGGTGTCGGCGACTTCCTTGAGCTCGTTGTCGTCGAGCTTCAGGTCGGAGTTCTTGTCGAACTCCATCATCACCGTGCTGGAGAAGAGATCGTCGAAGCGCCAGAGATGACGCAGCGCTTTCACACTTTGGTGATCCGGGGAGAGGATCACGTCGAGGCGGGCCTCGGCGAAGACGTGGGGATGCACCTCAGCCGGTCCGGTGGCGGCAAATGTCGCCGCCAAGGCCGAAGCCAGCATGATTGCGTGCCGTTTCAGGTGCATTCTCGGTCGCGATTCCATTGGGCCTCGGATGAGATGTCGAGAGTTATCAGAAAGGGGGCGAAATTGGGACCGGGACTCGACTGAATAGATCAGGCTTCACGCGTTCTGAACCACTGCACCAGGAAGTCGACGAAAACGCGGACTTTGGCCGGCAGGTAGCGGCGGTGCGGGTAGACGGCGAAGATGCCGCCGCCCGACAGGATGCGGTCATCCATCACCGACACCAGCCGGCCGCTCGCGAGGTCGGGCGCGGCGATGAAATCCGGCAGGACGGAAAATCCGAGCCCGGCTACGGCCGCGGCTCTCGCCGTCATCGGGCTGTTGACCTCGATGGGACCCGACACCGAAACGCTCACCGGATCGCCATTGTCGCCCTTGAACGGCCAGTTGTTCAGTCCGCGGCCATTGGTGTCGACGATGCAGGGCATGCGGCTGAGATCCTGCGGCCGTGTCGGCATGCCATGCCTGGCGATCAGTTCGGGAGAGGCGCAGAGTTTTATCGAAAACGGCGCCAGGCGCCTGGCGATCAGCGACGAGTTCTCCAGCCGCGAGATGCGCACCGCAAGGTCGAAGCCTTCCTCGACCAGATCGACGAAGCGGTCGTCGAGCTGGATGTCGAGCACGATGTCGGGATGCTGCTTGGCGAAATCGATCAGTGACTGTCCGATAGGTGCATCGGCGAAGGTGCGCGGCGCCGACAGCTTGATCCGGCCGCGCACGTCGCCGGAGGATTCGCGCACGGCGTCGGCCAGGCTGTCGACCTCGCGCACGATCTCCGAGGCGCGCCGGTAGTAGGTGTGGCCGGCCTCGGTCATCGAGAACTGGCGCGTGGTGCGGTTGAGCAGCAGGGCGCCGAGTTCGTCCTCCAGCTCGCGCACATATTTCGACAAAAGGGCCTTGGAGCGGCCGATCTTGCGTGCCGCCGCCGAAAAGCCCTCGGCCTCGACCACGTCGATGAAGGCGCGCATGCGGGTCAGTGTGTCCATGGTCAGGCCTTTCGTGCCGCGTCGAGAAGTTTCCGGCCGAGCCGTATCAGGGCAATGTCGCTGCCGGAAGGGCCAAGCAGCGACAGGCCGAACGGGGCGCCGGTGACCGACCCGATGGGCAAGGTGACCTGTGGAAAACCGGACAGGCCGGCCAGGCACAGAAGTTGAAGCGCTCGTTCGCGATAGGCCTGGAACTGCTCCGGCGTGCTGTCCACGTAGGGAGCTGGGCCCGGCACCGTCGGCAGGACAAGGAAGCCGTCCTTGCCCAGCAGGGCGCTCAGTTCGCCGCGAAAGGTCAGCCGGCGCACCTTCTCGGCCTGGGCTGTTTTGTCGTCGACGGCACGGCCAAAGCCGAAACGCTCCTCGACACCGGGACCGAGGTGGCGCTCGCCACTGGTGATCCATTCGCCATGCACCGCCCAGGCCTCCTTGGCCTGCAGCCGGCGAAAGCACCAGTAGAGTTCATCCGGAGACGAGGTGAAGCGCGTCGCTGCCGTCGCCGGCGCGCCGAAGACCGTACTCGCCAGTGCCTTCATTCGAGCATATTCGGCAACCGCCGGGCCGGCGACCAGCGCGTCCAGCCATTCCAGCGTCAGCGGCCGGTCCAGTGCGTGCTGGTGGGGGTCGCGGCCGAGCAGCAGCTTGCCGACGGTCTCGTAGGTCTCGATATCGTCGGCGAACCAACCGAACGTGTCGAAGCTCGGCGCCAGCTTCATCGTGCCATCGAGCGAAATGCGCCCATGCGTGGTGCGCAGCCCGATCAGACCGCAAAAGCTCGCTGGCGCGCGGATCGAGCCGCCGGTGTCGGAGCCGGTGGCGATGTCGGCCAGCCTGCCCGCCACCGCCGCCGCCGACCCCGATGACGAGCCGCCGGTGACGCGGTCTGGCGCTGCCGGGTTCACCGGAAACGAAAAATGCGCATTCTGGCCGAACAGCGCGAAGGCAAGCTCGTCGGTCTGGGTCTTGCCGACGAAGCGCGCGCCGGCATCGAGAATCATCTGCACGGCCGGGGCCGTGCGCGAGGCGGCGTGGCTGTCAGTGAATTTCTGCAAGTTGCCGCAACCTGTGCGATAGCCGGCGACGTCGTAGATGTCCTTGACGGCCAGCCGCAGGCCGGCCAGCGGGCCGAGCTCGGCATGCGCCACCGGCATCTGGCGAAGATCGAGAAAGGCGTTGAGAGGGCCGTGGGTGCCTGTCATCGTTCGCTATCCGGATACGGTTGCCGCAACATCGTTCGATGCCAGAAATTTTACAACCTCGGATGCGATTTTTATTGATTGTGAAACCCATCGCCCTTATATCGCGCTTGCCCAAAGTCGCACGTGCCTGTGGGTGTCCGCCGGTCCTCGAATGGTGAGGGAAATCGGTAAGGTAACTGGAGCCAACCCCTCCAGTCGGTCTAGCGGCCAACCGCCAGCCCGAGGACACCTTGAAGCAACGACGGTGCGGGCCTTTCTGGTGTTCTGCCGGTTGTCCAAAAACCGGGGTTACTGAAGAGGCACACCTTCATTGCCGGCAGTGCGGACGGGTCTCCCATCCAAGCCAAGGCAGACAAAGCGAACCGAGGCCGGGCAAGGCCAAGGTTCACCGCCGCGAGACGGCGCTTCATGGTTCCGGGGTCTCCACCGGCTGGTTCCATGGATTTCCGTCCCGCCTTTGTCCACCGCGTGTTCGCGAGGCTGACAGCCTGCGTCCCGCAGCCTTATGGCGCCCGAAAGGCGCTGATGGAGAGACCCCGATGGCCACCCAGCGCATCCTTGACTTCCTCGCCACCCGACGTCCGACCGGCCCTTGCCTGGTCGTCGACCTCGACGTCGTGCGCGACAATTTTCGCGCCTTCGAGAAGGCGCTGCCCGATTCGAAAATCTACTATGCGGTGAAAGCAAACCCGGCGCCGGAAATCCTGCGCCTGCTTGCCGCGATGGGCTCGTCCTTCGACACCGCTTCCGTTGCCGAAGTCGAGATGGCGATGGACGCCGGTGCGCCGGCGGACCGCATTTCCTTCGGCAACACCATCAAGAAGGAGCGTGACATCGCACGCGCCTACCAGCTCGGCATCCGCCTGTTCGCGGTCGACTGCGTCGAAGAGGTCGAGAAGATCGCCCGTGTCGCTCCCGGCGCGCGCGTGTTCTGCCGCGTGCTGACCGATGGCGAGGGTGCCGAGTGGCCGCTGTCACGCAAATTCGGCTGCGTGCCTGCGATGGCTGTCGACGTGCTGCGCCATGCCAAGGAACTCGGCCTCGACGCCTATGGCGTGTCGTTCCATGTCGGCTCGCAGCAGACCGACCTGACCGCTTGGGACCGCGCGCTGGCCGACGCCAAGGTGGTGTTCGCGACGCTCGCCGAGGAAGGTATCGTCTTGAAGATGGTCAACATGGGCGGTGGTTTCCCGACGCGCTATCTGCGTGACGTGCCGGCGGCCCAGGCCTATGGCCAGTCGATATTCTCGGCGCTGCGCAAGCATTTCGGCAATGCCATCCCGGAAACCATCATCGAGCCGGGGCGCGGCATGGTCGGCAACGCCGGCGTCATCAAGTCGGAAGTCGTGCTGATCTCGAAGAAGGCCGCCAACGACAATGTGCGCTGGGTATTCCTCGACATCGGCAAGTTCGGCGGCCTGGCCGAGACGATGGATGAGGCTATCCGCTATCCACTCGTCACCCGCCATGACGGCACGGAGACCGCACCTTGCGTGCTCGCCGGCCCGACCTGCGATTCGGCCGACGTGATGTACGAGAAGACGCCGTACCCGCTGCCGCTGTCGCTGACCATCGGTGACGAGGTGCTGATCGAAGGCACCGGCGCCTACACGACCACCTACTCGGCGGTCGCCTTCAACGGCTTCGAGCCTCTCCGATCCTACGTGATCTGACGGTTCGAAAGAACCGGTCAGATCATCCCAGGTGGGCGTCCGGCGCCCATCCGGGTTCGCCTGTGGAACAACCTCCGCTCGTGAAGGATCGCGGAAATGGACATTGCAAATTTCATTGTTGAAGGCGCTGCGCGCGGAATCTCCCCCTCAAGGGGGGAGAGTGCCATTGCCGTCATTGCCGAAACCGCCGCCGATGTCGCGGCGCGCGAGGCGTTGCTCGATCGGGCCATGGGGCCGAAGCGGCGGAAAAAATCGTCGGAGAAGCTGCGGCGTGGTCGTCGGCCCTCTGAAGGCCTGGCCTTTGTCACCCACGATGCTTCGGGCGACGTGGCAGGCACCGTGCGGCTGTGGGATGTCACGCTGGGCGAGGGTGGTCCGGCCGCGCTGCTGCTTGGACCGCTCGCCGTCGATCCATCGCTCAAGAGTGCCGGCATCGGCTCGGCGCTGATGCGCCATGCCATCGCCGAGGCGGCGCGGCTTGGCCACGCCGCGATCCTGCTGGTCGGTGATGCGCCTTATTACGGACGCTTCGGCTTCTCCGCCGCCAGGACCGGTTCGCTCGCCATGCCGGGACCTTACGAGCGGCACCGTTTGCTGGCGCTTGAACTGGTGGACGGCGCGCTCGATGGCGTGCACGGCACGTTGAAGGCGGCGGGGCGCAAGCTGAAGACGCAGGAACTGAATTCGGCGGCCTGATGCTTCAGGCCGCCTGAAGCGGCGCGTCTTCATTCAAAACAATACGCCGCCCATTGGGCAGCGTTGGTTTGTCTGATAGTGGTCAGCCGATCAGCTGGCTGAGGGCCATGGCGACGGTCATGTCGCCTTCGACCTTTATCTTGCCGGTCATGAAGGCCATCGTCGGATTCAGATCGCCAGCGATCAGCGAATCCAGGTCGTCGAGCGAGAGCTTGATGGTGCAGTCGGCGGGTGCGTCTGATGTCGAAACGGTCGCGCCGTCGATGACTATGACGCCGTCGCTGCCAGTGTCGAATTTCACGGAACGATCGAACCCGCTGCTTGCCACGCGCGACTTGATCTTCTCGGCAATCTCCTGAACGCTCACGCTGTTCTCCTTGTCTGGTTGCATCTGTCTCGCAACGGCGCTTCGATCCGGCCGAAGCCCGTGCCGCGGTTTCGCGATCACGGTCGCTGCCCGCATATAGCTTTGCGTTGACGTTTACGTCAACGCGGATTCCGGTGGCTGGTTCCTGCCCTCGCGGCAGGTGGGGCCCGATTTGGTCGGAACCCATGAGCAGGGCAATTCAGTGTTCCTTGAACGCCTTGGTCATTTCCGCAGCCGTCTCGCTTTTCTTGCGGCGCAGCCAGTTGTCGCGGATTTCGTCCTTCGACAGGAAATTGACCTGATCGATCAGAACCTCATGCACCAAAGGGGCGCCGACACGCGCGTTGACGGTATCGCGGATGGCGGCGCGGAAGGCATCGAGATCGATCGTCGCCTTCTTGGTGAAGTCGATCTGCGGATTGGAATAGAGGTAGGAATAGACCTGGTCGGTGATCAGCGCTTCCGCCGGAATGGACAGCTTCTTTATCTGCTCGGGTTCGACCGTGTAGACGAGCTTTGTCAGGAAATAGCCGCCGATCTGCGAATCGCGGATCAACGGCACCGAAATGATATCGGTCTTGACGTAGTCGAGGCCGCCCAGCATCGGCTTCGGCGTTTCGCCGACGCCCTTTTCGCCCGCGGCCTGGAACGAATAGAACACCGCGCCGAGCGTGGCGGCGCAGATCCAGACGGCGATGGCGATGACCTTGATCATCGGGCCTCGTCACGGCCTTGAGATGCCAACGCGGCGTTGCCCTCCTGCCTGAGCAGGATCGCAAATGCGTTCCCTGTGTTCGGGATCATGCCTTTGCCCAGCCGAATTCGCCGGCCGAATAGGTGCCGTCGGTTTCGGCGCGCTGGATGGCGTGCCGCAGCAGGCTGGCGACTTCGTTGACCGCGCTGAGGTGCGCCAGGATCGCCGCCTCGTTCTTCGCCAGCTTCTGGCGCAGCCGGGTCAGGCCGTCGCGGTGCTGTTCGAGGAATTCGGCTTCGCTGCCGCCCTTCATGGCGCGGGTCAGCTCGTAGAGATAGCGGCTCTTGCGGGCGTTCGATGCCTTGAGATCATAGTTGGTGGCGTTGCGGATGCCGGCCGTCTCTTCCTCGACCACTTCCTCGATACGTCCGATGATGGCGGCGAGGTTGCCAGGCCGCGCGAACGGGATCGGCGCTTCCGACGCGGTCGTGCGTGCTGGCAGGTTGGCGGTGAATTCCGAAAAGTCGGCCATGAAAATCCCGGTCTGGTTAGATTGAAACTCGGATACGCACTATCTCAATGGTTGAGCATGATCCCTCCCAAAACCGGTTCCCGGTTCCGGGGCATGTCCTAGATCTTGATGTCTGTCTTGACGATGGTCTCGTCACCAGTGATCGACCGCGCCGCCCTGCGCTGCAATTCGTGGACCAGCGAGGTCGACAGACTGTTCTGTTGATCGATCTCGGTCCTTTCCGGCCCGCCCGAAACCGGACCGACCGGCACGATGCGCTTGCCTTCGACATAGTGGTCGGCGAGCATCGACTTGGCGATGCCGATACCACCACGTTCGGCCATGACGTCGGCCACACGCTCGGCAAGCTGCGATTTCCACATGTCGCCGGCCAGGCCCTTGCCGTAGACGCCTTCGGTGTCCTTGGGCAGCATGTTCTGGATGAAGGTCTGCAGCACCATCGCCTCGAACTTCTTGAATTTCTTGGCGGGATCGGTTGCGGCGGCGGCCTTGTCGGCAGTAGCGCGCGACAGGACCGAGCCGGCATCGACCGAAGCGGCGCTGTCGACCGAAAACGCACCCGCAGCACCACCGGCCCGCTTCGTCAGCGCGGCGCGGGCGGCCTCGATATCCGTCGGATCGACGGCTCGGGCCACATCCATAACGATGTCGCTGGGTGGAGAAATCGCCAAGAAAGTCCGCCTTTTTGTCGGTTTTCCTTAGCCAGACAATGCCTCAACAAGCTTGTGGCAGGCTTGCCAAGCGGCAGGCTTGATCTGGTTTCTCCGGATCCCGGTCGCGTAGCCAGGTTCCACTAGGAAGCAGGAAGGCCGGCCCTCGACAGCATTTCAAGGAATCTCGCGTGATAATGATCCTTCACATAGCGCGGCACAAAGCCGGGGCAGACATTACCCAGGTTGAGATGGGGAAGTTGTGACAGGCAATGATGGATGGCCCGCGAGGCCTCTTCGTTGTTCCCGGTTGCCGACGCGGCCGCAGCCCAATAAAGGGCGCCGCGAACGAATCCCGGCTTTGTCCTGACCACCTTGCGGGCGACTTCGAGCGCCCGCTGATCGTCTCCGCCGGCGAACAGTGCGACAACCAGGCCATGGTGACGCCAGAAGTCGATGACGTCATGCGTTCCGAGCCGGATTGCCTCGTTGGCCTCACGTACTGCTTCGCTAACCTGTCCGCGCAACGCAAAGAGCATCGAAATGTCGCCGTGGCCGGTCGGATAGCTCGGGTTGAGGCTGATCGCATGTTGGCACTCGGCGATCGCCTCGTCGATGCGACCGGAACTTTCGAGAGCGAATGACAGGATGCAGCGGGCAATTTCGTCGTCAGGCACTGCCCGTACCGCTGCTTCCGCAAGCTCGACCGCACGCTCGATCTGCCCTGGCTCCCGGGGCAGCGAGCCAAACGCCACGCCCATGGAAATTACGATCGAGAGCGTTCGCTTCGCACGAGCGTTGTCGGGACCTATCGAGACAGCCTTCTCGGCAAGCTCTATCCCGACCAACAGCGAATCCCGGGTCATTTCAAAATATTTCATGAGAGCTTCGTTCACCAACCTGCGCACTTCCGGGGGACCGGGCGAGCTCTTGTCGCGGACTTTCCAGTTGGTCAGTTGAAGGTCGAGGATCACGGCCAGAACAACAGACTGCGCGATCCTGTCCTGGAATTCGAGCGCGTTCTCGGAGTGGCCGTCGAACTTCTGGGCCCAGACGTTGTGGCCGCCGGCGGCATCGACAAGCTGGATGTTCACCCTCAGCCCATTGCCGGATCTCTGGACGCTGCCGCTGAGCACATATTGCGCCCGGAGCGTTCCCGGGGCTTTGGCTTCTTCGGCAGGGCCGTTCTTCTCCGAGGGTGGCAGCGCGGAGAGCACGACATAATCGGCTACCTCGGAGAGGGCCGTGGTGATGTCCTGGACGAGTCCCTTGGCGAAAAAGTCGTCGCCTTGCTTTCCGGTCAGATTGATGAAGTCGGCAACGCTGATCGATGGGCGCCCGAAGCGCTGGCTGGCTGGAACAGTATTTGCCGACTGCACATTTGGCGCCGTGTCGGCGGCAGAGAGCACGGATTGCCAAAGCGCTCGCGTCTGCGGTCCGACGTCGACGCCGAACTCCTTCTTCAGCATGCTTCTGCAAGCCTCGTATGTCCTGAGCGCCCTGTCGCGTTGGCCACATGCGAGGAGCAATTCCATCTTGAGCCGATAGGATTCTTCCCGCGTCGGCTCCATGGCCAGAACACGATCGACCAGGATGACCCCGGTTTCCGCGTCGACGAGACGAGCCAGTTTTTCGAAGGCCTCAAGAGCGCGGCTGAGCAGCCTGTCGCGTTCGGATGCGACCCAGTCATCGAATCCACTGCTCCCCAGATAAAGTCCGTCGAGGAATGGCCCGGTGTAGTTCGCCAGAACCCTTTCGAGTTCCTGCACGGAACGGGCCGAGAGGCCTGCTTCGAATTCCTCCACGTCAACTCGAACCGCGTCTGGCGCGAGGCCGATCAATTCCCCGCGGGAATGGATAATATCCACACCGGCGCGTGACAGATCCCGACGCAGGACGCTGAGGGTTTGCCGCAGGCTGTTGCGCGAGTGTTCGCTATCGCTGTCACCCCAAAACAGATCAGCCAGTCTCTCCCTTGTCGCCACCATGCCGGGACTACGGGCCAGATAAGCAACGATCGCAGGACCCCGTTTTCCGGTCAGCCGAAGCGGATCAGCCGTTCCATTTTCGATCCGGAAACCACCGAAGAGTGAGATTCTATTTGTGGCGCCGCCGCCCTCATTTTGCATTTGCTCTCCCAGCCTGACGAAATTCTAACTCAAAACTAACGCTTCGCAAACTGTAGCGCCCCGCACTCAAGCGCTGTCGTGACGGCAGGTCATTTAGGCTGTGCTAAATTAGGGTCACCGAGCCAACAACTGGCTTTGGCTCGAGGGGGGCGGGTGTCCAAGACTAGAGCCAATTTGCTGCTGCTTCTTGCAGCCGCTTTGTGGGGCCTCGGCAATGTCGCGCAAAAGACGGTGCTTGCTCATCTCGACCCGCTGAATGCCGTCGGCCTGCGCTGCCTGATCGGTGGGCTGCTTGTGCTGCCTTTCGTCTTGACCGAAAGGCGACTGCCCGCCGGGCCGGGCTATCTTTCCAGCCTGGCCAGGATGGGCGTTCTGTTTGCCATCTCCATCACGCTTCAGCAGCTTTGCTATCTCGGCGCCACGGTCACGAATGCAAGCTTCCTGGTGAGCACGGCAACGGTGATGACACCGCTGGCCGCCTGGCTGCTCATCGGCGAACGTCCGACAGCGAGCCTCACCGCCGCCGCCGGGCTGACAATGGTCGGTGCCATGCTCTTGTCCGGCGGGATCGCCGGCCTCGGCAGCGGCGATCTCACCGCCATGCTGTCGGCTGCCTGCTATGCGCTCTGGATGGTCGAGCTTGGCCGGCACATGCAGGCCCATGCGCGGCCGTTCACTGCTGCGGCGACACAGTTCCTCGGCGCCGCCGCCTTTGCCCTGCCGCTCGGGGCACTGCAAGGCAACCTGTCGCTGGCCGCTGCACTTGCGGCCGGCCCGGAACTCGCGGTCCTTGGCGTGTTCTCCACCGCAATCGCCTTCGGCATACAGATTGCCGCCCAGCGCTTCACCCCGGCCAGTCATGCCGCCGTGATCGTCAGTGCCGAAAGCGTCTTCGGGGCGTTGGGCGCGGCGATCTTCCTCGGCGAACGGTACTCACCCGCGGGCGCACTGGGTGCAGCGATCATTCTCGGTGCGATCCTGTCCGTCGCAATGTCGAACCGAACGCCGCAGGCATGCGCGCCCTTGTTGGCCCGCCCGGTTCAACCCTTCGACGCGGCCTTTGCCATTGCCGCTACTCCAGCAGCCTGGCCGGGCGATCGTGCCGCCGCCAATTCAGGTCCAATGGAGGAATGTGATGACCCTTGCGGTTGATGCGAACGTATTCCCAACCCGACGGCCGCCCAGCACGTCTGCAGCGGCCGGCTTTCGCCGGCAGGTTCGGCGATCGACCAGAGAACCGGCAAGACGGATCAATTCGTATTTGAGAGTGGCGGGGATACTTGCAGCTTCGGTGTTTTGGGGACTGCAGGCACACGCAGCCGACGTTGACGTTGCCGTTGTATTCGCTGTCGACTTCTCGTCCTCGATCGATCCAGAGATTGCCGATCTACAGCGTGAGGGTCATGCCGCGGCGCTCACTTCGCCAGAGATCATCGCGGCCATCACGCGGAACTACGTTGGCTGCATCAGCGTGGCCTACTTTGAATGGTCGAGTCCCGGGCACACACGCATTGTGCTGCCGTGGACAAACATCTGCGGGCTGGAGGATGCCAGAGCGGCCGCGTCGGTGATCAGCAAGAAAGGGGATACCGGCTTCACCCGTAGAGGGCGAAGAGGAACATCCGTTTCCTCCGCTATTGACGTTGGAAGTCTTCTGCTCGACCAGTTTCCCGGAAAGGCGGCCAAGAAAGTAATCGACATCTCTTCCAATGGTGAGAACAACGACGGACTTCCTGTTCAGCCGAGCAGGCTGAACGCCATTGCCAAGGGGTATACGATCAACGCGATCGCCATTCCAACGCAAGATGAGAATCCCGATCAACCGTTGGCATCCTACTTTGCCAAATCGGTCATTGGCGGTTCGCAAGCCTTCGTCATAACGCCGAAGGGGCCAAACGACTACGCCATGGCCCTTCGCCGCAAGCTGGTCACTGAAGTAAGCATGGACGTCGGCCGACAATTCCCGCAACAGGCGGATGGGCGTTCTTCGCAACCGTAATTCCGTACGTTTGAGAGGATCAGCTTGATGGGTTTGGCCAACGATCAGGACTCGGCACTCCTCATGGCCGCTTCTGCGCGATAATATCCAGCCGCTCGCGGTCGGAGCGTTCGCGCTCGTCGCGGTTGCGCACGTCCTTGTAGGCGCGCTCGACCATGTTGGTGCGCGCGGTCGCGGCGGCGATGAGGCTGGCTTCCTGCTTCGCGTTTGCCAGGTTCGCCTCCTGGCGCACGACGGCCTGGGCGATGCGGCGATGGTAGAGATCGGGGAACAGGCCGGAAAGCGAATCGGCCTGGTCGAAATGTCCGACCAGATCACGGGCTTCGGCCTCGGCGGCGCTGGCTGCCGCAAGGAAGGTGGCGTGATGGGTTTCGTGCAGCGCCTTCAGCTGCTCCTGCACCTTCACCAATTTCCTGAGGCGGTCTTTGCGCGTGCTCATTTCTATCTCGCCAACGTCAGGTCGACAAAGCCGTCGACGAACAAGGACAGCATGGTGCCGATGGCGAAGTAGAAGATGATCATGCCGCCGGCGATGATGAAGGGCTGGGAGATGAAATAGATCGGGATCTGCGGGGTCAGCTTGTTGACGAAGCCGATCGTCAGATTGACGAGAATGGCATAGGCGACAAACGGGCTGCCGAGGCGGATGACCAGGAAAAACGTGTCCGACACCGTGTCGGTGACATCGACGAGTGCCGCCTGCGGGTTGAAGAAGATATTGACCGGCGCGACCGTGTAGGAAGAAACCAGCGCGCGTACTATCTCGTGGTCGAAATCGAAGACAAACAGCATCAGCAGCGCCGAAAACGAGATGATGGCGGCAAGGGCCGCCTGGGGTTCGGGCTCCTCGATCGCCGGTCCGCCGCTGCCGCCATAGCCGATCAGCATGGCGATGGCCGAGCCCATGAACCGCAGGGCTTCCATGTAGAGCCTGGTCATGGCGCCGATCAGGCCGCCGACCAGCAGTTCCGAGATGATCATCGGCACCAGGATCTGCGGGCGCGGGTCGACGAAGGGAAAGATCTTGTCCCACAGGAAGGCGAGCAGGCCGCCGGTGGCGGCGACCGCCACGAACAGCCTGACCTGGACCGGAACGCGGGCGCTGGACAGGCCCGGCATCAGCATGAAGCAGGCGCCGATGCGGCAGAAGGCGAGGAACGCCGCGATGACGACGCCTTGCGAGAGCACGCTCACGATATGGTTCCGAGCACCCTGATCTCGACGCCCTTGGCGATTTCGACGTGGCTGAGCACCGGCAGCGTGGTGAACAGCCGCTCGATGATCATGCGCACATAGGGGCGGGCGTCGGGCGCGGTGACCAGCACGAAACGCTCGCCGGCTTCCAGAAATTTCTTGATCGCCTTGGTCGCGTCCTGGCCGAACTCCTCGAGCTGGCGTGGGTCTATGTCGAACTCGCGCACCTCGCCCTTGGCGTCGCGCTTGAGGCTCTGGTGGAAGGCGAGGTCCCAGCGGTTGCCGAGGCGCAGCACCTTCAAAACGCCGCTCTCGGAGAGGTCGCCGCAGATCTGCTGGGCCATGCGGATGCGGACATGTTCGACGATCTGCTCGGTGCGGCGCACATGCGGCGCGATCTCGGCGATCGCCTCGATGATCAGATGCAGGTTGCGGATCGAGACCCGCTCGGCGAGCAGCAGCTTCAACACCGCCTGCAGGCCGGGATAGGAGATGTGCGTGGTGCAGATCTCGTCGGCGAGCTTGCGATATTCCTGGTCCTGCCGTTCGAGCAGCGCCTTCATGTCCTTGTAGGACAGAAGCTGCGGCAGGTTGTTGCGGATGACCTCGGAGAGATGGGTGAGCAGCACCGACATGTTGTCGGCGAAGGTGTAGTTCTCGCGCTTCAGATCCTCGGCGAAGGTTTCGACCACCGAATAGGCCCGCATGCCGAAGGCCGGCTCGCGGATTTCCTCGCCCGGTATTTCGGGTATGTCGCGGTTGCCGAGCAGCACCATGATCTCGCCGACGCGCATCTGGTATTCGGCCACCACGGTGCCGTGCACCTTGATCTGATAGCTCTTCGGCGGGATGGCGAAATCGTCGGCGACACGCACCTCCGGCACGACGAAGCCGTACTGGGTGGCGAATTTCTTGCGCATCTTCCCCATGCGGAAAACCAGTTCCTGATGCGACGTCAGCAGCCTTGTCGACAGCTGCTTGCCGATCAAGAGTTCGATCTCGGCGGTGGCGAGCGAGGCCTTGACCGAGTTCTTCTCCTCCTCGACCTTGGTCGCCTTCTCCTGGTCCTTGATCGCCTCGGCTTCGGCGACGGCGCGGTTGTGGCGCATCGGGATGACGTAGCCGAGGCCGGCCATGCCAGCGGCGAGCGCAAAGAACGGGAACAGCGGCAGGCCGGGCATCAGGCCGAGCAGCACGAGCAGCGATGCCGCCACGTAGAGGGCGCGCGGGTGGGCGCCGAGCTGGCCGAACACCGCCTGGTTGGTCGAGCCGCGGGTGCCGCCCTTGGAGACGAGCAGGCCGGCGGCCAATGAGACGATGAGCGCCGGAATCTGGGTGACGAGGCCGTCGCCGACCGACAGCTTGATGAACACGTCGGCGGCTTCGCCCATGCCCATGCCATGCCTGATGTAGCCGATGGCGATGCCGCCGACGATGTTGATGGCGGTGATGATGAGGCCGGCGATGGCGTCGCCGCGGACGAATTTCGAGGCGCCGTCCATCGAGCCGAAGAAGGAGGATTCCTCTTCCAGCTCGCGGCGGCGCAACTGCGCGGTCTTGTCGTCGATCATACCGGCGGAGAGGTCGGCGTCGATCGACATCTGCTTGCCGGGGATGGCGTCCAGGGTGAAGCGGGCGCCGACTTCGGCGATACGGGTGGCGCCCTTGGTGATGACGATGAAGTTCACCACGATCAGGATCATGAAGACGATGAGGCCGATGACGAAGTCGCTGGCCATCACCAGCTTGGAGAAGCCGGCGATGACATAGCCAGCGGCGTGCGTACCCTCGTTTCCATGCGACAGGATCATGCGCGTGGTGGCGATGTTGAGCGATAGCCTGAGCATGGTGGCGATGAGCAGCACGGTCGGGAATGACGAGAAATCGAGCGGCCGTTGGATCCATAGCGCCACCATCAGGATCAGTACCGAAAGCGCGATCGAGAAGGCGAGGCCGATGTCGATGAGAAAGGCCGGGATCGGCAGGAACAGCACGGCCAGGATGATGACGATGCCGATGGCGAAGAAAACGTCGCGGCCGTTCTTGGCCACCGCGCCGGGCTGGATGCTTTCGCTGATCGCCATGTCGTCCTCAAAACCTTAGACTGCCGAGCGCGCGACAGCCCTGTGAGGGTAGCCCGCCAAGCTTGCGCGAGGGTGGGAGACTGGCTAGTTCGAACGATCATGCGAGGATCATTCGCGCCGGCCGACTTTGCGAAAGAAGGAAAATCCCATACTTCTGATCATCGGCACCATTCGCTTGCCGCCAAACAAATTGGAGGAAGCCAAGCCCGCCATGGAACGCATGGTTTCCGGCAGCCGCGCGGAGCCCGGTTGTGTCCAATATTCCTACGCGCAGGATGTGCTCGATGCCGGGCTCATTCGGGTCACCGAAGTCTGGAGCGACCGGGCAGCACTGGACGCGCATTTCGCCTCGCCGCACCTTACGGACTGGCGTGCGTGTTGGCCGGCACTTGGCATCGGCGAGCGCAACCTCATGCTCTATGAAGCCGGCGAGCCCATGCCGACCTGATCGGTTTGCCACAATGGCGCCTCGTCCGTCGCCATTGCGGTTGCCATGCCCTGTCGCCGGGCGTATCAGGCGGGCCTTCCACTGCCTTTTGTGATGTCGGCGAGCCGCCCCGGTGCTTTCCAGAAACCACAGCGAAGTCTACGCCCGCCGGCTGCGCGCGGTGCTGATCCGATCGGTGCCGCTGCTCGAGGCGCGCGGCATCGCGGTGGTCATTCTGGCCGGCGCCGTCGGCGTGATGGCGGGCATACTGGTCTCGGCGATGAGCCAGATCGTGCAGGACCTGCACCGGCTGTTGTTCGGCGTCCAGCCCGGTGGTCGGCTTTCAGGCATGTTCTCGCTCACCAATCCGGTGCAGGCGCTGGTACCGGCGATCGGCGGCATCCTGCTCGGGCTAACGGTGATCTGGCTCAGAATCCGGAAATTCCGCACCCCGATCGACCCGATCGAAGCCAACGCGCTCTATGGCGGACGCATGTCGCTGACCGACACCTTCATCATCGCCGGCCAGACGATGATCTCCAGCGGTTTTGGCGCCTCGGTCGGGCTGGAAGCCGGCTACACGCAGGTCGGGTCCGGCCTGGCGTCATGGCTGGCGCGCTTCTTCAGGCTGCGCCGCAACGATGTCCGCATCCTGGTTGGCTGTGGTGCGGCCGGCGCCATAGCGGCCGCCTTCGATGCACCGCTGACCGGCGCCTTTTACGGCTTCGAACTGATCATCGGCATCTATTCGGTCGCCAATGTCGCGCCGGTCATGACCGCCGCGATCTCAGCCTCGCTGACTGCCGAAATGTTCGGCGGCGTGCCGTTTCCGCTCGAGCTTTCGGGCCTGCCGGCGCTCACCGCCAGCCAGTACGTGCCGTTCCTGCTGCTTGGCTTGCTGGGCGGCGCCGCCTCGATCGCCATCATGCATCTGGTGACGCTGATCGAACGTGGTTTTGCCAGGCTATCGATCGATGCGTCGCTGCGCCCCGTCATCGGCGGCGTCGTCGTCGGCTTGTTGGGGCTGATCACGCCACAGGTCTTGTCCAGCGGCCATGGCGCGCTGCATCGCGAATTCTCGATGAACTACGGGCTGGCCGCGGTGGCCAGCGTCTTCGTGCTCAAGCTGGCGGCATCGGCGGTCTCGCTGGGGTCGGGCTTTCGCGGCGGATTGTTCTTTGCCTCGCTGTTCCTTGGCGCCCTGCTTGGCAAGGCGTTTGCGGATGTGATGGCCATCGTCTCCCCGGCAACCGGCATCGACCCAGCCGTCGCCGCCGTCGTCGGTATGACGTCGCTCGCCGTCGGCGTCGTCGGCGGACCGCTGACGATGACCTTCCTGGCGCTGGAATCGACCCGCGACCTGACGCTGACCGGTGTCGTGCTTGCGGCCTCGATCATTTCGGCGATCCTGGTGCGCGAGACCTTTGGCTACTCCTTCTCGACGTGGCGCTTCCATCTGCGCGGCGAGACCATCCGCAGCGCTCACGATGTCGGCTGGATGCGCAGCCTCACCGTAGGCTCGATGATGCGCAAGGACATCAAGACCATTTATGCCTCGACGACGCTGGCCGCCTTCCGCAAGCAAGTGCCGCTAGGCTCGGCCCAGCGCGTCATAGCCGTCGACGCGGGTGATCGCTATGTCGGCGTGCTGATCGTGGCTGAACTGCACAGCGATCCTTCCGACGGCGAGGTGCCGGTGCGCGATCTTGCCAAGTACAAGGACGCGGTGCTGGTGCCGAGCATGAACGTGCAGGCCGCCGCCGAAACGTTCCAGCGCGCGGGCGCCGAAGAACTCGCCGTGGTCGAGGATTTCACCGACCATATCGTGCTGGGGCTTTTGACCGAAGGTCATTTGATGCGGCGCTACGCCGAGGAACTCGATAAGGCGCGCCGGGACCTGTCGGGTGAGGGGTAGGGGAAGCCAAGCCGGATGCCAGAGAGGGCAGGCGCGGTTGCGAAGCCTAATGCTCGATCGGTCCCTTGGCCATCACGAGAGCCGTGCCGGCGGTCGTCGGGCGCTCGATCATGCGCCGCACGCGCGGCGGTTCGTCGCCGCTGTGCAGTGCCCGGATGCGCTCACCAATGACGGCGTCGGCATGGGTGATGCGTCCATTGTGGCGCACATATTCGATCCAGGTCGGCGTGTGATAATGCTCGATCCAGATCGCCGGATTTTCCAGGTCGCGCGCCAGCGTCCAGTTGCGGGCGCCGTCACGGCGGCGGATGCGGCCGCGTTCGGCCATGATGGCCAGGAACTCCGGCACATCCTCGTTGCGGATGATGTATTCGATCATGATGGCGATCGGCCCGCTGCGCGGCTTCAGGTCGAGCGCGAGATGCGGCTCCCTGAAGCGGTTGAGCGGGTCGAGGTTGAGCACCTGCTGTTGCGGCAGCGGCAAAAGCAGGCCGATGGCGCCGCCGGCCAGCATGGCGATGCTGGCGGCGATCAGCGCGGTTTCGGCGCCATGCGCATCGGCGACGACGCCCCAGATCCAGCTGCCGAGCGCGATGCCGCCGAAGGTCGCGGTCTGATAGACCGACAGCACCCGGCCGACCACCCAGCGCGGTGTCGCCATCTGCACCGTGACGTTGAAATGCGAAAGCGCGATGACCCAGCAGGCACCGCCGACAAGCAGCCCGAGTGAGGTCTGCCAGGCATGATGGCTAAGGGCGGCATTGAAAGCGCAGACGGCGAAGCCGGCGAAAGCACAGCGCACCATCGTCTCGCTGGACAGCAATTGCCGCAGCCTGACGCTGATCAAGGCGCCGCCGACGGCGCCGATGCCGAAAGCGCCAAGCATGATGCCGTAGGTCAGGGCATCGCCGTTGACGACATCGCGCGCCACCAACGGCAGCAGTGCCAGCACCGCGCCGGCGCTGAAGCCGAAAGCCGCGCCCCTGACCAGCACCTTGCCGATGTTGGGCGACATGGCGACATAGCGCAGGCCGGCGCCCATGGCGGCGCCCAGCGACTCGCGCGGCAAGGTCGATACCGGCACGTCCGGCTTCCAGCGCGCCAGAACGACGATCAGGCCGATGTAACTCACCGCGTTTGCCGCAAACGCGGCCGCCGCACCGGCAGCGGCGACGATGATGCCGCCGATCGCCGGGCCGACGCTGCGGGTAAGATTGAAGCCCATCGAGTTGAGCGCGACGGCGGCCGGGACCTTGTTGCGAGGGACGATGTCGCCGACGGAGGCCTGCCATGACGGGCTGTTGAGCGCGGTGCCGCTGTCGATCAGGAAGGTGAAGGCAAGCAGCGTCCACGGCGTGATCAGGCCCGAATAGGTGAACAGGGTCAGGAGCACCGAGACGACCAGCATGAAGGTCTGGGCGACCAGCATCACCTTGCGCCGGTCGAAACTATCGGCGATGGCGCCGGCAACGAGCGCGAACAGCATGATCGGCAAGGTGGTCGAAGCCTGGACCAGAGCCACCTGATAGGGCGAGGTGGCGATCGTGGTCATCATCCAGGCGGCGCCGACGCCCTGGATCAGGCCACCGAAATTGGAGATGAGACTTGCGCCCCATACGGCGCGGAAAATGCCGTGCCGGAAAGGCGCCAGCGCCGAGACGCTCTCGCTGTCCGGCTTTTCGTCAATCATCGGGGGTTCCTGCCATGTCGTGCCGATTCGTCAGGCGATCCGTTTGCTCAGACCGTTTGCCGAAAGTAGGGCATGGCGCCGCAAAGGGCGAATGTCTTTCGAAAAAGCCCATGGTCCAACAATGGGATAGAGGAGGTCCACGCCCTTGTCCGCTGCCAGACCCGAGGATGCATCGGGCCGGCAACCGACCTACCCGAATGCAAAACGGCAATCTAGCTAGCCCCAGCCACGCGCAAGCGTTGGCATTCGTTCCAACACAATCCGGACGGATAGCTGCCGCTCAGAACCCGTTCTGAATGCGCTCGAAGATGACGTTGGTGAAGGCCGATATCTGGCTGCCGATGAAAGGGCCGGTCAGCGCCACCACCAGCATGATGGCGACGATCTTCGGCACGAAGGTCAAGGTGATCTCCTGGACCTGCGTCAGCGCCTGGATGAGGGCGATGCCGATGCCGACCACCATGGCGACAAGCACCACTGGGGCGGACGCGGTGAGCACCGTCCACACCGCGTACTGGACGATGTCGAGAGCGTCGGCCTCGTTCATGGGACTGGCTCTCTGTCGAAAACGTCAGCTCGCTGCCTTGACCGAGACTCCCGGGCCGACCGCGACTTCGGTGCCGTTCTGCAGCACGGCGATGAGGCCGCTGCTGGCGAGGCGCACCGACGCCACCGTGCCCGTCGTCTTGCCGTCGGCGGAGGTTATCGAGCGCCCGATCAGCGCGTCGGCCTGCGACAGCGCCGACGACTGCATGATCTGGTCGAGCTTGGTGTTGCTTTGCACCGATTGCTCGACCTGCGAGAAGGTGGCGAGCTGGGCGACGTACTGCGTCGAGTCCATCGGCTTCGTCGGATCCTGGTTCTTCATCTCGGCGATCAGAAGCTTCAGGAAGGACTGGTAGTCGACCGCTGTCTTCGAAGTCGACGCGGTGGCCTGGTTGGTGCCGGTCGGTATCGTCGTCGTCATGTCCACGTTCATCAGTATCGTGCTCCCACAGCCAGCGGGCGTTCGGCACCCGGAACGTCGTCATTGCCACCCAGCGCGCGGCGTTCGAGCGGATAGAGCGCGCGAATTGCCTTCAGCGCCTCGTAAATATGACCCTCGCCGACCATGCGGTCGATCTGTTTCAGCGCGCCGCAGATCTGAGTGTCCTCGAAGCTTGCAAGCAGCAACGGCAGCGAGCGGCGGAACATGTCGCGCGCGGCGGCCGCGCCGGCCGGATTCATCAGCATGACCTGCAGGATGAAATACAGCTGCTTGAGCGGCGTCGAGGCATCTTCGGCCTGGATCACGTGGCTTTCGAGCAGGAACTGCACGTCGTTCATCAATTCGACGGTGACCTTGCGGTCGACACGGATGACGGCGCCGTTAATGTAGATCTTTTCATTCGGCTTGAGCGATATCTTCAGCGTGTTGGTCATTGAATGCCGTCCCTGATGATCTGGGACACTTCGATCAGCCCTTCGAAATTGTTGGTGCGGCCCTGGCGAATATCCTCCGCCTCGCGCAGCAGCCACAGACCGATGGAAATGAGGTTGGCGCGCAGTTCCTTGGGCAGGGCGTTGTCGCTGGAGCCGAGGTCCTCGACGAAAGCGGTCCAGACACGGTTGGTGAAATTCAGCGCCTCGATCGCCTCCATCGAACCGTGGCCGGCCGCCGCCGCTGCCGCCAGCATGTCGATCGAGCGGGTCAGCAGTTCCCGCTCGCGATCCTTCGCATCGGCTACGGAGGTGCTCTGGATGTCGGCGTAGGAGAATTGGTACATCGTTGGGGCTCTACCGTTCCGTTAAGCGTTGTCAGGTCAGGTAATTCAGCAGGCTGAGCTGCTGCAGGCGTGCGGTCAGCGCGAAGGACGTTTCGATGTGCTGCGTCAGGTCGGCGACGCGGGTCGCGGCTTCGGCTGGATCGACGCCAACGAGATCGACAATATGCCGTTCGAATAGATCGGTCTGTGTTTTCATACGGTCGTTTGCATCGGACAGCCGCTTCTGGACGATGCCGGTCTCGGACTGAACCTGGGCAATGCCGCTCAGCGCTTCGCCGACCAGCAACGTTGAGCGGCTGACGACCGTGTTCTTCGCAGCCTGGCTGATGTTGCTGGACATCAGGCTGGCAACCATGGTTGCCGCCATGGCGAGCTTCTGGATACCGTCGCTGTTGGCGCTGGTCGAGGTCGGTGTGGTTTCGTTGAGCGCGATGCGGCTGACGATCTGCTGGTCGGTGGCGTTCGACCAGTTGCCTTGCCAGCCCGGACCCATGAACTGCGGCACGACATCGTTGGTGATGAAATCGTCCATCTGCGCGGCAGTGATATTGGCGGCTGCCGGGTCATCCGGGGTGAAACCGAAATTGGTGACGAAGGAAGCATCGAATGCCGCCTTTGCCGGCGAGCCCGCGGCGCTGAAGTCGTTGATCGGCTTGACGTCGGTGTTGGTGCCGGCGAACAGGTACTCGCCGTTGACGCTGGTGTTGAGGATCGAGGTCAGCTGCTGAATGGTCGCTTTGCCGGAATCCCGGGTAAGACTGTTGGAAGAATCGCTTGATGAGGCGGTGGTCAGGGCGGACAGGAATGTCTGAGCGGCGCCGGAGAGCTGGCCAAGCGAGGTCTGCGTCGAGGAAAGCCGGGCGCCGACCAGGCCGTTGGAGTCGATGATGACATTGAGCCGGTCGAGATCGCGCTGGAAGGTGACGGACTGGGCGGTGCGCCCTCCGAGAGCCAGGCCGACATCGGCGACCTTGCCGCTTGAGGACTCCTTCGTGGCTTTGACGAGATCGGCCTGCATGCGCATCTGCTGGGAGCGCATGGCGTTCGATATGGCGGCTGACGAGACGGAAGTCATGGATTATCCCACCGCGTTGAGCAAGGCCGCCATCATGTCGTCGACGGTTTTCATCATCCGGGCTGACGCCTGATAGGTGTGCTCGAGGTCGAGGAGCAGCGACATTTCCTGGTCGACATTCACGCCGGTCGCGTTGGACAGCGCCTCGGCGCTGCGCGAGGCCAGTGCTTCCTTGGCGTCGGAAGCGGTCGATGCCTGCTGGCGCACGCCCTCGAACCAGCCGATCGAGTTGGCCGCGTAATCGGAAACGCTGGACGTTGCCGAAACCCCGGCGGCGGGGTCGAAGGTCATCGGCTGGTCGAGCCGATCGCCATAGGCGATCAGCAGGGTGGAATAGGATGCGCCGCCGGTGTTGACGACATAGGCCGCGCCGTTGGCACCGCCATCGCGCAGCAGCGTCGGATTGCCGCCGGCGCTCGGGTCCATCGCCGCATTGACGCTGATGGATGCGGCGAGGCCGTTGATCAGCGTGCCCGCTGCCGGCACGGCCGGCGCGCCCGACCATGTGAACAGGCCCGCGGCATTGGGCATTGCCGGTGCGGTTTCGGCAAAGGCCGTGATCAGGCCGCGCGCGGTCTCGTCGAGCTGGCTCTGCATGGTCGTGGCGACGCCGTCGCGCAGTTGCAGCAGGCCGGCAAGCGTGCCGCTGGCGCTGGTGTTGCCGCCTGCTCCCGCCGAGATCGGCACATTGTCGATATAGACGGCATTGCCGGCGGCGCCCGCGGTGTAGCCGGCCGACGCCGCGAAGCTGACCGCGCGCGGTATCGTCTCGAACAATGTCGTGCCGTCGCCGGTGGTGATGACCATGTCGTTGTCGCCACGCGTGAAGGTCGATACCGGGACATAGTTCGAAATCTTCTTCAAAAGCGCGTCGCGCTGGTCGAGCGCGTCGGAAACGTCGTTGCCGGAGCGGGTTCCGGACATGACCGCCGTGTTGGCATCCTGGAACTGGCTGAGCAGCGAGTTCAGGTCGTCGACCGCCGTGGCGATCTGGCCGTCGGTCTGGGTGCGGAAATCCTGGACGGCCTTGGAGCCCTCATTCAGCGAACGCACAACCTGCTTGGCGGCGTCGATGACGCTGGCGCCGAGGTTCTGGTTGGACGGCGAGGTGGCGTAGAGCTGCAGCGCCTGCTGCAGGTTGGCGATCGCGGTCGAGGGCGAGGACGCATTGTCGACGCCGTTGACCGCAACGCCCAGCTGATCCATGCCGCTGAAGAGTGCGTTCTGGCCGCTCCAGGCCGACAGCGCGCCGAGGTTCTGGCGGAACAAGAGGTCGTTGGTGACGCGTTGGATATCAACCGAACGCGCGCCCGGCGCCGTGCTGGTGACGATGGCCTGGCGGCGCGAATAGTCCGGATTGGAGGCGTCGGCGACGTTGCGCGAGACGACGCTGGTCTGTCGCGCGGTGTTCATAAGCGCCGACTGGGCGATACTCAATGCGGTAGACAGTGACATGCGGGTCTTTCGCGGGCGGCGCCCGTCTTATCTCTTCAGGTTGACAAGGACGTCCATCAGATCGGAACCGGTCTGGAAGACTTTCGAATTGGCGGTGTAGCTGCGCTGCGCCGCGATCATGTTGGTCAGTTCTTCGGCGATATCGACGTTGGAATTCTCGAGCGCGCCCGAGATGATGGAGCCGAGCTTGCCTTCATTGGCGAAGCCGACACGGACCGCGCCCGATTCGGTGCCCTGCGAGTAGACGTTGCCGGGCAGTGCGGTGAGCTGGTCCGGGCTCTGCACGTCGGCCAGCGGGATCTTGTAGAGCGGCTTGGTGGAACCGTCCTTGTACTGGGCGTAGATGGTGCCGTCCTTGCTGATCTGGACCTTGTCGATGGTGCTCGGCGCATTGCCGTTGACCTGGGCATCGGAAACGGTGAAGCCGGTGCCGAGCTGGGTCAGCGCCGACAGGTCGAGATTGAGGCCGGCGCCGTTCGGCACGGTAAATGAAACGCCGGTGGGAGTGCCGGTGAGCTTGCCGGTGGTGGTGTCGAAGGTCAGGTTGGCCGAGCCCAGCAAGCCGCCGGCGGTGTAGGGGAACGATGTTCCAGGGGTGGCCTTCGACTGATCGAAGACCGCCACCTGCCAGGTGCCGGCGCCGGTGTTGGTGAAATAGACGTCGAGCAACTTCTTGTTGCCGAGGTTGTCGTAGGCGACCATCGAGGATTTCGACGTGTATTGCGCGCCCGCAGCGTTGGCGGCGGGCAAGTTGGCGGTCGCGACCGGTGTCGCGCCCGCCGGCAGGTTGCCGGCATAGCTACCCTCGGTGCTCGGCGTCGCGGTCATTCCCTGGTCGGAGATGACAACCGGGACCAGTCCCTCGAAACCGTTGACCGTTGCCGCGGGTACGCCGTTGTCGTAGCTGTAGGCCATCAGCTGGAAGCCGGCCGAGTTGACCAACCTGCCCTGCCCATCGGGAACGAAGGCGCCAGCGCGGGTCAGGTAGGGCGTACCGCTCGGATCTTGAACGACAAAGAAACCATCACCGCTGACGGCAAGGTCGGAGACCGAGGTCGTGTACTGGAGCACGCCCGGATCGCTGACCGCCTGACGGATCGTCGTGGTGACGCCGCCAGAATTGTAGGCACCGCCCGTCGACGGCATGACCAGCGTCGAGAATTCGGCGGAGGACCGCTTGTAACCGGTGGTGTCGGAATTGGCGATGTTGTCGGCGACCGTCGACAGGCGGTTTGCCTGCGCGTTCATGCCGGACACGCCGGTCCGCATCATTCCATAGAGGCTCATCGAAACGTCTCCGCTGTGTCCATGCCACTGGCTACGAGGCTACGCGTGTTTTCTTGCGCGAGGCTGGCGCGGCGCTGCATCAGAAGACCAGCCGGTAGCCCAGGAAACGCTTGGAATCGATCGGGTCGGTGCCCAGCTTTTCGCGCAGCTTCTTGCGCAGTTTGCTGATGTGGCTTTCCACCACGTTCTCCTCGACCTCTTCGTCGAAGATGCCGTAGATGGCGTTGAAAACCTGGGTCTTGGTGACGCGACGCCCGCGATTGCTCGCCAGATATTCGAGGATGCGGCGCTCACGACGCGGCAGGGGCAGAGGCTGACCGTCGATCTCTGGGTCACGGCCGTCCATGAAGATGCGCATGGCGCCGATCTCGGTGTAGGCGACGTCTTCCTGGGCGCGACGGCGGATGGCGGTGATGCGGGCCAGTATCTCGCGGATATGGACGGGCTTGCGAATGACGTCGTCGACGCCGCTCTCGAACAACCGCAGCGTGTTCTCCAGGGAATGCTGCTCGCTGAGCGCAATGACCGGAGCGCCGGTGCGGTCGCGGATCTGACGGGGAGAGATGGAGCCTTCGCGGCAGTCGCCGATGAGGAAGGCTCTGACCGAGCGCAGATCGGTGTCGGCGGCCGAACTCACCCACTCACCGAATTCGCCGGATGCAAAGCCTGCACAGGCGATGCCCTCACGATCGAAAAGTGAATTGTATCCCTCTGTTACGAGCTCGCGCTCGTCAACGATCACAATCATCGGCCCGCCTTCCGAATCAAATCATTTGCCCCGTGAAAAGAGGCGTAACCGCTGGGGAGAATCCTGAACAACCGTCATTTCTTGTAGCTAGTTTCTTGGGAGTCTGGAATCGTATCGGTTGCATTAGCTCGCAGCCAGATATGCTTTCGGGGGGTTGTGCGGTTGCTTTATTAGAAGCTGAAAATACGCTTATGGGTTGCAGAAGCCGCGGGCGTTCGCGGTCCATTTTCCAAAGCCGGTGGCGACCATGTTGGCAATGACGCGACAGACATAGGTCTTCTGCGCGGGATCGTTGTCGGGACCGGCATGATAGCGAGCGACGGCCATCGACCAGGTCTCGTGACGGGCATGGAGGCTGGCCAGGAAGCGCGCCGCGTAGTCGACGTTCTGGCGTGGGTCGAGCATGTCCTCGACGCTGCGAAAATGCGACGCGTGGTAGTGATGGTTGATCTGCATGCAGCCCAGGTCGATCAGCGTCTTGCCCTCGCGGCGGGCGTCGGCGAAGGCGGCAAGCGCTTCGGCCCGGCTTCGTGGGAAGACCGCTTTTCCCTCTATATTCAACGCATTGGGTTGAAGGCTGCCCTTGTTGCCGGTCTCCGTCAAGCCGACCGCGTAGAGGATGCCGGCGGGCACGCCATAGCGATCGGCGGCGCGCAGGATCTCCGGCTCGCATGGGTTGGTGGTGGCAGCGGCGACACTGGCGACGCTAGATAAACATATCGCCGCCAGCGCGCTCGCGAGAAGGCGAAGTGCCGCGGCCGTAGTCCTGCGCGTCATCGTTGCGGTTCCCCGTGGACTGCCGATCCGGTTGCTGGCCGCCGGCTCCACTACTACCAGCTCCCGAATTCCCCGGTTGGAAGGACGATGGATCGCGGCCTGTTGCCGCCGGCAAAGGGGCGGTTGCATCGGTGCGGGCAGTGGAGGGAACTGCTACTGAAGGTTGCAGGATCGTGACCTTGTCAACCTCGAAGCCGAGCCCGCGCAGCGATTTGACGATGGCCTCGCTGTCGGCGGACAGCCGACGGTAGGCGTCATGTGTTTGGGGCTTCAGCTCAATCGAAAGTTGTTCTCCGGAGAGGCGAAGATTGGCCGTCACCATGCCGAGTTCGGCGGGGTGAAGTTCGATCTTCAACACATGTGTCGGAACGGCCACAGGGCTGGCCGGCTGAGTGGCCGCGGATGAGACTGAAAGCGCCTTTTGCGGGCCGTTGTCGGCGGCTATGGCGTTGATCACATCGAGGGCTGCCTGGCTGATGGGACTTTGCGGCGGTGCCGGGTAGCTCTGTTCGGACACCACGTCGATGCGTGCGGCGGACAGGGATTGTTTTCCCGCCTCGGGCCGCATCGCGGACTGGACGTCCTCGATACTCTTCATCGTCGATGCGGCGTGCTTCGACCGTACGCCGGGCACGTCGGCAGCCGGCGCGTCCGGCTGCTTCTGGGTTGCCACCGTGTTGTCGCGTTTCGGCGCACTCGAGATAGCACCGGCAGCGCTCGATGGCTGAGCGTCAAGTTCCGTCAGGGGTCCGTCGGCGATCGAAGCCTGCTCCGGCTTCGACATGGTTTCGAGGGCCTCTTGTCCGGTCGTGGACTTTGACCGGTGGGTCTTTGGCGGTGGAGCCTGCCGGTCGAGCGCCGGGTCCGACGGGCTCTCGCCCAGTGCCGCATCGCGCCCGGCTGCCTTGGACGATGTCGAGAAATGGCGCAGGTCATGAAATGCGATCAGCAGCGGCAGGTCGTCCTGAAGCGGCTCGGCATCGGCGTCCGGAGCCGTCTCTTCGGCGTCGGCATCGTCCTTGTGCGACTCTGCTTCCAGGTCGTCCTTGCTGGCTTTCACGGTCGGCCCTCTAGCCGAGACGATGTTTTCTGGATCGGCCGATGGCGGCTCGGCCTTGCCGGCATGCCCGGCAAGACCGGCAGCGAGCTTGCACCAGCGCTGGTCGCGCGATCCCGCTTCCGTCGTCGGCTGCCGTTCCGGGCGGGCGGGAGCGGCGTCGCCGCGCAGCATCTTGCCGAAGCCGTCGTCGTTCCTGCCATTCGCGGCCGGTTGCTCCGACGTCGCGCGCGTGGAGGCAAATCCTGGCAGGGCCGAGCCGAGGCTGGTGGTCATTTGGGGGCGGCTCCAAGCATCTGGTCGATAAGGTCGAGCTGTCGACGTGTTCTGGTCATGGCGGCGTCGGTCGGATCGGTGGGCTCGGCAGCGGGCGATGGCGCCGAGGCCGGCGCGACAGTCGCCACGTCGCCAGACGCCGCCGCAACCGCCGCCTTGGCGGCTGGTCCGTTGGAAGCCGCGGTGACGGCGGGTTGGTCCGAGATCGCGCCTTCGACCGGTGGCAGTCCGCTGTCATCGGCGCCTTGCGCCGTGGCGATCTCGGGCACCGGTGGTTGCTCGGCCGCGACAGGGGCAGGCCTTTCCTCGGGAACGGCGGCGGGCGGCGCGACGACTTCGCCGGCAATAGCTTGCGCGGCGTCGAGCAAGGCGCGATCGCCTTCCGACAGCCGGCTGCGGTCGATCTTGCCAAGCTTGGCGCGGACGTCCTCGATGGTGCCCGAGGTGACGGTGGAAAGGCTGGCATAGAGCAGGGCGCGTGGATCGTCCTGGTTGGTGTTGCCGTCGCGGCCCTGCTCGGCCCGAGCCGAAGCAAAAGCCGACAGGTCGTTCAGACCGTCGATCGCGGCGCGGCGGGCGATGCGCAGATAGATCACTTTCTCGCGCTCGGAATCCATCATCGAGGTGATGTCGCCCAGCTTGTCCTGGCTGATCGACATGTGCAGCGCGATGACGCCGGAGACGAAGGAGTCGGCGAACTGGCTGGCATAGGGCGAATGGAGGTAGCGCTCGACATACTGCGTGGAGGCAAGCGCGAAGCGTGCCGCGTCACCTTGCGCGACTGAAATGCCGACCGAACGGCGAAGTGCCGCTTCCTCGACCAGCGTGCCGGGGCCGAGCAATCTTGCCTCATCGAGCAGGCGGAGTGCGGCCGCCGGCTGGTCGCCGGCAAGCAGCGAGCCTTTGACCAGGGCAAGGAAAGCGCCGAGATCGGGAGGCAGTGCCATCGGATCGATCGGCCTCAAGGCTTCGATCGCCTCGCCGGGCCGGCCGGTCAGGTAGTCGATCACGCCTTTGGCTATGACAAGGCTTTGCGGGTCCGTCGTGGCGCGCGACGTGGCGACCTCGACGGTCACCGGATTGCCGCCGCTCATGCCGTAGACAAGCAGGGCGCGAAAGTTCTTGGGATCCTTGTAATCCTCGGCATCCGCCGCGCGCAGGCGCGCATCCGCCATCTCCAGCAGCTTGGCCTGCATCGGCAGGGCGGCATGATCGCCGACGGCTATGCGGTCCTGGATGAGCTGCAGCGAGCGCACCAGCTGATACGGCTGCAGCGCGTCCTGGGCGAAGCCGGTCGACGGGTGTCCGCCGGCCAGCAGCAACAGGCCAATCAACCGGCTGGTGACGGCTGCTCGACTCATCCGCCGGTCGCCATCAGGATTTCGATGCGGCGGTTCACGGCCGACAATGGATCCTTGGGATCCTTCGGCTGGCGGTCGGCGAAGCCGGCGACCTCGGTTATGCGACGTTCGTCGACGCCGCCGCGCACGAGCATGTAGTAGGCGGAATGCGCACGCGCCGTCGACAGTCGCCAATTGTCGTAGCTATCGCTGCGGAACGGCCGGGCGTCGGTGTGGCCGTTGATGCTGATGGTGCCTTTCTGGGCGTTGACGATGCGGCCGATCTTCTCCATCGCCAGCACAAGTTCGCGGCGCGGCAGCGCCGAGCCGACCTCGAACATGCCGAAGTCGAACTGGTCGGTGATCGAGATGACGACGCCCTTGTCGGTGGCTTCAACCGAGACGCCGTCGTGCAGCTTGTCGCCGGGCTTGAAGGCATCGGCCAACTGCCGCTTGACGTCGGCCGCGGCCTTGATGGCGGCGGCGGTCGGCGCCTTCTCGCCGGTGTCGGGCTTGGCGGCCTTTTGCGCTTCGGGCTCGCCCTTGGCTGCGTCCGGTTTCATCTCGTCCGGTTTGATCTCGCTTGGCTTCGTGTCGCCGGCCTTGGCGAGGTTCATGGCTTGCTTGCCGGTCGCATCCTGGGCCAGCGGCTCGAGCGGTGCGGCCGCGACAGGCGGTACGGCTTTGACTTTGAGCACTCGCTTTTCGGCGGCCTTGTCGCCGGGCTTGACCGGATCGCCCTCGATCCTGGTGCGCTCGGCACTAGCCTCGGCGCCGGGCGCCGCCACCTGCTGCGACCAGAAATCAGGCTCGAAGGGATCGCGATAGGAGGCGCCGCCGGAGGCGCCTGTCGCCGGGCCGGCGGCCTGCGCGCCGCCGTCGCCCTTCTGACTGACGTTCTGCATGACACCGGTATCGGTGGCGATTTCCGAAAGCACCGCGTAAGGATCGGCGAACAGATGCTCGTCGGAGTGTTCCGCCTGCGGGAGTTCTTGCTTGTCCTGTTTGCGGTCCGCCGAGCCGTCGCCGTCCTGACCGGCCTTGTTGGTCGCCTTCTTCGGATTGTCGGCCGTCGTCCCGATCGCGCGCGGACCGTCGCCGAGATCCTCCAGGCCCTTGCGGCTCGAATTGCGGTCGACCAGCTTGACCGGGTTGAAGTAGCTGGCGACGGCTGCCTTGGTCTGCTCGTTGGCGGCGTTTATCAGCCACATGACCAGGAAGAAACACATCATGGCCGTCATGAAATCGGCGAAGGCGATCTTCCAGACGCCGCCATGGTGGGCCTCGTCATGGTCGTCATGACCACGCCGCACTATGATGATTTCGTGGGGTGTGTGTCCGGCCTCGGCGACGCTCATGCCAGGACCTCTGAAAGGGTCGTCGACCATTCGGCCATGCGCGTCTCGAACACCGCCTCGTCGATGGCGACGGTGAGGTCGAAACCCGGTGCCTCGACGAAGTCGAGATTGGCGGCGCGGAGCCCAAGCGATGCCCTCAGTGTTTCGAACAGTGAGAGAGGCCCGCGCACGACGATGCGCACCGCTTCGGCATCGCCGACCGCTTCGCGTACGGCGCCGGCCAGTGCCTCGATCGAACGTTTCTGCAAGTCGTCGCTGACGATGCCGCCGATGATGCGGGCGACCGTGGCGGCGACAAGCCCGGTGACACGCGCCTCCATGGCATCGATGCGCGACGAGACCGCCCTGCCGACATCGTCGCCGAGGCTTTCTAGAAATACCCTTGCTTCCTCTGCATTGGCCTGGCGTTCGGCTTCGAGCGCTGCTTCATGCGCAACCGAAAGGCGCGCCTCAAGCGCAGCCTCGGCCTGGACAACCGCTTCCGCGATCAGCGTGCCGATATCGGCTTGCGGGGCCGGCGTTTCCGGATTGTGTTGGGGATCGACTGCTGCCCGGGGCTGGCTGGCACGTTGCGTGCGTGTGCCGAAATCAGGCAGAAGGTCGAAGAGGGCTGCGGAGGGCATGGTTACACCGCAACTTCCTGGGCTGCCCATTTGCGCAGGATCTGCGCGGTGCGCTCCTCGTTGAGGTCGACCATTCGGGCAAGCCGATCCTGCGGCGCCGGTCTGATCTTCTGGCGAAGATCGTCGAGCGGCGTCGGACCTGGGCGCGAGCCGGGCAGGGCGGCGACCGCGGCATTGTCGGCGGCGGCCGTTGCTTCCGGCGTCGGCAGCGAGCGCTGCACGTCATCGAAGCTGGGACCTGACAGGGCTGGTGTCGCCTTCGCCGTCAGTGCCGACGCCATCGGCCTCAGACCGAAGAAGGCGACCAGGAACACGACGACGATGAAAGCGCCGGCATTGATCAAAGTGCCGGCATGCTGGCCAATGGAATCGAGCATTCCAGCCTGCGGGACCGCCTCGCCATCCAGCCCGTCGATGAACTCGACAGCCGAGACGTCGATGACGTCGCCGCGCTTTTCGTCCAGGCCGGTGGCCGAGGTCACCATTTTCTGGATGTCGGCGACACGCTTGGCAATCTGCTCCGGCGTGGCGTCCTTGCCGAGTATGGTCATCAGCCGCTGCTGGTTGACGACGACGGCAATCGACATCTTGGTGACGGTGTAACCGTTGGAGACAGTGGCGATCTTCTTGGAATTGATCTCGTAGTTGGTGATCTCTTCCCTGCGGTCGTTCTGCGAAGAAGATTGCGGACCATCGGTGGCGGTTGCCTGGGTCTCGGGCAGGTTCTGCTCGACGCTGGCCGGGGTCGAGGCCTGCTTCTGGTTGTTGTTCTCGTTGGCGCGCACCGACTGCACCGAGCGCTCGACGCGGGAGTTCGGATCGAAGATGGTTTCTTCGGTCTGACGGGTGTCGGTGTTGACCTCGGCCTTGACGCTGGCGCGGAAGTTGTCAGGGCCGAGATAGGCCGTCAGGGCACGGCGGATGTTGTCGCCGATCTGCGCTTCGACGGTCTGCTCGACGCCGAGCGTGCGTGCGGCGCTGGTGTTGGAAGGATCATCGCCCGCGGCCAGCAGATTGCCGCTGGAATCGAGCACCGTCACCTTGTCGGCCGACAGGCCGGGGACAGCGGCGGCGACGAGATGGCGGATCGACATGGCGCTCTTCTCGGCGTCGATGCCGGCGTAGCGGATGACCACCGAGGCGGAAGGCTGCTGCTCGTCGCGGCGGAAATTGGCGCGTTCGGACATGACGATGTGGACGCGCGCCGCCTTGATGCCCGATATCGACTGGATGGTGCGGGCGATCTCGCCTTCCAGCGCGCGCACGCGGGTGATCTGCTGCATGAAGGAGGTGAGGCCGAGTGAACCGACATTGTCGAACAGTTCGTAGCCGGCATTGGCGCTCGTCGGCAGGCCCTTTTCGGCAAGCAGCATGCGCGCCTGCGCGGTGGTGCCCGCCGGCACCAGCACGGAGGTTCCGTCGGCGCCAACGTCGAAGCCGATGCCGGCTTCGCCCAGCACCAGCCCGATCTGGTTCACGTCGGCGCGGTCGAGCCCGACATAGAGCGTGTCGTAGGCGGGGCGGTTGAGATAGACCGAGGCGATGCCGATGACGCCCATCACCAGAACGGCGATGCCCGCCAGCATGGCAAGGCGCTTCACGCCAAACCCGCGGAGATTCGAGATGATGCTCTGGATCTGTTCCGGCACGGTTCGACGACTCCCAGCATGATTGTCCGCCGGAACAGTAGTCCTCGAAGCTTGTGCGAAAATGAAATCGGGCCGCGCTTGCGGCGCGGCCCGTCAATCGAGATGAGTAGGGATCGCGCCGGTGGCGCCAGTGACTAGTTCTTGAACAGCGACAGGATCGACTGCGAGGCGCTGTTGGCGATCGACAGCGCCTGGATGCCGAGTTGCTGCTGGACTTGCAGCGCCTGCAGGCGGGTCGATTCCTTGTTCATGTCGGCATCGACGAGCTGACCGACGCCGCGATCGATGGAGTCCATCAGGCTCTGGGTGAAGGTCTTCTGCAGGTCGATGCTGCTCTTGGCGGAGCCGAGGATGGTGGCGGAGTCGGTCAGCTGAGCCATGACCTTGTCGATCCTGTTCACCATCTGCGTGATGATATCGTCGGTTATCCCAGGTGCGGTGATGTCGAGGTTGTAGGCCGAGATGTTGTCGACCTTGGCGGGGGTGCCGGTAACAGCGGCTTGGCCTGCGGTGTTCGCGGCGATATCAGTCCCTCCGCCAGCGATCGCGGCAGCATAGGCTGTGTCATACTCCGTCTGGGCGGCTCCCGTGGAATAGATGGAAGTCTGGCGATCGAGGGTGCCATAGTTCTTCACGTCGGTGGCAAGGCCGTAGTCAAAGAGCTTGGTGCTCTCGACATCGATGTCGATCGTTCCGATCGATATGGCGCCGGATGAGGAGCGATTGAATGAAGAAACAATCTGGGAGTCGGGCTGGACGCCGTCATAGTTGGCCGCGACCTGCTTGGAGGTCACCGCAAGGAAATTGGAGCCGGAGAAGGTGGCCGCATCGGCAAAGGACTTCATCTGTGCCTGAAGCGCCTTGATCTCGGTCTGGGTTTTTGCCTTGGCTGCATCCGTCTGGCCGACGGTCGAAAGCAGCTTGGTCTTGATCTGGCCGATGGTCGTCAGCACATTGTTCATGCCGGTATAGGCGGTATCGACTTTCGAGGCGCCGAGGCCGAGCGCATCCTGCACCGTCGACAGGGCCTGGTTGTCCGAGCGCATCGTGGTGGCGATCGACCAGTAGGCGGCGTTGTCGGAGGCCTGCGAGACCCGATAGCCCGTCGATATACGAGCCTGCGTCTGCTCGAGCGACTTGTTGGTGGCGCTGAGGCTTTGAAGCGCGGTTAACGCCGAAGCGTTTGTCATGATGCTCGCCAAGAAAGTCGCTCCTTCTCAAAAGCCGACATGCTCAGACATGCCGGATAGGCCCGTTCAACGCTGCTATCGTGCCGGTAGGGCCGATTCGCCAACTGTTGTAAGCTATTGGTTAACCATAACTAGCGCGACATGGTTAACAGCTTGTTAAACGCTGGCTTTCGAGAGTTAAGGAGTGACGGTTGCGCGGGGCTGGAGCAAAAACGCAAATCGAGCCGCGCTTTTGGCGCGGCCCGATTGTCTAGCTGTAGTCGATTGAGAGCGATTAGCCGCGGAAGAGCGACAGGATCGACTGCGACGAGCCATTGGCGATCGACAGCGCCTGGATGCCGAGCTGCTGCTGGACCTGCAGGGCCTGCAGACGGGTCGATTCCTTGTTCATGTCGGCGTCAACGAGCTGGCCGATGCCGCGATCGATGGAGTCCATCAGGTTCGAGGTGAAGGTCTTCTGCAGGTCGATACTGCTCTTGGCCGCGCCGAGCTTGGTGGCGGCGTTGGTCATGTCCTTGAGCGCCGCGTCGACGACGGTCATCTGCTGCGCGATCTGACTATCACTGGCAGCGACGCCACCCGCGAAGATGGTCAGCGAGGCGACCGAATAGGTGTCGGTGCCTGCAGCCGCGGCGCCCAGGGTCGGGGCCGAGGCAGTAAGGGTGGCCGTACCGGTGGAGCCAACGCGGAGCGTGTCGAGGATGCCCTTCGCGAGTGTCGCGGTGGTACCAGCTTCATACAGCTTGATGCTTTCCACGTTGACGTCGATCGTCGAGATCGAAACCGCGCCGGTGGCGCTGCGGTTGAAGGCCGAAACGATCTTGACGTCGGCCGCCGTCGTGGCTGTCGCGCCGCTGTTTACGGACAGCATGTTGGTGCCGGAGAAGGTGGCGCCATCGGCATAGGCCTTCAACTGCTTCTGAAGAGCGGCGATTTCGACCTGGGTCTTTTCCTTGGAGGCATCCGTCTGGCCGTAAGATGCAGTCAGCTTCTGCTGGATCTGGTTGATGGTGGTGATCGCGCTGTTCATGCCGGTGTAGGCGGTGTCGACTTTCGAGGCGCCGAGGCCGAGCGAGTCCGAAACGGTGGACATTGCCTGGTTGTCGGAACGCATCGTGGTCGCGATCGACCAGTAAGCGGCGTTGTCCGAGGCCTGCGAGACCTTGTAGCCGGTCGAGATGCGGGACTGGGTGGCTTCGAGGTTCTTGTTGGTGGAGTTCAGGCTCTGCAGTGCCGTCAACGCGGCAGTGTTCGTCATGATGCTGGACATGGCTACTCGTACCCTGATTTTACACGTGTTTTTTTGACATACCGGCTCTACCGGTATGACGGTGCGGCATCATGCCAATGATCTCTGGAAATCGATCACCCGCCATCTGCGAGCGAATATGCGGGCAAGTCCCTACCAAAGGGCTAAACCGGACGGTTAATCGAAAATATATTGCGTGAATTCTGCGCCGGAGCAGCGCGCCAGAGCGGCGCTGCGGGATTCAGTTGCCGGGGTCAGTTGAAGGAGCGCACAAGGCTGCCGACAAGCAGATTCCAGCCGTCGATCAGGACGAAGAACAGGATCTTGAACGGCAGCGACACCACTGTCGGCGGCAGCATCATCATGCCCATCGCCATGGTGATCGTCGCGACGATCATGTCGATGACCAGGAATGGCAGCACGATCAGGAAGCCGATCTCGAAGCCGCGCCGGATCTCCGAGATCATGAAGGCGGGTACCAGGATGCGCAGGTCGACGGTGTCACGCGAAACGGTCTGGCCGCGCTCACGCGCGAGATCGGCGAAAAGGTCGAAGTCCTTGTCGCGCACATTACGCAGCATGAATGTGCGGAACGGATCGGAAATCTTGTCAAAGGCTTCGGTCTGGGTGATCTGGTTGTCCATCAGCGGCTTGACGCCGGTGTTCCAGGCCTGATCGAAGGTCGGCGCCATGACATAGAAGGTCATGAACAGCGACAGAGAAATCAAAATTAGGTTTGCCGGCGTCGACTGCAGGCCGATGCCTGCGCGTAGGATCGAGAAGGCGATGACGAAGCGGGTGAAGCTGGTCACCATGATCAGCAGGCCCGGGGCCACCGACAGCACGGTCAGCAGGCCGAACATCTGGATGATGTAGCCGACGGTGGTGCCATCGGCCTTGCCGATGCCGCCGAGATCGAGCTGCTGGGCCGCCGCGACGGAGGTGGCGGCGGCGATCATCGCCGTGGCGAGAAGGAACTTTCTCATTCGAGCAGCAATGTCCTGATGAGAACCTGTTTGGCGTGACCCTGGCTGCGGATCGAGGCGCGTTCCTCGAGATCGGCCTTCAGGTGCTGGTAGCCGCTGGCGCCCTCGATCTGATGCATCTTCAAGGTGCGCACCAAGGCCAGAAGATCCTGGTGGATGTCGTCCGACATTGCCTGTGGCTGCGGCCCATCATAGACGACGGACACCTCCATCCTGATCCAGGTATCGGCGGGCGAAGCGATATTGGTGGTGATCGGCGCCAGCACGACGAGCGTCGGCCCCACGCCTGGCTGGTCGGCCGAAGCCGGCTGCTCGGCCTTGCCTTCGTTCTCAGGCGCCGCCGGTACCGACGCAGGTGCATCGACGCCTTTGAGATAGCCGCCGGACATCCAGCCCATGCCGATGGCGGCCGCCGTCACCACCAGCAGCATGCCGCCCTGGACGGCGAGCGAAGGACCCTTGCGGGGCTGAACCTGTTCGACATTTGCCACGGCGCGGTGTTCCCCAATCCTAGAACGGAAGAACCTGGTCGAGAACCTGCTGGCCATAGGCAGGTTGCTGGACCTCGGTGATGCGGCCGCGTCCGCCATAGGAGATGCGCGCTTCGGCGATGCGTTCGTAGGGGATGGTGTTCTCGGCGCCGATATCGGCCGGCCGCACGATGCCGGCGATGGTCAGCACCCTGAGTTCGGCGTTGACGCGCACTTCCTGCGATCCCTTGATCATCAAATTGCCGTTCGGCAGGACATCGATGACGATGGCGGCGACATTGAGCTCCAGGGTTTCCGATCGCTTGATTTCGCCATCGGCCGTCGTGTCCGTGGTGGAGTTCAGAGCGCCAGCACCCTTGCCGGCGGTGCTGCCGATCTTGTCCCATTGCGCGCTGATGTCGAAACCGAGCTTGCGGTTGGCGGTGCGGCTCCTGTCGTTCTGGTTCTTGAAGTTGGCCCGGTCATTGATCCTGATCTTGACGGTCAGGATGTCGCCCTGGGACAGCGCCCGCGGATCGGTGAACAATCGGCTCTGGCGGTCATCCCACAACGAGAATTTCCTGGGCGGCGCGGGCGGCGTTTCCGGATAGCGATAGAGGGAAGAGGCGCTGCCGTCGTCGATGCCGGAGCCGACCGGTGACAGAGCCGGTTCCCTGCCGACCTCCTTCAGGTTGGTTCCACAACCGGACAACATGGCGACCGCGCACAGGACGAGCATCTTGCGGATCATGACGGGTCTACCCTTCGGGCTGCGCTGGCCATGATGCCGGTGAGCGTCGCCGCCGCCTTCTGGTCCATTTCGTTGAGGATGACGCTCGCCTTGCGAGAATCGAGCTTCATCAATATGGCCGCCGCCAGATCGGCGTTGACGATGGCCAGCCGCTCGGCGGCGGCGTCTGGCTTCATGCCGGCATAGATCTGGACCACACCGTCCTCGGCCCGGGCCAGGAAAACCTCACGTCGTTTCAGCCAGGTCTCGTATTCGGCCTTTTTTTCCTCCAGCGCCTTCATCCGCTGGTCGATGCCGGCCTGGAGCTGCTTCAGTTCCTCCGCCTGCAAGACATATCGGCGGTCGCGGGCGGCGTCGGCGATATTGGAGCAAAAACGCTCGATCTCGCTTTGGTCGGGTGCCTTCTCTCGCGCCAATTGCTGCGGGGGCGCTACGACCGGTGCTCCCGGCAAGACCTGGCGGACCGCCTCCTCACCACGTGCGGTATCGCTGGCAAAGGGCAGCGCCGCGAGAACGGCGGTCACGAGCAGGATTGCGACGGGGCGATATCTTTCATGGCGTGAGAACGAGCGCGTCATCGGCATAGCCTATTGCAGAACCAGGTCGGCCTGCAGGGCGCCGGCCGACTTGATGCCCTGCAGAATGGCAATGATGCCGTCCGGCTTGACGCCGAGCCGGTTGAGGCCGGAAACCAGGGTCTGGAGATCGGGACCATCAAGCACGGCAACGCGGGCATCGGGCCGGCTGGCTTCGATGGCGGTGAACGGTTCGACGGCGGTCTCGCCCTTGGAGAAGGGCTCGGGCTGAACGACGCGCGGTGCTTCGGTGATGCGCACGGTGAGCGTGCCGTGACTGATGGCGACCCGCGAGATCTTGACGTCGTTGCCGATGACGATGGTGCCGGTGCGCTCGTCGATGACGACACGGGCCGGCGTGTCGGATTCGACCACCAGGTTTTCAATCTCGGCATAGAAGCGGGCCGCCGAAACACCCTTTGGCCTTCTGATCTGCACGGTGCGTGAATCGCGCTCGGCCGCCACCCGCGCGCCGAAGCGCTGGCTGGTGTAATCGTTGATGGCATCGGCGATACGAATGGCGGTCGAGAAGTCGGGATTGCGCAGTTGCAGCGTCAGTGTTGCCTGATCGTCGAACTCGGCCTGGACAGCACGCTCGACGATGGCACCGTTCGGCACGCGGCCGGAGGTCGGCACGCCTTGCGTCAGCTGCTCGGCCTGCCCCTTGGCGGTAAAGCCGGAAACGATCACCGAGCCCTGTCCGACGGCATAGATCTCGCCGTCCGCCGCCTTCAGCGGCGTCATGATCAGCGTTCCGCCGGCGAGCGAGGTCGCGTCGCCCATCGAGGAGACGTCGATGTCGATGCGGGCGCCCGACTGCACGTAGGGCGGCATGTTGGCGGTGACAATGACGGCGGCGACGTTCTTGGCGCGCGCGCGGCCGCCTTCGGTGGCGATGCCGAGATTTTCGAGCATGGCGCGAATAGACTGTTCGGTGAACGGCGAGTTGCGTAGGCTGTCGCCCGATCCGGCAAGGCCGATGACCAGGCCGTAGCCGACCAGCTGGTTGTCGCGCGAACTCTGCAGCTGGGCGATGTCCTTGATGCGCGAGGCGACCTGGCCCGGCGGCAGGGAACTAGGCCCGGTGGAAACCCGGAACATGCGGCTGGTGGTGGCCGGATCATATTCGGGATCGTTGTAGACGCCGCCATTCTTGGCGGCGAGCTCGCGCTTGGCCTTCGGCGTCAGGCCGTCGGCCAGTGCCGGCTGCAGGCCAAGCACGGCTGCCAATATCAGGGTAAGTCCGCGCATCATGAAGCGCTGACCTGGATGGTTCCATCCGCCATCACCGTGCCGGACAGGATCTTGCCGCTGTCGATGTTGCGGACCTTGACGAGGTCGCCCGCGGCACCCGGCTGCAGCGTCACGGCGGTCGCCGAGATCGTCAGTCCTCCGGCGATGAAGAAGACCTGCACGGACGCACCCTGTTCGACCAGCCAGGCCACGCGGATGGCTGTGGAAGGGATGTAGCGGCCGGGCAGCAGGGTGCGCTTGGCGACCTTGCCGTCGAGTTCCTCGGCCCGTGTGACGACTCCGTCCGGCTTGTGCTTGCCGGCGATGAGGGTCACCTGTTTCAAGGCAGTAAGTTCGATGGTCTGGCCGGGATAGATGACCCGGTTGGGTATCAGCACCACCTCGCCAACAGGTTGATTGCTGGCGATCTGGGTGGCTGATTGGTTTGTCGATTCCTGGGCAAACGCCGGCATGCCACCGGTCACCAGCGCAAGGACGAGCGCGGTGCGGCGGAATGCTGAGCAGGAGATCGGCATGGCCATCATCCGTTACCTGATGTTCTTGGAGACGACGGAGGCCATGTCGTCGGCGGCCTGGATGACCTTGGAGTTCATCTCATAGGCGCGCTGCGCCGAGATCAGCTCGGTGATTTCCTTCACCGGGTCGACGTTGGAGGCTTCGAGATAGCCCTGCTGGATGGTGGCAAAGCCGGGATCGCCGGGGACGCCGACATTCGCTGGTCCCGAAGCCGTGGTTTCCTGGAACAAATTGTCGCCGAGCGGTGCCAGGCCCGCCTCGTTGGCGAAATTGGCGATCTGAAGCTGGCCGAGGTTCTGAAGGTCGGTCTGGCCGTCGATGCGAGCGAAGACCTGTCCCGTCTTATTGATGATGACCTCGACGGCATCGACGGGGACGTTGATGGCCGGAATGACGGCAGCGCCGTCGACCGTCACCAACTGGCCTGTCGCGTTGGTGTTGAGGGCGCCGGCGCGGCTGTAGAGCGTGCCGCCGTCGGCACCTTCGATCTGGAACCAGCCCCTGCCGGTCAGCGCCAGGTCGAAACTGTTGCCGGTGCTGGTCAGTTCGCCCTGGGTGTGAACGTTGCGCACGGCCGTCGTCTTGACGCCGAGGCCGATCGAGACGCCCTCCGGCACCAGCGAGGCATTGGAGCGGTTGGGCACACCCTGCGTGCGATCGACCTGGTAGAGCAGGTCGGAGAATTCGGCACGGGCGCGCTTGTAGCCGGTGGTGTTGATGTTGGCGATGTTGTTGGCGATGACTTCCAGATTTGTCTGCTGGGCATTCATGCCGGTGGCGGCGATGGCGAGTGCTTTCATGGCGGAATTCCTCAGATGCCCATTCGACTGACTTCGAGATAGGCGGAAACCACCTTGTCGCGGATGGCGACGGCGGTCTGAAGCGCCTGCTGCGCGCTCATCACGGCGTCGACCACCTGACGGGTGTCGGCGTCACCCTTGAGCGCCTGTATCGACACCTGCTCGGCGTTCTGCATCGTGTTGACGGTCTTGGAGGCGGCATGGCTCAACGCTTCGGCGAAGGAGGTGCCGATGTTGCCGCCGGCCGAAGGTGTCGCGCCGCCCTGGAGCAGGCTTGTCACCGCGTCGTCGCCGCCGATCGACGGCTTGAACTGAAGCGCTCCGATACCGCTGATCATTACTGGTTCCTCATCAGGTCGATGGTCATGGAAATCAGGTCGCGGGCCTGCTTGACGACTTGAAGGTTGGCCTCGTAGGAGCGGTTGGCCTCGGTCATGTCGGCCATTTCGATCAGCACGTTGACGTTGGGCATCTTGACGTAGCCCTTCTCGTCGGCGGCCTCGTTGCCGGGCTGGAACTCGATTGGAAAGTCGCTGGGATCACGATCGATCGAGTTCACCGCAACCGTCGAGCTGCCGGAGGTCCGGTCGAGTTCGGAGACGAAGCTGATGGTCTTGCGGCGATAGGGGTCGGAGCCGGGCGCGGTTCCGGTCGACTGAGCGTTGGCTAGGTTTTCGGAAACGACGCGCAGCCGCTCCGACTGAGCGCCGAGCCCGGATGCTGCGACTTTGAGGGCTGCGGTGAGCGCGTCCATGGTCAGCTCTTAACCGCCATCATCATCATGGAATGGAACGCCTTGACGATCGCCGTGTTGAGTTCGAAGGAGCGGCGCACCTCGCCGGCCTTCATCAACTGGTCTTCTAGCACGACCGAGTTCTTGGATGGCATGATAACGCCGTCATCTTCCTGCGGCTTGATGGTGAAGCCGGCATTGGTCGCCGCGTTGCCTAGATGACCGGCCTGCGTGGCCTGAAGCGATACGGCTGTGCGATCGAGCACCTTTTCGAACGGCTCGACATCGTTCGCCGTGTAGCCCGGCGTGTTGGCGTTTGCGATGTTGCCGGCGACGGCGGACTGGCGCACGGCCAGCCACTGGGCTTGCTTGGCGGCGAGGTCGAAAAGGGAAACGGGCTCCATGGGAATCTCCGGGCAGGTGCTCAGAGACTAGGCCGCGAGTCTTGCGCGGGCCTTGCGAATGACCAGAGACCGGAGAGCTTTATCGCGAAAGCTCGATCACCTGATCGGTGCTGGTGACCATGACCCATTTGCCTTTGCGCTGCTCGATGGAAGACACCTGGCTGGAATCCGGGAGTATCGAGCCGCGTTGGACGATCCAGAGGCCGGCATCGTCCTCGATCATGGCGCGGCCATTGGCGACATGGACCAGGCGAAATTTCGCGGCGTCGGCCGGAAAAGGTTGATCGTCGGGTGCCGGCGCGGGATTGGCATCGTCCTGCACCGTTCCCGTGGCGAGCAGATCGAGATCGGCCGCGGGAACGTCCTTCGCTGTCAGCGGCGCGCTGCGTTGGGCGACCACGCCGCCGCCCGCCCGCCCCGAATTGGTGCCGGTGCCGCCGAACTTGATCGCCTGGACGCCAAACTGGTCCTGGTTGAAGAAGATGTACCACGGAAACAGGGCGCAGATCAGCCCGAGCGTGATGCCGAGCGCGGCAATGACGAGATCGCTGCGCCGGCTGGACTCTTTTTTCAACCTGGGAAACACCGCCTTCGGTGGCCGCGGCCACTCGTTGAGTGGGAACAGCCCATCGATCAGCGAGTCGCGGCTGGCCTGCGTCATCTCGGCGGCCTGCGCCCGGGGCGCTCGGGGCAAAGCGGGCTCGGCGGCCTTGGCCAGAACGGCCTCGGCTTTGGCGGCTATGGCACGGGCAGCCTTTGCCTTGGCGGCTCTCGCTTCGTCAGCTCGGGCTTCTTCCGCGGCATTGGCTTCGGCGATCATGTCGCGCAGGATGCGCTCTGTATATTCGCGTTCAGTCTCCGGCATCGGCGTTCAGCTTGCTCTTGAGGTGGCGGGCGAGGTCGGAGAATGGATCGGCTGAGGGGCGGTCCGTCGGCGCTTGCGTCAGTGCCTCGTAGATCAGCGGCACTTTGCGCACGGCAATATCGAGTTCGGCATCGACGCCGCCCTGATAGGCGCCCAGCAGGCGGATATCGCGCGTGTCCTCGAAGCGCGAGATCATCGACTTCAGCCTTGTCACCAGCGCGCGCTGTTCGGTGCTCCAGGCCTTGCCGGCCAGCCGCGAAATGGACGACAGCGGATTGACGGGCGGGTAGCGGCCCTGTTCGGCGATCGTGCGGTCGAGCACGACGTGACCGTCGAGGATGCCGCGCACGGAATCGGCGACCGGGTCGTTGTGATCGTCGCCGTCGACCAGCACGGAGATGATGGCGGTGATCGAGCCTTTGCCTTCCGCGCCTGGCCCGGCGCGCTCGAGCAGCTTGGGTAGCTCGGTGAACACCGAGGCCGGATAGCCACGGGCGACCGGCGGCTCGCCGGTTCCCGTCGCCACCTCGCGCAGCGCGTGGGCGAAGCGGGTGATCGAGTCCAGCACCAGGAGCACGCGGTGCCCCTGGTCGCGAAAATGTTCGGCGATGCGCATGGCGGTGTCCGGCGCGCGCCGGCGCATCATGGCGCTCTCGTCGCTGGTGGCGACGATGGCGACGGTTTTGGCCATGCTGTCGCCGATCGTGTCCTCGAGGAATTCGCGCACTTCGCGGCCGCGTTCGCCGATGAGCGCCACGACGACGGTGTCGAACGCATCGGCGCCCGCAAGCATGGCGAGCAGCGTCGACTTGCCGACGCCGGAGCCGGCGAAGATGCCGAGGCGCTGGCCGAAGCAGAGCGGCGTGAAGATGTCGATGACCTTGACCCCGGTCATGAAGGCGGTGCCGACACGCTGCCGCGCCATGGCGCCGGGCGTCGTCTGGGCGCCGATCGATGCGTCATCGCCCCTGACCAGGGGCGTGCCGCCATCGATCGCCTGGGTCAGCGCGTCGATGGTGCGTCCGCGCCACGAGGCATGCGGCGCCACCGCGAGCGGACCGCGGCGGAACACGGCATCGCCGATGCCAGCGTCGGCGCTGCGTTCGAAGGGGGCCACGACGACCTCATCGCGGCTGATCTTGACGATCTCGCCGCGGCGGGCGCCGGCATGACCGCGCTGCTCGACGATGTCGCCCAGCCTGGCGAAGTCGGAAAGGCCGTGCACCTTGTAGTGCGTGGGCGTGACTTCGGTGACGCGGCCGCCGCGCTTGAGCAGCGCCTCGGTGTCGGCGAAACGCCGCCAGACCCGTTCCAGAGCGACAAGCCGGTCTTCCGGCGCCGGCTGGAGCTGTCTTTCAGGTGCGCGCAGGGATGGCTGGTCGAGCGACATGGGTTACTTCGAGCCGAGCGTCTTGATCGCCTCGTCGGTGGAGGAGTCGGTCTGCCGCATCAGGGCGGCGGTGTTCTCGAAGGCGCGCTGGACCATGATCAGTCGGGTGATCTCCAGCACCGGATTGACGTTGGATTCTTCGAGAAACCCCTGGGCGATGCCGATATCGGAGCGATCGGTAACAGGCTCTGGCGTGCGCGCCGGAACGATGCCGGAATTGCCGTAGCGGACGAAATTTTCGCCCGGATCGAAATTGTAGAGACCGATGGAGCCGACAAGCTGATCGTTCTGGCGCAGCGAACCGTCGGCCCCGGCCTTGGGCGGGCCGTTGCGGGGGTCGAGCTGGATCGGTGAGCCGCCGGCATCGAGCACAGCGTGGCCCTCGATCGACATCAGCTCGCCGTTCTCGTTCATCGAAAAGCGCCCGTCGCGGGTCATGACGGTGCCGACAGGCGTGTCGATGGCGAACCAGGCATCGCCCTGGATGGCGAAATCGAACGGATTTCCGGTCTCGCTCAAGGCACCGTGAGCGCCGGAAAGATAGGTCTTGCCAGGGGAGGCAAAGGACACCGATTTCGATCCGGTGCCGGACACGACGTCCTCGAACTTCACGCCGGTGGCGCGAAAGCCGATCGTCGAGGCGTTGGCGACGTTGTCGGCGATCGTGTCGAGGCGGCGCTCGAGCGCGATCTGCGAGGAAAGGGCGACGTAAAGGCTGTCCCGCATGATGCTCTCAGAACCTCAGTTTCTGCATGGCCATCATCAGGTCGGTGGAGATGCCGACCGTGATCGGCTGGGCAAACAGCACGCTGACCGAGGTGACGGCCGATGACGTCGGGTTGTTGATCTCGTACATGCTGGTGAAGCGCGTCAGGAACTTGCCGAGCTTCTCGGGATCGGAGAAATCCGAGATGTCGAGTTTCTGCTCGAACAGCTGCGCCTGCTTGTCGACATCGGCGGTGGCGAAGGAATCGGGCAGGCCGAGCACGGTGCGCACGACGCTGGCAAGCGCGGTGTCGGCCAGCACGTCGTACCAACTGGTGATGGTCGGCGCCTTGCGGTCGAAATAAAGCGCCAGCCGCACGCCCTGGTTGGTCTGGCCGGCATCCTCTTCGAGGGTCTGGCGCATGTATTTGTCGACGGTCGGCTGCTGCGCCGGATTGATGGTGGTGGCGTTCGCACCATAGGCTTCGAAATTGAAGGCGGAAGCAAGTGCCGCGTAGGTCTTGTCCGTCATCTTGTTGGCAACGCTGTCGGGATCGCGGACGCCACCCTGCAGAACCCGCTTGATGAGATCCTTGTCCTTCGTCATCGAATCGAGGCCGAATGAAGCCAGTGCGTATGTGTAGAGCCGGTTATTCGACATCAGGTCGTCGATCGACTTCACCTTGGTGATGTTGGCGAGATAGTATGTCGTCTCGCCTTTCACATAGGCCGAATTCGGATCGAGGCCGGCGATTTTCGCTTGCGTGGCGTAGTTCTTGGTCACCATCTGCTGTGTCTTGTTATAGATGGTCGCATCGGCGCCGTTGGCGGCGAAATTGAAGGCGCTGACGAATTCGGCGTAACGTTTGTCGGTCAGCTTGTTGGCGAAGCTGTCGGGATCGGAGACGCCCTCCTTGAGTGCCTTGACCATAAAGGCCTTGGCGTAGTCCATGTCCTCGAGCCCGTATGCCTTCATGGCATATTTGAACAAACGGTCATTTTTGACGAAATCGTCGATCGATTTCACCTTGGTGATGTTGTCCAGATAATATTTGGTGTCGCGATCGACCACGGGCTGCTGCTCGATCCTGTCGAGCGACTTTGAAATGTCCTTGGTGATGAGCTGGTAGCTGGTAAATGTATTGAGCAAAGACGCGCCTCCGGCCGAAGCTATGACAGGACAATATCCCCACTTCCTTGCGCGAAACTGAATCGGATCCGGCGGCTTCGATTCAAGCCTCACACAAGGCACGGGGGCTATCCCTTGCTCCTGATGTGAAATGCGGAAGGACCTCTTGTGGGCATTCTGATTGGACTTGTGGTGACGCTCGGCTGCGTCCTTGGCGGCTTCATGGCCATGGGCGGCCATCTTCACGTGCTGGTGCAGCCGTGGGAAGCCGTGGTCATCTGCGGTGCTGCGCTCGGCACCTTCCTCGTTGCCAACCCGATGAAGACGGTCAAGGACACCGGCAAGGCCATCCTCGAAGCCTTCAAGCAGGCGGTGCCGAAGGAGCGGGACTATCTCGAAACGCTCGGCGTGCTGCACTCACTGATGCGCGAGCTGCGCTCGAAATCGCGCAGCGAGGTCGAAGCCCATATCGATAATCCCGAGGAATCGGCGATCTTCCAGGCATTCCCGACCGTGCTCAAGAATCATGATCTGACGCATTTCATCTGCGACTACTGTCGCATCATCATCATCGGCAATGCCCGCTCGCATGAGATCGAGGCGCTGATGGACGAGGAAATCCAGACCATCAAATCCGACAAGATGAAGGCCTATCACGCGCTGATCGCGGTTGGCGATGGCTTGCCTGCGCTCGGCATCGTCGCCGCCGTTCTTGGGGTGGTCAAGGCGATGGGCGCGCTCGATCAGTCGCCGGAAATCCTGGGCGGCCTGATCGGCGCGGCCCTGGTCGGCACTTTCCTCGGCATCTTCCTGTCCTATGCGGTGGTCGGGCCGATCGCCACCAAGATCAAGACGGTGCGCGAGAAGAAGAACCGCCTCTATACCATCGTCAAGCAGACGCTGCTGGCCTACATGAACGGCGCTCTGCCGCAGGTGGCGATCGAGTTCGGCCGCAAGACCATCTCGTCCTACGAACGACCAACGATCGACGCCGTCGAGCAGAGCACGATGAACACCGGCGCCGTCGAAAAGAAGGCCGCCTGAACGATGCGTGACAGATCGGTCCCAGCATCGCCATGACCAGTCCGGGCAGCCCATCGGAAGCACGCTCGCTGATCATCGAGCGGCTCGTCGGTGACAGCGGCGAGGCCGCGCAGATCATCGATGCAGGCCGCGCCATGGCCGAGCGCGCCGTGCCGCTGCTGCAGAAAAGCCTGACCGGCGAGCTTGGCGTTCCGGTCATTGTCGATCTCAAAGCGATCGAGATCAGCCGCGTTCCCGAGGCGCGTTCCCGCGCCGGTGAGAATTTCGCGATGACCGTCGTTGCCTCGCCAGCGTCGTCAGATGCGGTGACCTTCGTCATCGATGGCGCGGCGATCGCCATCATGGTCTCGACGCTGTTTGGGGGCGATCCGGATATGCCGGTGTCACCGATCGAGCGTGACCTGTCGCCGATCGAGACCGACGTCTCGACGATGGTGTTTCAGCAGGTCGCGCAGGCGCTGAACGGATCCGGTCGGCGCTCGCTTGAGCTACGGCTTCCGGCGCCGCGGGCGATGTCTGGCATGGAGGCCAAGCGACACGTGCTGCGCGACGGGGCCGCACTGCGCATCGTCCTCGGCATCTCGACGCCGGCCGACAGCGGCAGCATCACCGTGACGATGCCGCAGCGTATCGTGCTGGCCGGTCGGGACAGCGTTGCCGCCGTCAGTGAGAACGATCAAAACGCCAGCTGGCGCGCGCGCTTTTCGGAAGAGGTGATGCGCTCAATGGTAGCGCTCGAAGCCACCATGCCGCTGGCCCGGCTGACGCTCGGCGATGTCGCCGACTTCGACGTCGGCCAGATCATCGAATTCGAGGAAACAGCGCAATCACAGGCGCGTCTCAGTGCCCGCGGCCAGACGCTGTTCGTCTGCGAATTCGGCAAACTGGGACAGAATTATACCGTCCGAATCAAGCATCCCTTCGATGCCGGGCAGGATTTTATCGACGGGCTGATGCCGGCTGCCGCCGGACGCGCCTGAGCACTGGAGACAATTCATGGCCAAGACCAAGGTGGAAGCCGACCTCGACCAGCCGGACGAACAACTCGACCGTGCCATCGAAGAATTGCGCGGGGTCCTGCACGAAGAGGAACAACGCCCGGATGCGGCGTTCAGGGCCGCCTCCGGCGCCAATTCAAGCGTCATCATGAACATCCCCGTCGAAGTTCAGATCATCCTCGGCAGCACCGAGATGCCGGTCTCCGACCTGATGGCGCTGCAGAAGGGGTCGACGGTGGCGCTCAATCGCCGTATCGGCGAACCTGTCGACGTCGTGGTCAACGGCCGCAAGATCGCGCGCGGCGAGATCACCGTGCTGGAAAGCGATCCGTCGCGCTTCGGCATCAGGCTGACCGAAATCATCGCTGGCACGAAGGGCGCCTAGACATGGGTTGCGGAGCTTGCCGGTGGCAGCGGAGGCGGGTGGCATGACGACGCCGGTGACCTTGACCCGCGCGCAGAAGGCAGCCGCCATACTGGTGGCGATGGGCAAGCCGTCGGCCAGCCGCCTGTTGAAATTCTTCAAGCAGGAAGAACTGAAGGCGCTGATCGAGGGCGCCCGTCTGCTGCGGACGATTCCGCAAAGCGATCTTGAGCGCATCGTCGCCGAGTTCGAGGCCGAGTTCACCGAAGGGGCGGGATTGCTCGATTCCGCCGACAGGATGGACACCATCCTCAATGAGTCGCTGTCGCCTGAAGAGATGAGCGCGATCATGGGCGACAAGAGATTCGAGGTCGCTCCGGAAGGCCCGCCGCCGATCTGGCCCGAGCTCGAAAAGCTCGAACCGGCGCGGCTTGGCGCCTTCCTGGCCGGCGAGCATCCGCAGACCGCGGCCATGGTGCTGTCGAAACTGGCGCCGCAGGTGGCGGCAAGCGTGCTGCTGACGTTGACCAAGCCGATGCGTGGCGAAATCATCAAGCGCATGGTGACGATGGCCAATGTTCCGGACGCCGCCAGCAAGATCGTCGAAAACCGGCTGCGCACCAGCGTGCTGGCGGAAACCTCGACCAAGGACACTTCTGCCGGGCAGGCGCGTGTCGCCAGCGTCCTCAACGAACTGGACAAGCCGCTGCTGGAGGAGGTCATGCAGGATCTGGAAGCCGCCGGCACACCCGACCTCGATGGTGTGCGGGCCCGCCTGTTCGCCTTCGACGACCTGCCGTTGCTCGCCCAGAAAGCGCGGGTGCTGCTGTTCGACGGGCTGTCGGCCGAACTGATCACGCTGGCCTTGCGCGGCTCGCAGGCGGGACTTGCCGAATCCGTTCTGTCGGCGATCGGCGCGCGGTCGCGGCGCATGATCGAAGCCGAACTCGGACAAGGTTCGGAAGGGGTTCCTCTCGCCGATATAACAGCAGCACGCAAGACGATCGTGACGACGACGATCCGGCTGTCGCGCGAAGGCGCCTTCGAACTTCCGTCGACCCAAGACGCCGCCTAAGGCCGCGCCATGGCTGACGCGGTCGACAAGGATTCGAAAACCGAAGAGGCGACGGAAAAGAAGATCCGCGACACTATCGAACAGGGCAAACTGCCCCATTCGCGAGAAACGGCGCTTCTTGCATCGTTCGTTGCCATACTGGTGTTCACCGTCTTCTACGCCAAGGACGCCGTCATCGATCTCGGCATGTTCCTGTCGATGTTCCTGGAGAAGCCGGAAGCCTGGCCGATGGACACCGAGACGGACGTCATCGCGCTCTACAAGACTGTTATTTTCGAGGTGGGCCGGGCCGTCATCAGCCTGTTCGTGCTGCTGACCGTCGCCGGTGTCGGCGCCTCGGTGTTCCAGAACATGCCGCAGTTCGTCGGCGAGCGGGTGCGGCCGCAACTCTCGCGCATCTCGATCCCCAAGGGGTGGAACAGGCTGTTCGGCATTCAGGGCTGGGTCGAGTTCCTGAAGTCACTAGGCAAGGTTGGCTTTGCCGTCGTCGTGCTGAGCTTCACTCTGTCGGAAGACCACCGCAAGCTGCTCGCCGGCATGATCACCAATCCGGTCGCTTTCGGACTCGTCATCCGCGGCATTGCCGTCGACATCCTGGTGGCGATCGTCTTCGTCATGGGGCTGATCGCGGCAGTCGACATCGTCTGGTCGCGCTTCCACTGGAAGCAGGATCTGCGCATGAGCAAGCAGGAGGTCAAGGACGAGTTCAAGCAATCCGAGGGTGACCCGATCGTCAAGTCGCGACTGCGCTCGCTGGCGCGCGACCGGGCGCGCAAGCGGATGATGACGGCGGTGCCGCGCGCGACGCTTATCATCGCCAACCCGACGCACTTTTCGATCGCGTTGAAATACGTGCGCGACGAGGACTCGGCACCAATGGTGTTGGCCAAGGGGCAGGATCTAGTGGCGCTGAAAATCCGCGAGATCGCACGCGAAAACAACATCCCGATCTTCGAGGACGTGGCGCTCGCCCGCTCCATGTACAAGCAAGTTTCGGTCGATAGTGTGATCCCATCGCAATTCTACCAGGCCGTCGCCGAACTGGTGCGGATCGTCTACTCGAAAAAGGCTGAGCGCAGACAGATTTCATGAACCGTCAACCGCACGCAAAATCCCGCGAGATCATCGTCGCCAGTGCCATCGAGCAAGTGGTGGGAGAACTGAGGCTGATCGATGTAGCCGACTATATCGCCTTCATCCGACTGGAGCATTTCGCGTGCCTGTCGGATCTGGTCGATTCAGCGGTAGAGCTGTTCTTCATGCCAGGCACACTGCGGCTCGGCCATGGCGGCGAGGCGCATGTCGACTGGACCGGCAGCCCGCGCATCGTGCTTGATCTGGAGTTGAGGCCGCCTGGGGTCACCGTCTATTTCCAGCTGACGCTGAGCGAGAACGGCGCTTCGGTGGTGGTCAACTACGTGTCGTTCGAGAAGCCGGGCGAAGACCCGGAGCACAACACGGCCTTGCTCGAGACGGTCATCGAGCAGGCGCGTATCCGCAAGGCCGAGCCGCTGGCCTTTCTCGGAACATCGATCGCTTCCGACAGCCGCTGGCCAATCCTATAGTTGCCTTATTCAATAAGCCCCAGCCGCAGCGCCTTGGCAACGGCCTGGTTGCGGTTGACCGCATTCAGCTTCTGGGTCGACTGGGTCAGATACTGGTTGGCGGTGTGTACCGACAGTTTCAGCAGCCTGGCGATCTCCTCGCTGGTGTTGCCGTTGGCGGTCAGCTTCAGGCATTCGAGTTCGCGCTTGGAGATCGCACGCATCCTGCCGGCATCGCTAGGGCGGATGCGGGCGACGGCAGCGAATAGCGAGAAGCAACGGGCGTGGATCTCGTAGAGCGCGTCCTGCGGCAAGGAGATCTCCGGGCCCATGAAAACGACGAGGCCGCACTGCCCACGATCGGCGTGGACCGGAAAGGCGATGCCGCTGGTGCCGGGCGCCAGCGGCGCCATCTGCTCGGTCCAGGCGAGATTGCCGAACATCTCCGCCATGGCGGCGACGCCGTCATCCGACCACCAGCGCGGTTCCGTCGAGATGCGGGTGTGGCGCACGATCTCCTCGCCATTGGCGCCTGAAATGAATTTCGTCGCCGCCGCAATGCCGGGGTAGTCGGAATCAAGGCAAGGGACGAGCCGTGCGCGTTCGGGCGAGGGGCTGACGAAGAACAGGCCAAAGGCCGATGCGTTGATGTCGACGGAGATCCAGCGGCAGCGGCGCACGGCATCGGGAATGGTGACGGCGTGATGGGTTTCGGAGCCGAGCGAAAAGGCGCCGAACGGATTGCGCTGCTCGTTGAAAAGGGCTTCGGCAGCCTCCTTGATGTCGACGTGTTTCAAATGATGCCGCTCCTGATCGCCGTGGCGATTGCCATCGCGCGGTTGCTGGCCGCGAATTTCTGGATGGCGTGGGTGATGTAGCTGTTGACGGTGTTGGAGGAGACGCCAAGGATGACGGCGACCTCGTCGGTGGTCTTGCCCTCGGAGACCCAGAACAGGCATTCGCGCTCGCGATCCGACAGCGGATCCTGCATCGCGGCGGCGGCAATCAGTTGCGGGATGTGCGAGAGCGCATAGCAGCATTTCAGCTGTGCCCTCATCAGCGCCGGCTGGTCGATGCTGCCGGCTGTCGCTGCCGAAAACAAGGCGAACAGGCGCTGGCGGCCGACATTGAGGCGCAGCGAATAGATCTCGGCATGGCCAAGCACGTCGAGAAGGCGCGCTTCCTCACCGGTGATCAATCCGTCAGTCTCGGGTGCCTGGGATGCCACCAGGGCGATCGGGCGGATACCGGGCGCAACGGTGAGCGCACCTTGTGCAAGCCCGGCGATCAGCCGCTTGCCGGTCAGTTCGATGGCGTCGAAAATCCAATTGGACGAGACGATGCGCGCATCGTTGCGGTCCTGGTCGTGGACGATGGCGACCAGCATATAGCTGTCGGCGCCGATCTCGGCTGTCAGTTGCATGAAAAAGCTGGTCAGATCGCCGCGCGACGTCAGGCGCGAGCCCAATGTGTCGGATTGAAGTAGCGCGGCGGGACTGCTCATTCTTGTTGCTTTTGGCCGGAATCGTTTCTGCTATCCGGTTGCTGGAAGCCAGCCACCGAACCCGAATACGCATTACTTTGAAGACACACGCTTGGCGCAGGGCTGCGCCCACCAGATTCGAATCCATTCAGGGAACGCGAAGCCGTCCGCGTCTGGTGCCGGAAAAGCTCCGGAACAAGAGACTTTGGGTGGTCGCCGCGCCCCCCGAGGACCGGCTGATTCGGGTCTAATCTACCCGCAGTTGAATCCGACATCAAACGCGATTTGACAAAATCGAATCTGGGGACTCGCGTGCGACTCAGAGGCGGATTCAAACCGCTTTCGCCGCCCTCACGCCCCTGAAAAGTCGACGCGAAAAGACCGAACCGTGTTTGCAACACCGCCGTATCGAAGACCGATCGTTTCCGATAAGTTTTCGGCGATCCGCAAGGATGGGCGTCCTTTGGATCGGACTGGGCAAGATGACTTGCGCTTCTGGGCAATAGGCATTGGCGCGGAGCATAGATTTACGCCAACTGATCGGTTCATTGCGCGGCCAACGGCCGAGCTCAAATTCTGGTATCAATGGTTTCGGGGGAAACAATGAGCGATTCATTTCGGGAAGTTACGTCGGTCTCGTGGCTCGGACGCATCAAGCGCGCTGTCGGTGGGGTCATCTTCGGCCTGCTTCTGGTCGTGCTGATGGTGATCGGGCTGTTCTGGAACGAGGGGCGCGCGGTGCAGACAGCGCGCTCTCTGGCCGAAGGGGCCGGAGCCGTGGTTTCGGCCAGCGCCGACAGCGTCGATGCCGCCAATGACGGCAAATTGGTGCATGTCAGCGGGCCGGTGACGACGGACAGTGGTCTCGCCGATCCGGATTTCGGCATTGCGGCGCAAGGTCTGCGCCTGTCGCGCAGCGCCGAGATGTACCAGTGGAAGGAAGAGTCCAAATCGGAGACCACCAAGAAGCTTGGTGGCGGTGAGGAGACCGTAACCACCTACAGCTATTCGAAAGTGTGGGACGACAGCCAGATCGACTCGTCGGATTTCAAGAAGCCGGATGGCCACCAGAATCCGCCGATGGCGATCCACGGCCGGACTTTCCAGATTCCGCAAGGCAAGCTCGTCGCCTTCGATCTCGACACGCCGGTGCTTGATCGCATCGAGGGCGACAAGGCGTATGCGCTGTCACCCGACCAATCGGCCGCGATCAAGGCCGCCTATACCGGCACCGGGCCGCTCAGCGTCGTCGACGGCAGGATCTATCTCGGCGCCGACACGACAACGCCGGCGCTGGGCGATTACCGCATCGGCTACGAGTTGGCACCACTCGGCGTGATCAGCATCGTGGCGCGGCAGGCCGGCAGTCGGTTCGAACCCTACCAGACGCAGGCGGGCGATGCGTTGCTGATGGTCGACACCGGCACTGTCCCGGCAGACAAGATGTTCGCCGAGGCGGTCAGCGCAAACACGCTGATCACCTGGCTGCTGCGTGCCGCCGGCCTTTTGTTGCTGACCATCGGCTTTGCCCTGTTCCTCAGTCCGATCGGCGTGATCCTAGACGTCATTCCGTTCCTCGGCGGCATGGCGCGGATGGGAACCGGCATCATCGCCTTCTTCCTGGCGATCCTGGTCGGCACGACGACAATTGCGATTGCCTGGTTCTGGTATCGGCCGGTCCTGGCGGTGGGCATCCTTGCGGCCGGCATCATCGCGGCGGCGGCGGTCTACTACCTCGGGCGCTCGCGCAAGGCAGCCGCACCGGTTGCCGTGCCGAGCACCGAGGCGGCAAGCTAGATCTAACGCCGAACGGCCACCGCCGTTCGGCGCTCATTTTACCGATCCTCGAAACCGGTCAGAACGCCGACGGCATTGACGCCGATCTCCTCGACGGCATAGCCGCCCTCCATGACGAACAGCGTCGGCAGGCCAAGCTTGTTGATGCGGCGGCCGATCTTTGGATAGTCAGATGTTTTCAGCTTGAACTGGCTGATCGGATCCTTCTCGAAGGTATCGACGCCCAGCGAGACGATGACGACATCCGGTGCGTAAGCGGCGAGCTTGGCGCAGGCATCCTCGAGTGAGGCATTCCAGGCGCCCCAATCGGTGCCGAAGGGCATCGGGTAGTTGATGTTGAAACCTTCGCCGGCACCAGTGCCACGTTCGTCGGCGTGGCCGAGGAAGAACGGATACTCGACCAGGGGATCGCCATGCAGGTTGAGCACCTGCACGTCGGCGCGATCATAGAAGATCTCCTGCGTGCCGTTGCCATGGTGGTAGTCGACATCGAGGATCGAGATGCGTTCGGCACCCTGATCGCGGAACCATTGCGCGGCGACGGCGGCGTTGTTGATGTAGCAATAGCCGCCCATGAAGCCGGCACCGGCATGGTGGCCGGGCGGACGGCAGAGCGCGAAGGCGGATGTCTCGCCGCCCTTGACCAGGCCGGCGGCGGTCAGCGCCACATCATAGGACGACTTGATCGCGGCCCACGTGCCCTCGACGAAGGTGGCACCGGCATCGAAGGAATAGTATCCGAGCAGGGCGTCGACGCGCTTTGGCGGCACGTCGCCGCGCAGGCCGCGCGTCGGCCAGGTGAAGGGCATCGCCGTGCCCTTCAGGCCGGCTTCCACCCATTGCGGCCAGACCGTCGGCAGGAAGTCGATATAGTCTGATTTGTGGATGCGCTTGGCGGCGGCGAGATCATGCTCGAGCGGCAGGACGATCGGCCCCAGTTTCTCACTCTCGACCCGCGCCTTGATGAATTCGGCCCGCGACGGCTTTTCGAAACCCGGCACGATGGCCGAGGTGACCAGTTCCATTTGGCCAGCATGACCAGCGTGAAGCGGCGAATAGACAGTCTGCATAGATTCCTCTCGAAGTGCGAAATCAGTCAAGATTGAGATACGGGCTCACCAGAGCGAGCCACATGGTTTCCACATCGTCCTCGATGAGGTCGAACGTCCGGCGGTCTTTTTTCAGCCCCACAAGCCGGCATACGTGCCCGACCTCCATCATCACCACGCCGAGCCGGCTGGCGATCTTGTCTTCAAGAGCCGGGTTCACATGCTGCAGCCATGCGGCGTAGAGGGCGATGATCTGGTCGTCATATTCGTTCTGAATCGGCCGGAGGTCGGCGTTACCGGAGATAGCTTCGATCACCGGCATCAGGCTGGCGTTTTCGAGGTAGAGCCTGGACGTGTCGATGAAGAGCCTGCGCACTTCCTGCCGAAATTCGTCGCGGTTGGTGGGCCGGGCGACCTTGATGCGCCTCGCGATGACCTCGGGAAAGGATGACAGCCAGCGCCGGGCGAGGTCCAGAAGAATGGCTTCCTTGTTGGGAAAGTATTGGTAGACCGAACCGACCGACAAGCCCGCGCGCTGCGCAATGGCGAGCGTCGTCGGCGTCTTTGTCCCTTGCTCCCGTGTCAAGATCAGCGCCGCGTCGAGAATCCTGTCGACCACCTTGCTCGACCGTTGTTGCCGTGGCTGCTTGCGCGGTTCGAGCGCTATCCTGGTTTTGCGGTCGAGACTGCGCTTCACGGCTTGATGTCCTCGTTCCCCGCCCGGTCCCAACACAGGCGCGGGGTGCTGTCCACAATACATTCCATATTCCGCATGTTGACAAACGCGAATAATCAGTCGCATTCTTTATCCACGCTGTCTCCCGGGATAACAAGGGGAATTTCGAAGACGGCAAGCTGGCATCTTTTTCCATCCCATGGCGCCGCTCCGGTGGAGCGGCAGATCGTTGGAGGCAGGGTTGTCGGTGTCAGCCAGTCGTCAAAAGCGCGGAGTCGCGATGTCTGTCACGGGTGCGTGTCACAATGCGGATTTGATCGTCATCAACGGTCGTGTGCAGACAATGGACGATGCCAATCCCGCCGCCGAGGCCGTTGCCGTCAAGGACGGCGCCATCATCGCCGTTGGCAGCCGCGCCTCGATCGAAGAGCTCAAGGGACCGGCCACCAAGGTCATCGACGCCAAGGGCGCCTCGATCGTGCCGGGCTTCATCGAAGCCCACATGCATCTGTTTTCAGGCGGGGCGGAGCTTTCCCATCTCCAGCTTGTCGGGGTCCACGGCTTCGAGGCGCTGCAAAAGGCGATACGCGACTACGCGCCGACGCGGCCTGATGCTCCGATGCTGGTCGGCCAGGGCGTCGATTACACCGTGCTCGGCAGCGAGCGGGTGACGCGCCATCACCTCGATGCCATTTTGCCCGATCGCCCGTTCTGTATGGCCGCGCCCGACCATCACACCATGTGGGCCAACACCAAGGCGCTGGAAATGGCCGGCATCCTGCATGGACGCACGCTTGGTCCGGGCAATGAGATCGTCATGGGTGACGATGGACTGGCGGCCGGTGAATTGCGCGAAGGCGAGGCCTTCGGCCCGGTGCTCGACCTTGCCGGCGAAAGCCGGGTGCGGCTGGGGCTGTCGACCGGCGGCGAGCCGGATCCGATGCCGACGGCAGCCGAGCGGGCCGCCGATCGCGATATCATGCGGCGCGGGCTCGCCTGGTGCGCCCGCCATGGCATCACCTCGATCCAGAACATGGACGGCAATCTCTATCAGCTCGAGCTGCTGGCCGAGATCGAAGCCGTGGAAGGCTTGCCTTGCCGCGTACAAATCCCGTTCCACTACAAGAATTTCATGACGCTCGACATGCTCGACAAGGCATCAACGATGGCCGAACGCTACAACAGCGAATGGCTGTCGTCGGGCATGGTCAAGGTGTTCTATGACGGTGTGCTCGATTCCTGGACGGCTGTCATGGTCGAGCCCTATGCCGACCGGCCCGACTGGGTGGGCGAGCCGCTGTTCACGCCTCAACAGTTCATCGATCTGGCCGTCGCGGTCGACAAGCGGGGGCTGCAGATCGCCGTACATTCGATTGGCGACGGCGCGGTGCGCGCGGTGCTCGACGGTTATGAGGCGGCGCGGAAGGCGAACGGCAAGCGCGACAGCCGCCACCGGGTCGAGCACATCGAGGTCACCACTACTTCGGACGTGCCGCGCTTCGCCGAACTCGGCGTCATAGCCTCCATGCAGCCGCCGCATCCGCCCGGCGCCATGGATTTTCCGCTGGAGCCGACGGTGTCGCGCATCGGGCCGGCGCGCTGGCCCTTGAGCTATGCCTGGCGAACCCTGAAGAATGCCGGCGCGCATGTCGTCTTCGCATCGGACTGGCCGGTGTCGCCGATCGATCCGATCCTGGGCATCCGCGCGGCGGTGTTGCGCAAACCGTGGGCAGAAAGCGACCCGGACCAGAGCTTCTCGCTGCATGAAGCGCTCGCCGCATACACGGTCGAGGGCGCCTATGCCGAGTTTGCCGAGCACCGCAAGGGCAAGGTGAAAGCAGGCTACATGGCCGATCTGGTGGTGCTTTCGGCGGATATCGAGGCGACGGCGCCGGAAGCGTTGCACGAGGTGCGGCCGGTGACGACGATCTGTGGCGGCAAGATCACCTATCAGGCCTGACAATGGCATGAGGCTTGCTGGGCATGAGCCTTGCCAGCCGAAAATACGAACTGAACCGTGATTCAATGCCGGGCTTGCCAACCTACCGGCCATGTGGTCACATCGAACAGGGGAAGAGCTCCGCCAGCAAGAGCGGGGTCAACAGTGAGGCGTAATCGTGCCGGACAAACCGGATCGGAATGCGATTGAAGTAGTAAACGTCAGCAAAATTTTCGGATCAGGGGAGGGGCAGGTCGCTGCCCTCGACACGGTCTCGGTATCCATCCGCGAGAACGAGTTCTTCACGCTGCTTGGCCCATCCGGCTGCGGCAAGACGACATTGCTTAGGCTGATCGCCGGCTTCGACTTTCCAACCGCCGGTGGGATACTGCTCTATGGCCAGGACATCGCCCTGCTGCCGCCCTTCAAGCGGCCGGTCAACACCGTTTTCCAGTCCTATGCGCTGTTCCCGCACATGACGGTCGCCGACAATATCGGCTTCGGCCTGGAAATGCTGGGCAAACCGAAGGCCGAGATCAAGGCGCGCGTCGCCGAGATGCTGAAGCTGGTCAAGATGGAAGCGCTCGCCAACCGCCGCACCAGCCAGATTTCGGGTGGTCAGCAGCAGCGCGTGGCGCTGGCCAGGGCGCTCGCACCGCAGCCCAAGGTGCTGCTGCTCGACGAGCCGCTCTCGGCCCTGGACTACAAGCTGCGCAAGGAAATGCAGATCGAATTGAAGCGGCTGCAGCACGAGACAGGCATCACCTTCATCTTCGTCACCCACGACCAGGAAGAGGCGCTGACCATGTCGGACCGCATCGCGGTGATGTCGTCGGGCAAGATCCTGCAGGTCGGTTCGCCCTGGGATATCTACGACAAGCCGGCCGAACGCTTCGTCGCCGACTTCATTGGCGAAACCAACTTCCTTATGGCCGCCATCAGCGAGATGGCCAACGGCAAGGCGCGCGCGACGCTCAAATCCGGTGCGACCATCGAGGCGACCGTGGCCCAAGGTTTCCAGCCCAACGCCAATGCCACGGTCGTGGTTCGGCCCGAACATGCCAAGCTGAGCAAGGGCAAGGGCGAGTTGTCGGGAACAGTCGACAACATCGTCTATTTCGGCACCGACACCCACATCCATGTTCATCTCGAGAGTGGCGAACTCTTCACCGTACGCCAGCAGAACACGCGCAGCGCGGGCTGTGGTTTCGAGAAGGGCGACACGGTCGGCATTCTCATCGGCAGCGATGCCGCCCAGGTCCTGAAGGACTGACGATGGCGACCGCGGAAGAAGTCGCCAAGGCAGCGGAACGGCGCGATATCCGTGAGCGCTGGCTTTTGTCAGCCCCAGCGCTGTTGACCATTTTTCTCGCCGCGACCGGCCCGTTGCTGATCGTGCTCGTCTATTCATTCCTGACACCAGGCTCCTATGGCGACGTGAAGTGGCAATTCTCGCCGGAAGCCTGGATAGCGGTGTTTCTGGAACGCGATATCTTCGACGATACGCTTTCGATCGCCGCAGCCCACGTCACCATCTTCCTGCGCTCGATCAAACTCGCGGTGGTGACGACCATCGCCACGTTGGTGCTTGGCTTCCCGACCGCCTATTTCATGGCGACGCGCAGCGAAAAGACTCGCGATCTCTGGCTGTTCCTGATCACCATACCGTTCTGGACCAACCTGCTGATCCGCACCTTCGCCGTGCTGCAGATCATCCGCAACGAAGGCATCATCAACACGATCCTGCTCAAGCTCGGCATCATCTCGGCGCCGATCCAGATACTCTACACCGACACGGCGATCCTGATCGGCATGGCCTATGTCTACCTGCCGCTGATGGTGCTGCCGATCTACGCCAGCATGGAGAAGCTCGATTTCCGGCTGGTCGAGGCGGGCTATGATCTCTACGCGACACGTTTCCAGGTGCTGCGGCGGATCATCTTCCCGCTGGTCAAGCCAGGCGTCATCGCCGGTTCCATCCTGGTCTTCATTCCAGCACTTGGCGCCTATGTGACGCCAAGCGTGCTGGGCGGCGGCAAGAACATGATGCTGTCCAACCTGATCGAATTGCAGTTCGGGCAGGGCCGCAACTGGCCGCTCGGCTCGGCGCTGTCGATCGCCGTCATGATCATCGTCATGGTGGCGCTGCTTGCCTATGTGCGCAATGCCGGCAAGTCAGGGGTGCGTCATGGCTAAGAACTTTTCCATCAAGCACCAGCCGGGATTCACCACGATCGCCGCGACCTGCTTTATCGTGCTCTATTTGCCGATCATCGTGCTGGTCATCTATGCCTTCAACGCGGCGAGCTCGACCTCCGAATGGGGCGGCTTTTCGCTGAAATGGTTCCAGTCGGCATGGCAGAACACGCAGGTCATCGATGCCACGCTGCGTTCCTTCCAGATCGGCTCCGTCGCGGCGGTGCTTTCCACCATCTTCGCCACCATGGCCGCGCTCGCCACCACGCGCACCGCGCCCTACCCCGGCCTCACCTTCAAATATGCGGCGATCAATCAGCCGCTGATGGTGCCCGAGATCGTCACCGGCGTGGCGCTGCTGATCTTCTTCTCGCGCATCAAAATATTCACCGGTTATTCCGGCATCGGTTATCTGATCGCCGCGCACACGGCGTTCTGCATTCCCTTCGCCTACCTGCCGATCCGGGCGCGGCTTGAGAATATGGACCTGACGCTGGAGCGTGCCGCCGCCGACCTTTACGCGACTCCGTGGAAAACCTTCCGCCGCATCACGCTGCCGCTTCTGTGGCCCGGCATCCTGGCCGGATTGATGCTGGCCTTCGTCATCTCGCTCGACGACGTCGTTATCACAGAGTTCGTCAAATCGGGCGGCCAGGACACGCTGCCAACCTACATGCTCGGCCAGATTCGCCGCGGCATCACACCCGAGATCAACGCGATATCGACCGCCTTCCTGCTGCTTTCGGTCGCGATCGTCACGTTGTTTTTCTTCGTCAGCAGGAAACGAGACTGAACCGAAAATGGGAGTTAAAACGATGAACTGGAAGACAACAGCAACCGCCATGGGGTTGGCGTTGCTCGCTTCGACGAGCCTCGCCCGCGCCGACGGCGAATTGAACATCTACAATTGGGGCAACTACACCAGCCCTGACGTGATCAAGAAGTTCGAGGCCAAATACAACGTCAAGGTGACCATCACCGATTACGATTCCAACGACACCGCGCTCGCCAAGGTCCGCCAGGGCGGCACCGGCTTCGACATCGCGGTGCCTTCGCAGACCTACGTGCCGATCTGGATCAAGGAAGGCCTCGTCCAGGAGACCGATCCGGGCAAGATGGAGAACTTCAAGAATGTGGCGGCGGAATGGGCCAATCCCGATTTCGACCCGGGCCGCAAATACTCGGTGCCGTGGGCCCTGGGCACTGTCGGCGTGGTCGTCAACACCGACGCCTACAAGGGCCCGGCCGACAGCTGGGGCATCATCTTCAACACACCTGACGAACTGAAGGGCAAGGTCAATGTCGTTCCCGAAATGAACGACGTCATCTTCGCCGCGATCAAATATGTCGGCGGCCAGCAATGCACCACCGACAAGGAAGTGCTGAAGAAGGTGCGTGACACGCTTGTCGCGGCCAAGCCGAACTGGATCGCGATGGAGTACAACACCATCGAGAAGATGGGCGCCGGCGACTTCAAGGCAACCAGCGACTGGAACGGGTCGGCGCTGCGCCAGCGGCTGGCCAACCCGGCCATCCACTACAACTATCCGAAAGAAGGCTTTGGCCTGTGGAGCGACAACGTCGTCGTTCTGAAGGAAGCCAAGAACGTCGAGAACGCCAAGCTTTTCCAGAACTTCATCATGGACCCGGAAAATGCGGCGGGTCTCTCGGCCTTCCATCGCTATGCCAACGCCATCACCGGATCGGACAAGTACATGCCGGCCGACATGAAGGACGCGCCGGAAGTTGTCATCCCGGCAGCCGACAAGCCGCGTGCCGAGTTGCAGCAGATGTGCGCCCCGGAAATCCAGGACATCTACACCAAGATCTGGACCGAACTGCAGAAGTAACCGCGTTTTCGACGGGCCCGGCGGCGCACGCCGCGGGGTCCGTTTTACGTTCAAGGGGCTCGGTCGTCATGGAATCCTACCGCAACTCCGATCCGCGGCCGCCGATCATGCAGGGCTCGCCGCCGGCCATGGTGCCGCCGAAGCTCGACTGGGACCGGCCGCCGTGGAACCGCTGGGCGTTCCAGCACATCCGCGAAATTCTGCCGACCGCCGAAGTCTGGCGCGGCAATGGCCATCGCCACCGTTTCGAACGCGCCGAGATCGACCTCGACGGGCTGCCCGTGGAGGACAGCACGGGCGCGCCGACGACGGTCGTCGGGCTGCTCGACGAGACCTATACGGACGGCTTGCTGGTGCTGAAGGACGGCAAGGTCGCCTATGAGCGCTATTTCAACGGCATGAATGACCGTACGCTGCACCTGTCGCAGTCGATGGCGAAGTCCGTCACCGGTTCGGTATTCGGCATACTGGTCGGGCGCGGCCTGATCGATCCGGCCAAGCCAGTGACGACCTATCTGCCGGAACTCAGCGCGACGGGCTGGGCCGGCGCCAGTGTCCAGCATGTGCTGGACATGACCAGCGGCGTCCGCTTCTCCGAGGAATATACCGACCGCTATTCGGACATCGGCCAGGTCGATGTCGCCACCGGCTGGAAGCCGGCGCCGCCGGACAGCGATCCGGCCTTTCGCTGGCCCTCGCACATGTTCGAACTGATCCTGGGCTTGAAGGAAACGATCCGCCCGCATGGTGCTGCCTTCGAATACCGCTCGATCGAGAAACGACGTGCTTGCCTTCATCATGGAACGGGTGACGGGCAAGCGGCTGCCGCAGCTGGTTTCGGAAGAGCTCTGGCAAAAGCTCGGCGCCGACGAAAGCGCCTGCTTCACCGTCGACAGCGCCGGCTATGCGGTGGCCGACGGCGGCTTCAATGCGACGCTGCGCGACTACGGCCGCTTTGGCCAGCTGATCCTCGACAATGGCGGCGGCGTCGTGCCGGCCGACTGGATCGAGACCACGCGCAACGGGCTACATGGGCCGGACTTCAGCCCCAGCCTGCCGGAGGGCAGCTATCGCAACCAGTTCTGGATCGAGGACCCGCGCTCGCGCGCGCTGATGTGCCGGGGCGTGTTCGGGCAGATGATCCATATCGACTGGAATGCCGGAATGGTCGTGGTGAAGCTTTCGACCTATCCGGATTTCAGCAACGTCGCCTATTCCATGGCGACGTTGAAGGCCGTGCACGCCATCGCCGCTGCACTGAGCTGAGAGCCTGTTTGGAAACTCACTCCAGCGGCCATCTGACGGCGTTTTCTGCGCTTCCGATGCTCACGGACCTGAATGTCCGCTCCGCTCTGGTTCTCGAAACCGCCGCCATATGACTCGCCGGACCGACTTTCGAAACAGCCTCTAAACAAGACTTGGGAGGAACCGCCATGACCGGCAAGACCGCGTTCGAGACCCGCTACGGCTTCTGTCGCAACGAGGTGCTGCTCGCCAACTGGCGCGAAAACCCGTTCAACCGGTGGTCGTTCCAGAATCTCGGAGAACTGGTGCCGACCGCCCGCGTGGCGGCAGCCCCGGCTGGTGTCGAGACGCCGATCCGGGACATGGGCGGTCTGCTCGGCGAGAAGGTCGCGATCGCCAGCGTGCCGGAGACGGTGGCTGAATTTCTCGGACGTTCGAGCACCGATGCGCTGACGGTGATGAAAGACGGCAAGATCATCGGCGACTGGTTCGCGCCGCACATGGATTTCGGCGCCCGCCACATCATCTTTTCGATCAGCAAGTCGATGACCGCCATTGTCGCCGGCATACTGGAAGGCGAGGGGGTGTTCGACCCGGAAGCGCCGGTGACGGCTTACATCCCTGAAGCCGCCGGCTCGGCCTATGGCGACGCAAGCGTGCGGCATGTGCTCGACATGAGCGTCAGCCTCGATTTCGAGGAGGCCTATCTCGATCCGGAGAGCGCTTTCGCCCGCTATCGCCGCGCCACGCTGTGGAATCCGGGCGGCGGCACGGAAAGCCTGCGCGAATTCATCCTGACCTTGCAGCGGCTTGCCGAGCCGCATGGCCAGACCTTCCGCTACCGCTCGCCCAATTCCGATCTGCTCGGCATCCTGCTCGAGCGCGCCTCCGGCCAGCGTTTTTCCGACCTGATGCGCGACAAACTGTGGCTGCCGCTGGGCGCCGTCAGCGACGCTTCGATCAGCGTCGACATGGAAGGCACGGCACGCACGGCCGGCGGCATTTCGGTGACGCCGCGCGATCTGGCGCGCGTGGGCGAGATGATGCGGCAAGGCGGCATGGCCAACGGCCGCCGCATCGTGCCGGAAGCCTGGGTGCGAGACACGGTTGCTATCGGCGGCAGCTCGGAAGCCTGGCAGCGAGGCACGATGGCGCTTTTGTTTCCGAAGGGCCGCTATCGCAACAAATGGTACCAGACTGGACACGAGAACGGCGCCTATTGCGGCATCGGCATCCATGGCCAGTGGCTCTATGTCGATCCCAGGACCGAAGTGGTGATCGCCAAGATGTCGTCGCAGCCGGAGCCGGTGGACGATGCGTTCGATGTCGAGATCGTCGCCTTTTTGGAAGCGCTGAGCCGCATGGTCTGAGCGCGCCTGGGTCGCCACATTAGCGCGCGCTTTCCTGTGGACCCGCCGGGCTGATCAAAGCGCGGCGGTTGGCGGATCGGACGTCTGCGCCTATGGTCGCCGCTCTTTCGACGAGAGCAGGAATGACATGGCATCCGACATCAAGCGCATTGCAGCCATCATCGCAGCCGAGATCACTGCCCGGCCCGAACAGGCGGCCGCGGCGATCAAATTGCTCGACGAAGGTGCGACGGTGCCGTTCGTGGCGCGTTACCGCAAGGAGGTCACCGGCGGGCTGGACGACACGCAATTGCGCGACCTTGCCGAACGGCTTGCGTATCTGCGCGAGCTCGATGCGCGCCGCGACACCATTCTTGGCTCCATCCGCGAGCAGGGCAAGCTGACGCAGGAGCTCGAGGGCAAGATCGTCGCCGCCGCGACCAAGGCGGAGCTGGAAGACATCTACCTGCCCTACAAGCCCAAGCGCCGGACCAAGGCCGAGATCGCCCGGGAACGTGGGCTGGGGCCTCTGGCCGAAGCCATCCTCGCTAACCGGGCGTCGGTGCCCGCTGAGTTGGCGCTGGCCTATGTCACCGAAGAGGTGGCCGACGCCAAGGCGGCACTCGACGGAGCGCGCGACATCCTGTCGGAACAGTTCGCCGAGAATGCCGACCTGGTCGGCAAATTGCGCACCTACATGAGGGAACGCGCCTTCATGCGGGCCAGGGTGGTCGACGGCAAACAGGAGGCGGGTGCGAAATTCTCGGATTATTTCGACCATGTCGAGCGCTGGGCAAATGTGCCGAGCCATCGGGCGTTGGCGATGCTGCGCGGCCGCAACGAGGAGGTGCTGTCGCTCGACATCGAGGTCGATGCCGACGACACCTCCCCGGTGAAGCCGGTCGAACGGATGATCGCCAATGCCTATGCGATCGGCGGCAGCCTGCCGGGCGATCGCTGGCTGATGGAGGTTGCCGGCTGGACCTGGCGGATCAAACTGTCGCTGCACCTGACGCTCGACTTGATGCGCGATCTGCGCGAACGAGCGGAAGAGGAAGCGATCCACGTCTTTGCCCGCAATCTGAAGGATTTGCTGCTTGCGGCCCCGGCCGGCTCGCGGGCCACGATGGGGCTCGATCCCGGCATCCGCACCGGCGTCAAGGTTGCGGTGGTCGATGGCACCGGCAAGGTGCTGACCACGACGACGGTCTATCCGTTTCCGCCGAGGAACGATGTGCGTGGCACGCAGGCCGAACTCGCCAAGCTCATCCGCCTGCACAAGGTCGAGCTGATCTCGATCGGCAACGGCACCGGCAGCCGCGAGACGGAGAAGCTTGTCGCCGACATGCTGTCCGACATGCCGGCGGACGCTGGTCCGAAGCCGCTCAAGGTGATCGTCAGCGAGGCGGGCGCCTCGGTCTATTCGGCATCGGCGACGGCGGCGGCGGAATTCCCCGGCCTCGACGTGTCGCTACGCGGCGCGGTATCGATCGCACGGCGGCTGCAGGATCCACTGGCCGAACTGGTCAAGATCGAGCCGAAATCGATCGGTGTCGGCCAGTATCAGCATGACGTCGACCAGTACCGGCTCGGCCGCTCGTTGGAGGCCGTGGTGGAAGACGCGGTCAACGCCGTCGGCGTCGATCTCAACACCGCCTCGGCGCCGCTGCTGGCGCGCGTGTCTGGCCTTGGCGCATCGCTCGCGGACGCCATCGTTGCGCATCGCGACGCGACCGGCCCGTTCGCCAGCCGAAAGGACCTGCTGAAGGTCGCCCGCCTTGGACCTCGGGCGTTCGAGCAATCCGCCGGCTTCCTGCGCATTGCCAATGGCAGCGAGCCGCTGGATGCCTCGTCGGTGCATCCGGAAGCCTATGGCGTGGCGAAGAAGATCGTCGCTGCCTGCGGGCGCGATGTTCGCTCGCTGATGGGGGACAGTACAGCACTCAAGGCGCTCGATCCGCGCGTCTTCGTCGATGAGCGTTTCGGCTTGCCGACGGTACGCGATATCCTGGCGGAGCTGGAAAAACCCGGCCGCGATCCACGCCCCGGCTTCAAGACGGCGACGTTTGCCGACGGCATCGACGACATCAAGGATTTGAAGCCCGGCATGCTGCTGGAAGGCACGGTGACCAATGTCGCCGCCTTCGGCGCCTTCGTCGATATCGGCGTCCACCAGGACGGCCTGGTGCATGTCTCGCAGCTGGCCGATCGTTTCATCAAGGATGCGCATGAGGTGGTCAAGGCCGGCGATGTGGTCAAGGTGCGCGTCGTCGATGTCGACATCAAGCGCAAGCGTATCGCGCTGTCCATGCGCAAGGATGGCGGCGAAGGTGGGGCGTCGAAAGGCGGGCCGCGCGACAATGGCGGCGGCAGGCCGGCGCCGCGTTCGCCGGCACCTCCACGCCAGCCGGAAAGGCCGGCGCAGCAAGGCGCGTTCGGTGCGGCATTGGCTGACGCGCTGAAGCGGAAATGACTATTCTGCGACCCGCCTCGAAGCACGTCCGCGTTTGATGAGATTCATGCCGTGCGACACAGGGGCTCAAGAATCATTGCGTCCCTCAAGAATGGTCGGGATGTCGCGGGCACCATGCAAAATGCGCTCGATACGCACATCATCGCCATCGGCGGTGTAGAAAATCACATAGCGCAGAAATGCGATGGAGCGCAGGCCGGGCCATAGACTCGGCTGGGGAACGCCACCGCGTGGCGCGTCAGCAATGCGGCCGCAGCGTTCCCTGAGCGCAGCTATGAAGCGTCGAGCCGCAGCGGGATTTTCAGCGAGGATGTAATCGCCGATCTCTTCGACGTCCTGCGCGGCGGCTGGCGCAAATATGACCGCCATTGTTCACGGCTTTCCGCCGCTGTATTTTGCTTCCAGTCGCTTAAACACCTGTTCGGCCGGGATGCCCGGGCCACTTTCCACGCCTTTTCGAATGTCCTCTCGTAGCGCCGCAAGCTTTGCCTCGCGCTGTTCTTCGCGCTCTTCCAGCAGGCGCAGGCTATCGCGCACAACTTCGCTGGCGCTGGCATAGCGGCCGCTCTTTACCAACTCGCGCACCAATGTCTCATAGCGGGGGCCGATGCTGTAACTTGCAGGCATGAGTTATCCTTGCTTTTACCCAATATTATCAATTTTTGATAAATCCGCCAAATCAAATCTGATGGCCTACATGCTTGAGCAGCCAGTCGCGAAAATTGGCGACGGGCGGATGGCCGCGCTTGTCGTGCGGGACGACGAGATAATAGGCGCTGCGGCTTTGCATGGGCTGGCCGGGCGCCGATACGAGCTGGCCGCGCTGCAATTCGCCTGCGATGAGGATCAACGGCAACAGCGCCACGCCGAGCCCCGCCATGCAGGCTTGGGCCGCGGTGCCGAACTGTTCGAACTGCATGCCCGGTCCGGTGGGCGCGCTCAGGCCCTGATGTTCGAACCATTCGGTCCAGGCGCCAGGGCGCGTCGCCATGTGCAGCAGCGGCAAGCGGCCGATATCGGCCGGTGAGGCGATGGCGCGGCCGGCGAGGAATTCGGGCGACACCACCGGCGCCACCGTTTCGCGCACCAAGAGCGTCGAGTCGGCCTCCGGCCAGTCCGGCAGCCCGTAGTGGATGGCGGCGTCCAGCCTCTCCCTGGCGAAGTCGAAGCGGCCGACGCGGGTGACGAAGTTGATGGTGATGTCAGGATTGTTTTCGACGAAATCGGGGATCATCGGCATCAGCCAGCGCGTGCCGAAGGTGGGCAATATGGCAAGGTTCAGGATGCCACTATGCCGATTGCTCATCAATCCGAGAGCTGCGTCACGCAACTGGCCAAGCGCTGAACGTACCGCGTCGGCGTATATCTCGCCCGATGTCGACAGCCTGACATTGCGGCTGTCGCGTTCGAACAGCCGGCGGCCGAACTGATCTTCCAGCGACCTGATCTGTCTACTGACCGCGCCCTGGGTCAGATCAAGCTCCTGGGCAGCAGCGGTGAAACTGCCGAGCCGGGCCACAGCCTCGAAGGCGGCAAGGGCGCTGATGTTGGGCAAAAGGCGGCGCTGGACATTCATGATCCATTACTAACGCTCATTGATCGGTGAAGCAATTTCGTTTGATTTTTTCAAGGCGCAGGCCGATAAGCCGGGCCAAGATTTTGCTTCATGCATCTCGTCATCCAAAACTGCTGAACATGTTTGGGCGACATGCATTGGTTTGGGAGAATGCCATGGCCGCCGACAAGAATGCATTCGTCTGGGAAGACCCATTCCTGATCGAGGACCAGCTTTCGGAAGACGAGCGCATGGTGCGCGATGGTGCGGCGGCCTTTGCCGCCGACAGACTGGCGCCGCGGATTGAGGACGCCTATCTCAACGAGACCTTCGACACCGCCATCTTCCGCGAAATGGGCGAGGCCGGCCTGCTCGGCATCAATATCCCCGAGGAATTCGGCGGGCTTGGCGCCAACTATGTGACCTACGGGCTGGTCGCGCGGGAAGTCGAACGCGTTGACTCGGGCTATCGCTCGATGATGTCAGTACAGTCGTCGCTGGTGATGTATCCGATCCATGCCTATGGCTCGGACGAACAGCGCAAGAAGTACCTGCCCAGGCTCGCCAGCGGCGAGTGGATCGGCTGTTTCGGGCTGACCGAGCCGGATGCCGGCTCCGACCCGGGCGGCATGAAGACGCGCGCCGAGAAGACCTCGAACGGCTACAGGCTCTCCGGCTCCAAGATGTGGATTTCCAACGCGCCGGTCGCTGATGTGTTCGTCGTCTGGGCGAAGTTGAAGGGCGAGAACGGCAAGGACGAGATCCGCGGCTTTGTGCTGGAAAAGGGCATGAAGGGGCTTTCGGCGCCGACGATCGGTGGCAAGCTGTCGCTGCGGGCATCGATCACCGGCGAAGTGGTGATGGAAGGCGTCGAAGTCGGCGAGGATGCGCTGTTGCCCAACGCCAAGGGCCTTGGCGGCCCGTTCGGCTGCCTCAACCGGGCCCGCTACGGCATTTCCTGGGGCTCGATGGGTGCGGCGGAAGATTGCTGGCATCGCGCCCGCCAGTACGGCCTCGACCGCAAGCAGTTCGGCAAGCCGTTGGCCGGCACGCAGCTTTACCAGAAGAAGCTCGCCGACATGCAGACCGAGATAGCGCTTGGACTGCAGGCATCGTTGCGCGTCGGACGGTTGCTCGACGAAGGCAAGATGGCGCCGGAAATGATCTCGATCGTCAAGCGCAACAATTGCGGCAAGGCGCTCGACATCGCCCGCCAGGCCCGCGACATGCATGGCGGCAACGGCATCCAGATCGGCTACCACGTCATGCGCCACGCGCAGAACCTGGAGACGGTCAACACCTACGAGGGCACGCACGACGTGCATGCGCTGATCCTGGGACGGGCGCAGACGGGGATACAGGCGTTCTTCTGAGCCTTCGGTAGCCGCTTAAATTAGGTGCACCGCAACATCTGTGCTTGGAGAATGGCCGCCATTTGTGTCAGGGTTCAGCGAAATCGTTTGAAACGCTGAATTCCGGGGCCCCATGGCAATTCTGGCAGCCGTCTATCACCTGACCCACTACAAGTATGACCGGCCGGTGGTTCTCGGGCCCCAAATCATCAGGCTGCAGCCGGCGCCGCATTCGCGCACCAAGGTGCTCAGCCATTCGCTCAAGGTCGAGCCGGCGAACCACTTCGTCAATCTGCAGCAGGATCCCTACGGCAACTTCCTCGCCCGTTTCGTCTTTCCGGAGCCGGTGACCGAGTTGAAGATCGAGGTCGACCTCGTCGCCGACATGACGGTCTACAATCCGTTCGATTTCTTCGTCGAGCCATCGGCGGAGGCGTTTCCGTTCGAATATCCGGAAGAGATACGCGATGATCTCGCCATCTACCGGACGCCGGAACCGGCTGGTCCGTTGCTTTCGGCCTTGCTCGGGACGATCGACCGCAGCGCGCCGAATACCGTCAATTTTCTCGTCGATCTCAATGCCCGGCTGCAGCGCGAAATTGCCTATATCGTGCGCATGGAGACCGGTGTGTTCTCGCCGGAGGAGACGCTTGCCGCGAAAAAGGGTTCATGCCGGGACTCGAGCTGGCTGCTGGTGCAGATCCTGCGCAATCTCGGCATCGCCGCGCGCTTCGTTTCCGGCTATCTGATCCAGCTCAAGCCTGACCTCGTCGCGCTCGACGGGCCGCCGGGAACCGCCGTCGACTTCACCGACCTGCATGCCTGGTGCGAGGTCTATCTGCCTGGCGCGGGCTGGATCGGCTTCGATCCGACCTCCGGCCTGCTAACCGGCGAAAGCCATGTGCCGCTGGCGGCAACGCCGCATTTCCGCAACGCAGCCCCGATTTCCGGCATGGCGAGCTTCGCCAATGTCGAATTCGGCTTCGAGATGCGGGTCGACCGCATCGCCGAGCATCCGCGCATCACCAAGCCGTTCTCGGATGAGAGCTGGCAGGCGCTCGACGCGCTGGGCAACAAGGTCGATGCAGCCCTTACGGCGGGGGACGTGCGGCTGACCATGGGCGGCGAGCCGACCTTCGTATCGATCGACGATTTCGAGTCGGCCGAGTGGAACACCGCCGCCGTCGGCCCGACCAAGCGCGAAAAGGCCGACGAACTGATCCGGAAACTGCGCGAGCGTTTCGCGCCCGGCGGCTTTCTCCACTATGGCCAGGGCAAATGGTATCCGGGCGAAAGCCTGCCGCGCTGGACCTTCTCGCTCTACTGGCGTACCGATGGCCAGCCGGTGTGGAGCGATCCGTCGCTGATCGCACGCGAAAAGAGCGAGGCCGATATCGGCCCGAAGCAGGCCGAAAGTCTGCTCACCGCGATTGCCGGCGAACTCGGCATCGACAAGACCATGGTCAGTGAAGCCTATGAGGATCCGGCCGAGTGGCTGCTCAAGGAAGGCAAGCTGCCGGAGAATGTCGATCCATCCAACTCCAAGCTGGAGGATCCGGAAGAACGCAGCCGCATGGCGAAGGTGTTCGAACGCGGGCTGACCAAGCCGTCAGGCTATGTGCTGCCCGTCCAGCGCTGGAACAGCCAGGCATCAGGGCCACGCTGGCGCTCGGAAAAATGGAAGACGCGGCGCGGCCGGCTATTCTTGGTGCCCGGTGATTCACCGGTCGGCTACCGCTTGCCGCTCGGCACCCTGCCCTATGTGCCGCCGGAGCAATTCCCCTACATCGTGCCGGTCGATCCGTCGCTGCCACGCGGACCGCTGCCCGCGCGTGAAGCCTTAATGCCTGTGACGGCTCCGGCCGAACTCGAAGGCGCCGACGAGATGGCGCGGCGCCAGCAGGCGGCGTCCTTCACGGCGGCGACCGGCCCGCCGGAGCGCGTCCAACATCCGAGCCCCGCGTTGGGGGGCGCGGGGCCCACCGCGCTCTCGGTCGAACCGCGCGACGGGCGGCTTTGTGTGTTCATGCCGCCAGTTGAAGCGCTCGAAGACTATCTGGAACTCGTCGCGGCGGCCGAGAACGCGGCAAAGGCGATTGGCCTTCCCGTGCATATCGAAGGCTATGGCCCGCCGCACGATCCGCGCCTCAACGTCATCCGCGTGGCGCCCGATCCCGGCGTCATCGAGGTCAACATCCATCCGGCGTCCAACTGGCAGGATTGCGTGGCGACGACGACGGCGATCTACGAGGAAGCGCGGCAGACGCGACTTGGCGCCGACAAGTTCATGATCGATGGCCGCCACACCGGCACCGGCGGCGGCAACCATGTCGTGGTCGGCGGTGCGACGCCCAATGACAGCCCGTTCCTGCGAAGGCCGGACCTGTTGAAGAGCCTGGTGCTGCAATGGCAGCGGCGTCCCTCGCTGTCCTATCTCTTCTCAGGCCTGTTCATCGGCCCAACCAGCCAGGCGCCGCGCTTCGACGAGGCGCGTCACGACTCGCTCTATGAGCTCGAAATCGCGATGGCGCAGGTGCCGCATCCGGAGCAAGGGGCAGCACCCTTGCCGTGGCTGGTCGACCGGCTGTTCCGCAATTTGTTGACCGACGTCACCGGGAATACGCACCGCTCGGAAATCTGCATCGACAAGCTGTTCTCGCCGGACGGACCGACCGGCCGGCTGGGTCTTGTCGAGTTCCGCGGTTTCGAGATGCCGCCCAATGCGCGCATGTCGCTGGCGCAGCAGCTGCTTGTTAGGGCGATCATTGCCCGGGCGTGGAAGAACCCGCTCGATGGCCGTTTCGTGCGCTGGGGCACCTCGCTGCATGACCGCTTCATGCTGCCGCACTATGTCTGGGCCGATTTTCTCGACGTGCTCGACGACCTCAAGCTCAACGGCTTCGAGTTCAGGCCCGAATGGTTCGACGCCCAGCTCGAGTTCCGCTTCCCGTTCTGCGGCGAGGTTCAGCATGCGGGCATCAAGCTGGAACTGCGGCAGGCGCTGGAGCCGTGGCATGTCATGGGTGAGCAAGGCGCGATCGGCGGCACCGTACGCTTCGTCGATTCATCGGTCGAGCGGCTGCAGGTCAAGACCGAAGGTCTCAATCCGGAGCGTCACGCGATCGTCTGCAACGGCCGCATCGTGCCGATGAAGGTCACGGACAATCGCGAAGTCGCGGTGGCGGGCGTCCGCTTCAAGGCCTGGCAGCCGGCTTCTGGCCTGCATCCGGCACTGCCGGTCAACACGCCGCTGGTCTTCGACATCTATGACCGGTGGTCGGGCCGGGCGGTCGGCGGCTGCGTCTACCATGTCGCGCATCCGGGCGGGCGCAACTACGACACTTTCCCGGTCAATGGCAATGAGGCGGAGGCACGGCGCCTCGCCCGCTTCGAACCGCGCGGCCATACGCCGTCCGCTTATGTGCTACGTGAGGAACAACCCGCTGAAGATTTCCCGATGACCCTTGACCTTCGGCGGCCGGCAAGACTCTGATCAGCGATGGTAAAGGGGAATCACAAGAGGGTACGCGGCAAGCCGCGGATCCACAGCCTGCTGGAGCACTACCAGCCGATCGACGGCGTCGTCGACGAGATGGTCGATCCATCAGGCAATCCCCGTCCTGTCTGGAAGCACTTCATCGAAGCACTCGACGAACTGGGGCCTGAAAAGCTTAGCCAGCGTTTCGCCCGCGCCGACCAGTATCTGCGCGACGCCGGCGTCTACTACCGCGTCTATGACAAGGCCGGCACCAATGAGCGCGAATGGCCGCTGGCGCATGTCCCGGTTCTCATCGAGGAGAGCGAGTGGGCGGCGATCAGCGCTGGCCTCGTGCAACGCGCCGAGCTGTTCGAGGAAACCATCGCCGATATCCACGGGCCGAACCGGCTGATCGAAAAGGGCATCTTGCCGGCGGGACTGATCGCGGCCAGTCCGGAATATTTGCGACCCCTCATCGGCACCAAGCCACCCGGCGGTCATTTCCTGCATTTCTGTGCCTTCGAACTGGGCCGTGGGCCTGATGGCCAGTGGTGGGTGCTCGGCGATCGCACGCAGGCGCCGTCCGGCGCCGGCTTTGCGCTGGAAAACCGTGTCGCCACCACGCGCGCGCTGTCCGATATCTATGGCGAGATGCATGTGCATCGCCTTGCCGGCTTCTTCCGCCGTTTTCGTGATGCGCTGATCGGCATGGCCAAGGAAACCGACGGCCGCGTCGCCATCCTGACGCCGGGGCCGCTCAACGAAACCTATTACGAACATGCCTATATCGCCCGTTATCTCGGCATCATGCTGCTCGAAGGCGAGGATCTGACCGTTTCCGGCGGCAGGCTGATGGTGCGCACGGTTTCCGGCCTGATGCCGATCAGCGTATTATGGCGGCGGCTCGATGCCGCCTTCGCGGATCCGCTCGAACTGCGCGCGGATTCGCAGATCGGCACGCCGGGGCTGGTCGAGGCGATCCGCCAGGGCGCGGTTGCGACCGTCAATGCACTGGGCTCGGGCCTGATGGAGACGCGCGCGTTGCTCGCCTTCCTGCCCAAGATTTCGCGCGCCTTGCGCGGCGAGGAATTGCTGCTGCCGAGTGTCGCGACATGGTGGTGCGGGCAAGCGACCGAACGCGCGCATGTGCTGGCCAATATCGATCGCATGGTCATTGGCCCGGCGCTGTCGACGAGACTTGCCTTCGAGGATGACGACCAGACGAAACTTGGCTCGGCGCTGTCCGCCGGCGAGCGGGCGGAGCTGGTGTCGCGCATCGAACGCGATGGCGGCGACTTCGTCGGCCAGGAAGCGGTGACGCTTTCGACGACGCCCGTCTATGTCGGTGGCTGGCTGGAGCCGCGGCCGGCGAGCCTGCGCGTCTACCTGGCGCGAACACCCGAAGGCTGGACGGTGATGCCGGGGGGATTTGCCCGCGTCGGCCTGTCCCTCGACCCGACGGCGATCGCCATGCAGCGCGGCGGCCAGGCGGCGGATGTCTGGGTTGTCAGCGACAAACCGGTGGAGCGCGAGACGCTGCTGCCGCAAGAGAGCGACGGTTTCACCCGCACCAGGCCCGGCAGCCTGCCCAGCCGTGCGGCGGAGAACCTGACCTGGCTCGGACGCTACATCGAACGCTCGGAAGACACGGTGCGCATCCTGCGCGCCTATCATGTGCGGCTGGCCGAGACGTCCGATCCGGACATGCCTCTCTTGGCGGACATCAGGGATTATCTCGAACCTTTCGGGATCGACGTCGAAACGGCGATCCCGAAAGGGCTGATCGGCACGCTGGATAGTGCGGTCTACAGCGCCGGGCAGATTCGCGACCGCTTCTCGCCCGATGGCTGGCTGGCGTTGAAGGACCTGTCGAAGACCATCCATCAGTTCGCGACGACGGTGGCACCCGGCGACGACGCGACCCGGGCGATGACGGTCATCCTGCGCAAGCTCGCCGGCTTTTCCGGCCTGCTGCACGAGAATATGTACCGCTTCGCCGGCTGGCGCTTCCTCGAGATCGGCCGCCGGCTGGAACGCGGCATCCAGATCGCCCGCACTCTGTCCCGGCTGACCAGCGCCAAGGCGCCCGACGGCGCGCTCGACATGATGCTGGAGATCGGCGATAGCGTGATGACCCACCGTCGGCAATACCCGGTGCAGGCCGGCCGGCGCACGGTGATCGACCTGCTGGCGCTCGACCCGCTCAATCCGCGCTCCATCCTGTTCCAGCTCGAAAGGCTGAAGGCCGAGATCGGCCTGTTGCCGTCGATCGGCGGGGAGGGGCACATGTCGCCGGCGGCGAAGGAAATCCTGCAGCTCAACACCCAGATCGCCATCAAGGAGCCTTCGGACATGACGGCAAAGGCGCTGGATGAGCTCGCCCACGAAATCGGCGGCCTCTACAACAGCCTCGCCAAAGCCTATTTCGGCTAAGCTGGTTCCGAAACAAGAAAAGTAGTGCATGCTTTACGATATCAGGCTTCATCTCCATTACGACTATGCCGCGGCGGCTGGTGGTGGCCGCCATCAGATCCGCGTGCTGCCGTCGACGATATCCGGCGTTCAGCGCGTCATCGCCGCATCCCTGTCCTTTGCGCCGGCGCCCAACGAGCGTTCTGATTTTTCCGATTTCTTCGGCAACAACGTCACCTCGATCGCCTTTCGCGAGGCGCATGACACGCTCGACATAAGGATGAGCGCACGCGTATCGGTGTCGCGGCCCGAGCCTGGGCTCGACGTGTCGCCCGATATCGGCCGGCTCAGGCAGGAACTGGCCGCCGTGCGGTCGCTGGCGCCTGATACACCGCACCATTTCCTGACGGCCAGCACTCACGCCGGCATCGACGGTGCGATCACCGGCTACGCTCGGGACAGCATCACCGGCTCTGCCACCGGCACGGCGATGAACCTGTGCAATCGCATCCATCGCGATTTCACCTATGACGGAGAGGCGACCACGGTGCGAACCCGGGCCAGCGATGCCTTCAAGCTGAAGCGCGGTGTCTGCCAGGATTTTTCGCACATCATGATCGCCGGCCTGCGCGGGCTCGGCATTCCGGCCGGCTATGTCAGCGGCTTCCTGCGCACCATCCCGCCCAAGGGCAAGCCCAGGCTGGAAGGCGCCGATGCCATGCACGCCTGGGTCAAGGTCTGGTGCGGGCGCGATGCCGGCTGGCAGGAATTCGATCCGACCAACGGCATGCGGGCCAGCAACGACCACATCACCGTCGGTTATGGCCGCGACTATTCGGACGTGGCGCCGATCGTGGGCGTTCTCAAGACCACGGGGGGACAGGTCGGCGAGCAAGCTGTCGACGTCATTCCGGTAGTGCTCGAAAAAGCGTGAAAGCAGGTTGGTGCAGCGACCTCTTCGCTGTAATTCCGACGGACAAGACTACTTCTCAAACGCCGATGCAGCAGCTACTTTGCATTCGTTTCGAAGTGGACAATAATTGTATTCTTATGCGCGTTGGCGCGGGGTTTAAGAGTGATCAGCGTCGTTATTCCTGCCCACAATGCGGCGGCGACCATCGGGGCGACGCTGGCTTCTCTTCGCAGCGAGGCCGAAATCATCGGCGAGATACTGCTGGTCGACGACGCATCGACGGACGACACGGCAGCCGTTGCGCGGCAGTTCGCGGCGGAACTATCGTTGCCGTTGCATGTGCTGCCCGCCAGTTGCCGCGATGCCGGCGGAACCCGCAATGTGGCGCTGGCGGAGGTGCTCCATCCCTGGGTATACCTGATCGATGCCGACGACCTGCATCTGCGAGGCGGATTACGCTCGCTGCTCCGGAAGGCGCAGGAGCAGCCGGAAGCCGATATGATCGTGGGCGCCTACCGGCGACGGGTGAACGGCCAGGATCGACAGATCAAGGTGCCAAACGGCTATCAGGCCGCGTGCCTGGCAAACGCTGCCGCCTATGTGAAAGGCGACATACGGTCGGTCGCCGTGGGCAGCGTTCTGGCATCCCGAGCCCTGATCGGCGAGACGAGATTCCCGGTCGGATTGGCTTATGACGAGGACACGCTGTTCTGGGCGCGGCTGATGAGCAAGGCATCGCTGGCCATGGTTTCGCAACCCGTCATGGTCTATGAGGTTTCGCCGATGCGTTCCGACGACCGCTTTGCGATCAACCCGGTACGGCGCTTCCTGGATTGGCGCCGACAATTGCGCACGCTTACCGACTGCAGCATTCCGATGTCGGCGCTCAAGGCCAGGGAAGGGCTTGTCGCCCTCAAGATCGCCCGGGTCCATTATGCACGCGGCGATCTGGACACCGCGGCGCGCTTCCTGGCGGTGGCCGCGGCCGCACCAAAGCGTTGCTCGGAAGCCTGGCGCTGCCTGCGCTACAGGTTCAAGCTTGCGGCGCGGCGGCGCTTGTCACCGCCGTCGATCCAGCTGCAAGGCGCCCTGTAGGCGCCAGTTCCGCTGGGACCGACACTATACAGGCGCACAGTCTTTTCAGGCGGCGTGTGGAACCAGCAATCGGCCAGTGGCTTATCTACCGATATTTGCGCGGAGCTGACATGCTGCAGAAATCCGGATTGTCGCACAGCCGGTCGGCTGACGAAGACGCTGTGCCGAAAAATCGCGCGCCGAAGAACGGGTCGCAAAGCTCGGCCGATCATGCGTCGCTTACCTATGTCAGTGACGCCGAGCCGGGTATCCGGCGGCTGAAGACAAGCAAGGGGTTTTCCTACAAGGGGCCGGATGGGCGGCCCGTTGCGGATGCTACCAGGGCGCGTATCGAGGCAATCGTCATTCCGCCAGCCTGGACGGATGTGTGGATTTCGCCCGACGCCGACGGCCATATCCAGGCAACGGGCAGGGACCTGCGCGGACGCAAGCAATACCGCTACCATCCGCAATGGGCCGAAGAACGCGACGGCGCCAAATATTCGAGCCTCGTCGCCTTTGCCGAAAGCTTGCCGGACCTGCGGCGCAGGATCGACAGCGATCTGCGCCATACTGGTCTGCCGCTCGAGCGTGTCGTCGCCGCGGTCGTCTGGCTGCTGGACAACACGATGATCCGGGTCGGCAATGCCGCCTACGCCCGCGACAACAAGAGTTTCGGGCTGACCACGTTGCGTGACCGCCATGTCGATATCGTCGGTTCAAGCCTGCGGTTTGCCTTCAAGGGCAAGTCCGGCAAGGAGTGGAAGCTGAAGCTGATCGATCGCCGCATCGCTGGAATCGTGCGCGGCGCGCAGGATCTGCCGGGCCAGCAACTGTTCCAGTATCTCGATGAGGACGGCGGCAGGCGGCCGGTCCGCTCCGAGGACGTCAACCGCTATATCCGCGAGGCTGCCGGCGATGCGTTCAGCTCGAAGCATTTCCGCACGTGGGGCGGCACCATCCACGCCGCGTCGCTGTTTGCACAGACGGAATTGCCGGAAAGCCAGGCGCTGCAAAAACGGGTGATGAACAGCGTCATCGACAAGGTTGCCGAGCGGCTGGGCAACACACGTGCCGTCTGCCGCAAATGCTACATCCATCCGCAGGTCTTCGAAGCATGGTCAGAGGGGCAATTGCTGGACGAAATGGCCCGGGCCAGCAAGCGCAAGCGCTCGATCGATGGTCTGGACGACGAGGAAGCTCTCGTGCTGCGATGGCTGAAGATACGCGAGAGCTGACCGGGAGCGACGGAGCGTCGCCAAATCCGCAGCATCGGGATTTTTTTATCGACGCCGTGTCGGGATCGGTCTTACTGTTTCGTCCTTTGACAGAGAAAAGGACCAAGCATGCTCTACGCAATCCTCTGCTATGCTTCCGAAGATGTCGTCTGCTCCTGGAGCAAGGAACAGGACGACGAGGTCATGGCCAATCTCCTCGACGTCCAGGACAAGTATGCCAAAGCCGGCCGGCTAGGTCCGGTGGCAAGGCTTTTGCCGACGACCGCCGCGACGACGCTGAGGAGGGTCAAGGGCGAAGCGGTCGTCATCGATGGTCCGTTCGCCGAGACCAAGGAACAATTCCTCGGCTTCTACACGCTCGAATGCGCCGATCTCGACGAGGCCGTGGAATTCGCTCGCGAACTTTCCGAGGTCAATCCGAGCGGCGGCTCCTACGAGATCCGGCCGGTCTCGGTCTTCAACCGCAACAAGGTCCCGGCATGACCGAACTCGCCTGGATCAGCTCCGCGATTAGCGCCGCCCGTCCGCAGGCGATGGGCGCGCTGCTGCGTTATTTCCGCGACCTCGATACGGCGGAAGAAGCTTTCCAGGATGCGTGCCTCAGGGCCATCAAGAACTGGCCGCAGAACGGGCCGCCGCGTGATCCCGCGGCGTGGTTGATCTTTGTCGGCCGCAACAGCGGCATCGATGCGGTGCGCAAACGCGCCAAGCAGGCGCCGATGCCGGAGGAAGACCAGATCTCGGACCTGGAAGATGCCGAGAGCGATATCGCCGAGCGGCTGGACGGAGCGCATTACCGCGATGACATCCTTCGGCTGCTGTTCATCTGCTGCCATCCCGACCTGCCGGCAACGCAGCAGATCGCGGTGGCGCTGCGGATTGTCTCGGGCCTCACCGTCAAGCAGATCGCACGCGCCTTCCTGGTCGGCGAAAGCGCCATGGAGCAGCGCATCACCCGCGCCAAGGCGCGCATTGCCGACGCTGGCGTGCCGTTCGAGACGCCGGGCGCGGTCGAGCGGTCGGAACGGCTCGCCGCTGTCGCCGCCATGGTCTACCTGATCTTCAACGAAGGCTATTCGACCAATAGCGGCGAGGCGCCGGCCCGTGCGCCGCTGTGCGAAGAGGCGATCCGGCTGGCACGGCTGTTGCTGCGGCTGTTCCAGACCGAGCCGGAGATCATGGGGCTGACGGCGCTGCTGCTTCTGCAGCACGCGCGCGCACCGGCCCGTTTCGACGATGGCGGCGAGATCGTGCTGCTCGAGGATCAGGATCGCAGCCTGTGGAGCCGCAAGATGATCGATGAGGGGCTGGCACTGGTCGACAAGGCGCTGCGCCATCGCAAGCCCGGCCCCTATCAGGTGCAGGCGGCTATTGCCGCGCTGCATGCGCGGGCTGAAAAGGCCGAGGACACGGATTGGAACGAAATCGACCTGCTCTACCGCCTGCTCGAGCAGATGCAGCCATCACCGGTGATCACGCTCAACCGGGCCGTCGCGGTCTCGAAGGTGCGTGGTCCGGCAGAGGCGCTCGCCATGATCGAGCCGCTGGAAGAACGGCTGTCCGGCTATTTCCACTTCTTCGGCCTCAAGGGTGGGCTTCTGATGCAGCTTGACCGGGGGGAGGAGGCGCGCGTCGCCTTCGACCGGGCCATCGCGCTTGCCAATACGGCGGCGGAAGCCGCCCATATCCGCATGCATATCGACCGGCTGATGAAGGACGGTGTCGTTCGCGCACCGACACAAAAGGCAAACTGAGCGCCGTCTGCATGTCTGGCTCAATCGTGTCGCCCGGGCTTGGACCATGCCGGGGTGGCGATTCTTCCCCGAAACGAGTAATGCCACGCCATGACTGTGCCCGAAGTGCTGACCGGCACGCGGGCGACATTGCGCGAGCATTGGTTCAACGCCATCTGATGGCGGTGGATCTGAAAGGGACAAAATGACGATAGCGAAGGAAACGATCGAGCTTCTGGCGAAACTGGGTGTGGCCGAGGGCGCGCTTACGGGCGGCGATCTAATCGTGCGCAGCCCGGTGACGGGCGAGCAGATCGCGGCGCTGAAGACGATCTCGCCCGCCGATGCAGCCAAGACCATCGATGCCGCGCACAAGGCCTTCCAGGCCTGGCGGATGGTGCCGGGGCCCAGGCGCGGCGAACTGGTGCGGCTGCTCGGCGAGGAACTGCGCGCGCATAAGGCCGAGCTTGGCCGGCTGGTCTCGATCGAGGTCGGCAAGATCCCGTCCGAGGGGCTCGGCGAAGTGCAGGAAATGATCGACATCTGCGATTTCGCCGTCGGCCTCTCCCGGCAGTTGTACGGCCTGACCATCGCCACCGAGCGTCCGGGCCATCGCATGATGGAAACCTGGCATCCACTCGGCGTCGTCGGCGTCATTTCCGCCTTCAATTTCCCGGTCGCTGTGTGGTCGTGGAACGCAGCACTGGCGCTCGTCTGCGGCGATGCTGTCGTGTGGAAGCCGTCGGAAAAGACACCGCTGACCGCACTTGCCTGCGAGGCTATCTTCAAACGCGCCGCCAAGCGCTTCGGTGCGGAGGCGCCGCAGGGCCTGGCGCCGGTGTTGATCGGCGACCGTGCCGTTGGCGAGATACTGGTCGATCACCCCAAAGTGCCGCTGGTTTCGGCTACCGGCTCGACCCGCATGGGCCGCGACGTCGGCCCGCGCCTGGCCAAGCGCTTTGCGCGCGCGGTGCTGGAGCTTGGCGGCAACAATGCTGGCATCGTCTGCCCGACAGCCGATCTCGACATGGCGCTGCGCGCGATTGCCTTTGGTGCGATGGGCACGGCGGGCCAGCGCTGCACGACGCTGCGCCGGCTGTTCGTGCATGACAGCGTCTATGACGCCCTGGTTCCACGTCTCAAGAAGGCCTACGAAAGCGTCTCGGTCGGCAATCCGCTGGAGACCTCCTCGCTGGTCGGGCCGCTGATCGACAAGGCCGCCTTCGACGCCATGCAGAAGGCGCTGAAGGAAGCCGCCGCCCACGGTGGCAAGGTGACCGGCGGCGCGCGGGTCGAGAACGGCCACCCGGATGCCTATTACGTGCATCCGGCGCTGGTCGAAATGCCCAAGCAGGTGGCCCCTGTCACGGAAGAGACCTTCGCGCCGATCCTCTATGTGATGAAATATTCGGATTTCGACGCCGTGCTCGACGAGCACAATGCGGTGGGCGCCGGTCTGTCGTCGTCGATCTTCACCCGCGACCTGCAGGAATCCGAGCGTTTCCTCGGTGTCGACGGCTCGGACTGCGGCATCGCCAATGTCAACATCGGCACCTCGGGCGCCGAGATCGGCGGCGCCTTCGGCGGCGAAAAGGAAACCGGCGGCGGCCGCGAGAGCGGCTCCGATGCGTGGAAGGCCTATATGCGGCGCGCCACCAACACGGTGAACTACTCCAAGGCGCTGCCGCTCGCCCAGGGCGTCTCGTTCGATATCGACTGACGGGGGGCCGGGGGTTGGGCATCGGCGGTGTCGGCAGCTTTTGTGCCGGCAGCTTTTCACGATAGGAATTTTTTCTTGACTCCGTGACCTCAGCTATGGTAGATATTCGTCCATGGTGCTGATTTGCGCCACTGACCCGCCGCGCAGGCGGGTTTTTCGTTTCCGTCAGCCAATGCGCCGGCGAAGGCTGCGAAGGAGCCCGTTAAGTTCGTTGCCCTGGGCGTCTCCCGCACGGGGATGCCCAACCGATCAGCTGTCTGCCGGCTGGTCAAAAGCCGCGTCGAAAGCGGCATCGACTATGGCCAGCTTGGCGGCCTGGACGGTCATGTATTCCTGGTAGAAGGTGCTCGACACCCACATCACCGAATGGCCGTGTTGGCCGAGCCAGCCGATGCTGCCGAGGTTCTCGGCAGCGCGCAGCTTGCGGGCGAGGTGAGTGCGCGACAGCTTGAGCCATTTGGCGAAATCGCCGATCGAAACCACGCTCGTCGCAATCCGCTCCAGGCCTGCATGATCGGGGTCGATGCCCGACATCAGCCAGTCCATGACGATGCCGCCATTGTTGAGCCAGATGAACAGGGAAAAGGTCTGGTTGGGTTCGCGCACCGGCGCGGAGGCTAGCAGGCCGTCCGCCACTAGAGGCTGCAGCATGGCAACCATTTCGGGATGCTCCAGGAATCTGGCCAAGCGGTCTGCCCCGTCGAGGCGATCCAGCGTCCGCAAATGGGCAAGGACCCAGCCGGTAAAAGTCTGCACGGTTGCCGCTGTCGGCTGCAAGGGGTGGGTACGACCGTCGCCACCCGACACGTATTCGGCAATGTGGTAGTGCAGCATCTCCTTGATGAAAGCGTCGGCCGTGTTGCGGCTGGCCACCGCGTGCTGGTGCACGAATTCGATGAAACGCGATACCGTCAGTTCCTTGCGACGGTCGTGCGGGTCGCGCCTGAAATGCATGGCGAGGCCGACATGGCCCATCAGCCAACGCTGCTGCGTGGCGAAAATGGAAGCCAGCCGCGGGCTGTCTTGATAAATCTGGATCAGGGCCAGCGACTGCTCCTGAACGCAGCGATGCAACGCCGGATGACCGGCAATGTCTTCCAGTTTCAGCGCCATCTCCTGGTGTTCCGGCTCGACTCCAAAGCGAGTTGCGCTCCAAATTTTTCAGCCTTCGGCGGCTGTGTCCAGAGGGTATCAAATAGCGAGGTTAGGCCCTGTCCGGGTAGCGACCGGTTCATGACGCCCGCGCCCCGAAAGTCGCCGGAGGCGCCGTGCGATCATTGCGGCGTGCGATCAGCCGTTTGGCTGAGCAAACCCTGCTATGCGCCACCGCCCGTAGCGGCGAGAACCGGCAGGCCGAGAGGCATCATTCGACGCCTGGCAGGGCCGCCGACTTCGGGTGGTAGCGCAATTTCGTCAGCATTGCTCTTACGGGGCCGAGCCGGCCTAGCTTTGTCGCAAGCCGGCTTATACGGAGCAAGCTCAGATTAGCCGCAGACGCGGACCTGCTCGATCACCCTGTGGTGATGGCGCCAGTGCTTGACCAGTTCGATATGGCAGCGATGACGCCGGTGGTGGCGGCGATACTCGCCATCGTTATAGTCGCCATATTGCACGTTCTCGTCGTCATCATACTGGTTGTCGTAAATACGCCGGTCGTAATGGCGGCGAACGACGATCTCGCCATTGTCGAACTGATCCTCCGGTGAATACTGGTCGCCGTCGTCGGACTGGATAATCACGCTTTCGGCTTGCGTGGGTGCCACGACTGCCGCTGTAGCGGCGAATGCCAATACGGAAGCTAAAATCAATTTTTTCATCCGGTCCTCCTGCGAATTCAAGACATATCAACTCGTGGAAGAACCGGCCGTTCCACAGAAAATCTACACGCTTTGCGACGCCTGGGACATCAAACCGTTATCGGCGTCAGCCATGCGCTCCAGTTGGACAAAGGCCGTCAACGGCAGATGGTCGGATGCAACCCGCGAAAGCGGCGTGTCATGCGCGTCGACGGCGGCAATCATGCCGCGCCTGTTGGCCATGATGCGGTCGAGCGCCAGCAGCGGCAGGTTTGAGGGGAATGTGGGGACCGCCGGCGGCTGCGGGCCGAACGTCGCATGCAGCGTGTTGAGCGCGGAGCGGTTGCCGAGGCGCCATTCGTTGAGGTCGCCGAGCAGCAAGGTCGGCGTTTCGTCCGGGCTGTTCATCAGGTCGAGCACGACACGTGCCTGCTGGGAGCGCGAGCGGCGCAGCAGGCCAAGATGGGCGGCGATGATGCGCAGCGTCCGGCTTCCATCGAGGTCGATCTCCGCCACCACCGCGCCGCGCGGCTCCAGTCCCGGGAGCTTGATCTGATGCACGTCACGAACGACGCCCTTCTTGAACAGCAAGACATTGCCATGCCAGCCATGGCCCTTGCCGGTCGCGGAAATCGGCACCGGAACCAGGCCGGTTTCCCGCTCGAGCCGGGCCAGGTCGAGAAGCCCAACACGGTCGCCGAAGCGGTTGTCGGCTTCCTGCAAGGCAATGACATCCGGATCGATTTCGCGGATGACGCGGATGGTCCGCTCCGGGTCGAACTTCCTGTCGACGCCGATGCATTTGTGGACATTGTAGGAGGCAACCAGCGTCCCGGTGGTGGCCGTCGTCTTGTGTGCAGCGGCGTTTGCCTTCCGCATCCGGCGGTCACGGATGGATAAAAGCATGCTTGCCGGGAGGCTGCGTCCGGTCATGCGCATCGTGTGCCTACCATGGCCGCTGCTTTCACCATGCACCTCAAATAGAATCTTTCAGTCTATGTTCCATGATTGGCATCAAACTATCCGTCTAACACGTCGTTTTGTTGAAGATGGGGTGAACTCATCCAAAGATAAGGCTAAACCCATCTAGAGATAAGGCGAACCGAGCCAAAGGGCCCGGTCGAACAATCTGATAAGAAACGGCCGGGCCCGCAACGCTTCCAGCGTGACCGGTACGGCCGTTTCGAGCGCCGACCGGATGCGCGCTTCGATCTCGCTGGCAAAGCCGGCGTCGAGGATCTCGAGGTCGATCTCAAAATTCAGCCGCAGCGACCGGGCGTCGAGATTGGACGAGCCGACATAGGCCCACACGCCGTCGATCGAAAGCAGCTTCGAATGGTCGAAAGGCCCCTCCGTGCGCCAGACGCGGCAATAGTGTTTCAGCACCTGGTCGAATTGCGCCGTCATCGCGCGGTCGACCAGGAAAAGGTTGTTCACAGCCGGCACGACGATGTCGATTTCGACACCTCGCCTGCCCGCGGTTATCAGCGCACTGATCAGTTCGCGGTCCGGCAGGAAATAAGGCGACATCAGGCGGATCGACTTGCGGGCGACGGAGAAGGCACCGATCAGCAGTTTGTGGTTGGTTTCGTTGCTGGCGTCCGGGCCGGACGCCACGGCCCGCACCAGCATCGGCACGCCGGGCGACGGCGACAGCGGGGCAATTCGCCAGTCATCACCCTTCAGCGCTTCGTTGGTGGCGAAACGCCAGTCCTCGGCGGCAATCGAGAAGAGGTCGGTGACGACCGGACCGGTCACCCGGAAATGCGTGTCCCTGGCGCTGTTGGAACCGGCAAACTCGGCGGAGAAGCCCTTGCGGATGTTCATGCCGCCGGTGAAGGCGACCATGCCGTCGACCACGAGGATCTTCCTGTGGGTCCTGAGATTGGCGTAGGGCAGGCGCAGGCCCATGACGATGTTGCCGTTGAAGACATCGGCGGGAATGTTGGCCTCGCGTAGATGCCCAAGGATGCTCGGTACGGAGTAGCGGGCGCCGACGGCGTCGATCAGCACGCGGACGGTGACGCCACGCCGGACGGCGCCGGCCAGCGCTTCGACGAAGAGCAGGCCGACGGCATCATTGTCGAAAATATAGGTCTCAAGCAGGATGCCGCGCTCAGCGCCATCGATCGCCGCGCACATAGCGGCATAGGCCTCGTCGCCGGTCTCCAGCACCTCTATGGCATTTCCCGGCGTGAGTGCGCGCCGCGCCACCCTGTCGCCCAGTGTTCTCAAGCCGGTGAATCGCGGCCCGTATCGCTCGACGATCAGGGCCTCTTCGGCGGCGATGTCGCGCTCATGCTTGGCGGACACCGGGTCGCCGGCAAGCGGACGCTGCGCGGTGATCGTGGCACGACGGATGCGGTTGATACCGGCGACGGCATAGATCAGCACGCCGAGGATCGGCGACAGCACCATCACGCCGACCCAGCCGGTAGCGGCGCGGACATCCTCCTTGGTCATGACGGCGTGAACGATGCCGACGGTCGCCATCACCACGGAGATGACCGCGAGAATTTGGGGCCAGTGAGTCGCCAGGGTCTCCAACATGGCCGAGACTATCCAGCGAGCGATTGCAGAAGGCAATGCGGCCGGTCTCCCGGCCTGACCGCGGCGTTCGACCGTATGGTTGCGTTAAGCGCGCGTTGAGAGGAAGCGGGTCAGTCCGCGACCAATGGGCGTTTTCCGGAGCAGGGTCGCCGCCGATGACCTAATTCTCGACGCGGCACCTCGTGGAACCGTCCGAAATAGCGATCCGACCGCGGCTTCGGCCGCCAATAGCCAGTGTGATTCTGGCTGCATCGGCCAGCGGGCGTTCGTTTTCTTGTGCTTTCCCACACGTGGCGGCGTCAGGGTACAACCGCAGCGGGTCGATATCTATGTGCCATTTTTGCTACATCCCGCGGCTCTTCTGATCTGAATCGCCTTTTTAGTGGCAGCTAAACCAATAATCGCTCACAGATTTCATGAATCTGTGAATAATCCATCGACGGACAGGCCTTGGCTTGGCTATAGCGCTCAAGAATAGGGGCGCTGGGGAAACGTTAGGGTGGGTTTTATGAACACGACAAGCATGTCGACCATAGGCAAGCGCCTTGGTCTTTTGATGGCGGCCACCATGCTGACCTGCGGGGGCGCTCATGCGCTCACGCTCAAGGAGGCGATGGCCGTCGCGGTGGAATCCAATCCCGAGATTGGACAGGCAATCGAAAACCGCGAAGCAATCGAGTTCGAGTTGCGGCAGGCCAAGGGCCTCTATCTTCCCAGTGTCGATGTCGAGGCATCGGCCGGCGTTCGCCGGCTCGACAATCCATCCCGGCGCTCGCTTTCCATCGAAGACGACGCGCTCTATCCGGCTGAAACGGATCTTACCGTTTCGCAGACGCTTTATGACAGCGGCGCAAGGCGGGCCGAATTGAACCGTCAGGCATCGCGCGTCGACGGCGCTTCATTCCGTGTGCTGGAACGGTCCGAATTCATCGGGCTGTCCGTTGTCCAGGACTATCTGGAGTACATGCTGCAGGCTTCGATCGTTGTCGAAGCGAAGAAAAATCTCGGCTTCCACCAGGGCATTCTCGGCGACATCCGGCAAGGCATCTCGGGCGGCGCGCTGAACGAGGCCGACCGGCAACAGGCCGAGGAACGGCTGTTCGCCGCCAAGGCGCGCATGCAGGAGGCGACCGAGGAACTGGAAGCGGCCAAGATCCGCTTCTTCAAGACCGTCGGAAAGCCACTGACCAGTCCTTCGAGGCCGGGCGATGTTTCGGCCGCGCTCCCGCGCTCGCTTGACGAAGCAATAGGGTTGGCGCGGGAAAGCAATCCGCGCGTGCACATGGCCAACAGCGACATCGACGCGGCGGCTTCCCTCGTGGATGCCGCGCGGGCAAAATTTGGCCCCTCCATCATCGCTGAAGGTCGCGCCCGGGCGGGAGCCGACATTGACGGCGACGATGGCGACACCACCGACCTGCAGGCGCGTGTGGTCCTGCGCTGGAATCTCTATCGCGGTGGTATCGACAAGGCCAACGAGCAGGAGCAGATCCGCCGCACAAGCGAACAGCGTCTGGCCTTGCATCAGGTCCAGCGCGAAATCGAGGAGGCCGTTCGCACGTCATGGGATCGCCGTTTCCGGCAAGCCGATCTGGCAAAGACCCTGAGGCAGCAAGCCGCCGCCAGTGAGAAGCTGGTCGCTTCCTATCGCGAGCAGTTCAAAGTCGGACAGCGTTCGCTGCTCGACGTGCTGGATGCGCAGAATACGCGGTTCAACACCGCAACGCTGGCTGATACCTCGTCCTATGCATCGCTGTTTGCCCAGTACCGGCTTCTTGCCGCGACCGGACAGTTGCTGAAAACGATGAACCTTCAGCCGGCGAAACAAGCGACGGCCTATGCGCGAACGGAGTTTGCGGCACCGGAAACCGCGGACACTGAAACCTATGCGCGGACGCCGTCGGAGCAGAAGAACGACCTGCCTTTCGACATCCTCGCCCCGGTGAGGAAGAAATAAGACGACGCAAGGTCCAGCGAGAGTCCCGACGGGCAGATCGTGAACCAGCAACCAAACATTCTCTCCCCCAAGGAGGCGTTCAAGGCCTGCTTCTCAGCCGTTGCCGGATATCTCGGCAGGCCGAGCGCGGAGACGGTGCTGTTTGCCGGCGTGCCGCTCTCGGACACGCGAATTGAAGTCGACGACATCCGGCACCTTGCCGAGCGTATCGGCATGGAAGTCACCGAGTTCAGCCACCGCGACTTTCTCAGGGGCCGCATCGACCTGCCCGCCATCGTCTTTCGCGTCAGCCAGTTGCCCGTTGCCCTGCTCGCTCAAACCGAAGACGGTGGGTATATCACCGCGCCCCAGGAAGACGGCCGCACCGCGATCGGCAGATCGGAACTCGCCGCCAGCTATATCACCGGCGGAGCGTCCTTCTCGATCACCTATGCCAATGCCGCCGAGGGCATGTCGGTCGGCTCGGCAGCCAAGATCGAGCGAAGACACTGGCTTACCGGAACGATGGGCGCTTTCTGGCGCACCTATTCGAAGGTCGTTCTCGCGGCGGTGTTCATCAACGTCCTGGCCATAGCCTCGCCCATCTTCACGATGAACGTCTACGACAGGATCCTGCCGAACAAGGCAGTATCGACACTGTGGGTTCTGGCGATCGGCATTGGCGCCGTCATCCTGTTCGATCTGCTTTTGAAGACGGCCAGGGCTTCCCTCATCGATTATGCCGGGCGCAAGGCGGATATTCGGATATCGTATCTTCTGTTCGAGAAAGTGCTGAACTCGTCGCTGTCGGCGCGTCCCGGTTCGACCGGCGAATACGCAAACAGGGTCACGCAATATGAGTTCGTCAGGGAGTTCTTCACCTCGAATACCATCAGCGTGTTCATCGACACGGCATTCGTCTTCGTCTTTCTCCTTGTCATCTATGCGATAGGCGGCTGGCTGGTGATCATACCGGCCCTGGCCTTCGTGCTGTCGGTCATCGTCGGCTTGATCACCCAGCGCCGCATCGGCAAGCGCGTCGCCGCCTCGATGAACGAAGCTTCGCAACGCCAGGCCCTGCTGGTCGAATCCATCTCCACGCTGGAGACCATCAAGTCGTTGCGCGCCGAGGCGTATCTGCTGCGAAAATGGGGAGAGCACTCCAAGAACGCCGCCAACACATCCGAGAAGATCAAGCAACTTTCGGCGGCCGCGGGCAACATAACCCAGTCCATACAACAGCTGGTGACCGTCGCCCTGGTCGTGGCCGGCGCTTATGCCTTCTCGGAAGGGCATGTTTCGACAGGAGCAATCATTGGAACGGTGATGCTGGCGAGCAGGGCCGTGGCTCCGCTCGGCCAGATCGCCATCACGCTGTCCAGGTTCCGCCAGGCCATGCTCTCGTTGAGAATGGTGAACTCGATCATGGCTCAGCCGGAAGACAGACCGGACACGGTGGGGTTCGTCAACCGCCCCATTCGCAACGGGGCGATGGTGTTCAGAAACGTAGGGTTCGTCTATCCCGGCACGGAAAACGAGGTTTTGACCGGCCTGAATTTCTCGGTGAAGCCGGGTGAACGGATCGGCATCATCGGCCGCATAGGATCGGGAAAGACGACGATGGGTCGGCTGATCGGCCGGCTTTTCCTGCCGACCTCCGGCGAGTTGCTGCTGGATGGGATCGATATTCGCCAGTATCACCCGTCCGAGGTTCGCGCCGCGGTCGGCATCGTTGCGCAGGCTGGCGACCTGTTCTCGGGCACGATCAAGGAAAACCTCCTGATGGCATGCCCCGAGGCTAGCGATGAGCAGATCATCGAAGCCGCGAAGGCCGCCGGCGTCGACGAGTTCGTCTCGCGCCACCCGCGCGGCTACGACATGAATGTCGGCGAGCGCGGCACCAATCTTTCCGGCGGCCAGAGGCAGACGGTGGCGATCGCGCGCCTGCTTTTGACCAAACCGAAAATCGTCTTTCTGGATGAACCATCGGGCTCGATGGATCTCGCATCGGAACGCCAGTTGATAAAGCAACTCAAAGTCGCCTTTGACCGCGACACGACGCTGATCGTCTCCACACATCGCTTCAGCATGCTTGAACTGGCCGACCGCCTGATCGTTATCGAGCGGGGCAAGATCGTTGCCGACGGACCGAAGGACCAAGTCATACAGGCGTTGCAGAAAACAAGCGCCTGATAAAACAAATAGTAATGCATACAATGCGTTGGGGCGTGGGAAATGCTTGCCAGGGAAGATCGACCGCCGCTCTTTGCGTCGGCGTCCATATTCATCATAGGAGCGCTTTTTGTCGTTTTTGTCGCCTGGGCATCCTTTGCCGAAGTCGATGAGATCGCACGCGGCGACGGCAAGGTCATACCCGCGTCCAAGACCCAGATCATTCAGGCGAGTGAAGCCGGTGTCGTTCAGGAGATCGCCGTGACGATCGGCCAGATCGTCAAGAAGAACGATCTCATCATCCGCCTGGACAACACGCTCAATACGTCCAGTCTGGGCGAGCAGCAGGCCAAGGCGCGCGCGCTGGAAGTGCGCATAGCAAGGCTGAAATACGAACAGGGCGGCAATCTCTCGGGCCCATTTCCGTGTCCCCAGGACATTCAGTCGATCGCTCCGCAAATCTGCGACAACGAACAGAAGCTGCTCATCGCCCGACGCGGGAATTTCGACAACAAGCTATCCGTGCTCAAGTCGCGCCTCGATCAGCGTGAGAAGGAACTGGCCGAGGCGATCGCCAATTCCGACCGTCTGACCAAGAACCTGGCCGTCAGCGACCAGGAGGCAAAACTGGTCGACGCGATGGTCAAGAAAGGCCTGATGGCAAGGACCGAGCAACTCCGGGTAGAGCGTGAACAGACCGAACTCAACGGTCAGCTGAACCTGGCGGGCGAGACCATCAAGAAGGGCAAGGCGGCGATCACGGAAGCCCAGCTTCAGGTCGAAGAACTCGGCCTGCAACTGCAGCAGGAGGCGTTGGACGACCTCACCCAGGCGCTGGCGGACCTTTCGGTGGTGGATGAAACCATTAGGGGGGCGACCGACAAGGTGGCGCGCACCGATATCCGGTCTCCGGTGGACGGCATCGTCAACACGCTGGAGCTGAACACGGTCGGCGCCTTCGTCCAGCCTGGCGCCGTCGTGGCCGGCATCGTGCCAACGTCCGAGACTTTGCTGGTGGAGGCGCGGGTCTCGCCACGGGATGTCGCCTTCATCCGCCCCGACCAGGAAGCGCTTATCAAAGTCACCGCCTATGATTTCTCGATCTTCGGCGGCATCGAGGGCAAGGTCTCCAACATCACGGCCGACAGCCTGGTCGATCAGAAGACAGGGGAACCCTATTATCAGGTGCGCGTGTCGACGGACAAATCGACACTTCAGAGAGACGGCAAGGCCTATTCGATCATCCCCGGCATGATCTGTTCAGTCGACATCAAGACCGGGCGCAAGACGATCCTGCACTATCTCCTGAAGCCGATCAACAAGGCGCGTGAGGAGGCGATGAGTGAGCGGTAGCGCCAGCCTTCATCATGCCGATGGCGAGCGGCTGCTTCCCGCGGTCACGGCCGAGGATTTTGGGCTGGAATTTCGGGTCGTGGCGCGTGGCGGCATACGGCGCGGCATCCGTCTGGAACGGGCATTCTGGGTCTCGCTGAAACAGCTGGCCGAACGCAGGAAATGCACGATCGGCATGCTCATCGACGAGATCGCCGAAAGCCAGGCACAGACAGGCAACCTGACATCCGCGATCCGCGTGGCCTGCATGCGTGGATTGGCGGACGAAAACCTGACTTTGCGAAGGCTTGCGTCGATCAATACCATCAACGCCATACTGATCGCTTGCCCGTCACCGGCCTTTGCCTTGGCGTCGTCGAAGAAGATCCTGACGTTCAACGCGCCGTTCCAGCAGCTGGTCAAGCGTCAACTGCCGATCGCTCCGAGCGATGATGCGCGCAACGACCTCAAGCTGGCGCTGGACCTCAATGTGGCTGATATCTTCTCGCGGCTCGATGCCAATGGCGAAACGCCGGTGGCCACCGGCTTTGTCATCGGTGCCGGTGAGCGTCGATACCGGGGTCAGTTGAATGCGGTGCGGGCCCCGGTGCTCGAGCCGGAGTTGCTGATGGCGTTCGTCTTCGGCGGCTGAATACACCGCAGACCTATGGCTGAAAACCTTCGCCAGGCGCGACGGTGGCGAAACCGCCCTTGATGTCGGCCATCTGGGCTCCGCCCGGTCTGGAGCCGTGGATCCAGGCCCGGTCCGTGCTGAACGAATAGAGCGGAACGTAGTCCGGCAGATCGCTGTCGCGCACAACGGTGTTGCTGAGACTGTCGAGAATGAAGGTGCCGCTGCCCGTGCTCACCGACAGCACCGCGTGAAAGAAGCCTCTCTTGCGGTCCTGGAGAACGACCAGCGCCATGCTTCGCGTTGGAATGCCGGCCCTCAGCAGAGCCGTCATCTTGAGGATGGCGAAATCCTCGCAGTCGCCGGCCCGCCGTTCGAGAATTTCCGACGGCGTCGCCCAATAGTCGAGCTGGCCGTAGACGACGCTGTCTTTCCTGTAGGCGATCAGGTGATTTACGCTGCTGTTGACGAAGGATAGTTTCTCGCTGAAGCCCTTGCCTTGAGCGGCGGAGACCATGCCGGCAAAAGCCGCGCTCTTGCGCTCGCAGTCGCTGCCCGCCGAGCAGGCGGTGATTGCCCGGTAGACCGGCGCCCAGCGAGCAGCGACGGGAAAGTTGCGCATCGACAAGGCAACCGATCCGAACACGCCCGGAATGATCGACGCCGTCTGCACCGGATCTATCCCGGCTCGCGCCATTGACGGGCTGTCGCCGGCATCGGCAACCGCCGGGCCATAGCCGCCGAACATCATGCCGATCCGGTAAGGGGCCGCAGGCTGCCAGGGCTGAGGCCTCGCCAGCGACACGCCGCCGAGGCAGGGTGGCGTCTGGACCCTTTCCAGAGGCGTGCCGGCAGCGGCGACATCTCTGGAAACGGCGTTCGCGGATGATGGCCCCGCCAGGCCGACAAGCCCGATCGCCAGCAGGAGCACCTTGAGCCCGGTTTTCCCCAGGGAGTTTTCTTTTTTCATGACGCCCACCTTTGACTGTGGACGCTACCAATCTTGTCTCAAATTATTGGAAAGGAAGGTAGGTAACTTTCCCCCAAATCACTTCATCTGTTTTGCATAAAATTTTATACAAATTTATACTTCTATTTACCAAGGAATCGCGGCTCGCCCCCATCCATTCGGTCCTCGCGGACGTCAATATATATCAGGTTATATTGGTGTAGTTTACCACGTGTAAAAAATGCCGAATCATGCATATGGGAATATATGAAATAGATTGCAGTGCTGTTGCAAAGCAGAGGTGGCCACTGTCTCTTTCCGGGAAATGACGGAGGGGTTTCAGCAATGACCACCAATATCGATTTGGACAGCTTTTCGGGTTCCAGGGACGACCATTCGGCATCCGGTGAACACAACAGTCAGTCATCGCCGGCAGAGATGCGGGTCGCACAAGCAATTTCGACGCAGCCCGCGCCGGCAGCGTCCGAACCGGTGCCGGTCGATGTCGGCGGAGCGCCCGCCAAGCCGGAAGCGCCCGCGACGGCAAACGCACCCGCGGCGACGCACGAATATGTGGCTGACGCTGGCAATATCGTAAAGCTTCCGTCCAACGTTTCCATCGACAACATCAAGGTCGACGGCAACAACCTTGTGCTCGAACAGGCCGACGGCTCGGTGATCGTGATCAAGGACGGCGCCTTGCACGTGCCGACCTTCATCATCGGCGACGTCGAGGTGCCGCGCGTTGCCTTGCTGGCAGCGCTGGAAGCAAGCCATGTAGATGTCGCCTTCGGCGCCGACGGTTCCATATCGGCCGGCCCCGGCGGTTCGAATTCAAGCGCGGGCGGAGACTTCTCGGTCCCCCCCGGCGGCATCGGCGACGGCTTCGACCTGTCGGCCCTGCTCCCGCCGACGGCCTTGCAGTTTGGTCAATTGGACCGGCGCGAGCTGTTCCCCTCGATCGTCGACAGGCAGGTTACAGTGACGGCCACGTCCTTGCTTGCTCCGAGCGAAGCGGCCAGCGAAACCGGCCTTGATGGCGGCCCGACACAATCGCCGGGTAGCGACGCACCGAGCCATTCGGAAACGTCCGGCAAGGGAACGATTAGCATCGATGCGCCGGATGGAATTGGCTCGATCGTCATCAACGGCGTCACCGTCACCGGCGTCGGCCAGCAGATCCCGGGCGATTTCGGCTTCCTGACGATCGTCTCCTACAATCCGAGCACCGGTGCCATCGAATACAATTACACGGTGACCGAGTCGGTCACTCATCCCAATCAGACGAACGGATTCGATCCCAACGATACGGTTCCGGACAATTTCAGCATCACTGTCACGGATGTCGACGGCGATACGGCCAGCACCACCTTCGCCGTCGCCATCGTCGACGACGTGCCGACGGCGGTTGCCGATATCGACAGCATCGCCGCCGGCCAGTTCGGCCCCGCCACGGGCAATGTACTTGTCGGCGGTACGGATGCGGGTGATGGCAATACCACGGACGGCATTGCCGACACCCAGGGCGCCGACGGGGCGACGGTGGTGGGCGTTGCGGCCGGCAACACCAATACCGATGTCACTGACGCGGCTACGCTCGACGTGCCGTTCCAGGGCGCCTACGGCAAGCTGACGCTGCACAGCGACGGCAGCTATACCTACGTGCGCGACGCCGGCACGCCCGGCGGCGTCAACGACGTCTTCACCTACACGATCAAGGACGGCGACGGCGACACTTCGCACACCACGCTGACGATCTCGATCGGCAATTCGACGCCTGTCATCACCGACCTGACGCCGGAGGCCAATGGCGGCGATGTCGTCGTCAACGAAGATGACCTGCTGGCTATCCGCGGAGCCGGCGAATCGGACGGCTCCGACACCGCCAAGGAAAGCGCAACGCAAGGCGGCACCTTCACCATCTCCTCGCCCGATGGCATCGCTTCGCTGACCATCGACGGCAACGCCTTCATCACCGACGGCGTGTTCACGGGCGGCTCGTTCACGACAGCGCTCGGCAACACGCTGACGGTGACGGGCTACAATGCCGCCACCGGCGAGGTGAGCTACGCCTATACGCTGGTCGATAATGAGGCGCATGCCGCCATCCAGGGTCAGAATAGCGCGTTCGAGAATTTCACCGTCACGCTGACGGACCAGGACGGCCAGAGCGACAACGGTACGCTCACTGTGAACATCGTCGACGACGTGCCGCAGGCCAACAATGACGGCCCGGTGACGCCGGCCGAGGATACGGCGGTGGTCATCGACGTGTTCGCC